>CAZNPP010000060.1:0-23412 GCA_964574785.1 uncultured Chloracidobacterium sp. | reverse complement strand
GCCGTGGGATCGATAAACCAGGCACGATATGCGATCACGCCACCAACGGCAGCGAAGATGATGCCTGCGAACGTAATGAGGTAGCGAAGCACTATTAGATCGAGAGAACTTTCCACTCGAAACAACTCGAAACCTTTAAGCGGCGCGCCGCTCTCCAATTACCTACCTTTAAACTGCGGCTTTCGCTTCTCTAGAAATGCGGCCACACCTTCATCCTTGTCTTCAGTTGAAAAGCACAGCGCGAAGAGATCTACTTCCCGTTTAAGTCCTTCATCCAGATTCGAGCGTGAAGCCAGCTTAACTGCTTCCTTCGCCAAGCGCAGAGCTATGGGACTCTTTTCGGAAATCTTTGTGGCAACCTCGAGCGTCTTTGTCCGCAATTGATCGAAAGGAACAACATGATTAACTAAACCGATCTTAAAAGCAGTTTGGGCGTCGATGATGTCGCCAGTTAGGATCAGTTCCATTGCTTTGCCTTCCCCAATCAGCCGAGTCAATCGCTGAGTCCCACCGCCCCCAGGGATAATTCCAAGATTAATCTCCGGTTGACCAAACATTGCGTTTTCACTTGCAATCCGAATATCACAGGCTAACGCTAACTCACAGCCACCTCCCAGGCAATATCCATTGACCATCGCGATAACGGGCTTTGGGAAACTGTCAATGGCGGTGAAAAGCGAACGACGTGACATCACTTCACGTTGAGTAATGGCTGTACGTCCAGCAAACTCGGCAATATCCGCGCCGGCAATGAAAGCTTTATCGCCAGCCCCGGTGAAAATCACTACCCCAATCGACTCATCCTCGCGCAGTTGGTCCAAAAGTAGCGCGCCTTCTTCGCGAGTTTGTATGTTAAGAGCGTTCCTCTTCTCGGCCCGATTTATGGTGATTAGCGCGATGCGATCAATGCGTTCAAGCAGAATTGTCGCAAAAGATTGTGACATGCGTTAGCTCCAGAGTTGTTGGTGATTAGGACAAGCAGAATCGTAGAGTGTGACTCCAGAATCGTCAACGCCAATCCAGCAGGTTGTTGTCGCAAGCTATCCGTTCATTCCGAGGTGGGAGAATTCGGCTCGTTGGTGGCAGGTTGTTCATCGGCTACCCAGGAGACAAATAGCCTCAACCAGTTCTCGGTGGGCTCAGCAATCTGTACTCCGACTCGGGCGGTTCCATAGATTGCTGGCGCCGTTCGAACAACGATTGCAGTTACTTCGATAGGGCCGCCATCTGGGCGGTGAGCCCGCAAATAAAGACGATCTCCGCGGCTGACTTTCTGGTTGAGGTGAAAAAGAGCCCCTGACGTTGAAATATCATCAGTCTCAGTAGGCTCGCTCCATGCGGAACCCTCCTCTGCTCGCCCTGAAACCACAATCGGTAGTCGCAGCGCCATCCTTAACGCAAATCGTCTCTCTTCATTGTTGTACGGGGTGCTCATAGGTCTCAACACAGTAGACTATCTCGCTCATGTAGGAAGGCGCGCGGCAGCGCTTTCCGAGTTCTTGTTCCAGCTGTAAAAGCCTTCGCCAGTCTTCTTTCCCAGCTTTCCCTCTTCTACCATGCGCCTCAAGATTGCCGGCGGACGAAAGCTCTCGGATCTCAACTGGCGGTAAAGATATTCGGCGATATCGAGTCTTACGTCCAGTCCCACTAAATCAGTAAGTCTTAATGGCCCAACCGGATGGTTATATCCGAGCTCCATAGCTTTATCAATATCAGTCGCACTTGCCACTCCTTGTTCGAGCATCCTCATCGCCTCAAGCCCGAGCGCGACTCCTAACCGACTCGAGGCGAAACCGGGTATATCCTGAACAGTAATGGTCTCTTTTCGCATGCGGCGTCCAACTTCGGCAACCTTGGCAATTGTCTCGTCGCCGGTAGCTTTACCGACTACGATTTCGAGGAGCCGCATAATGTGTACCGGATTGAAAAAATGCATGCCTACCACATTCTCCGGCTGCTTCGAGACACTGGCAATGGCAGTGATTGAAAGTGATGAAGTATTGCTGGCAAAGATACACGGCTGGTCGGAAAGTGCCTCTACGTCGCTAAGTATGCGTTGCTTTAAATCCAGCCTTTCCGGAACAGCTTCGATGAACAGCTGAGCGGTTGCCAGTTCGCTCAGTCGCGTGGTGCCGTGAATCTGTTGTAGAGTGCGATCGCGTTCGTCCTGACTGAGCTTCCCCAGGCTCAAACCTTTGGCGAGATTGCGTTCAATAGCCTGGATTCCTCGAGCCAAAGTAGGCTGATCGAGATCTTGAATTATGACCTTATATCCTGCCGCGGCAGCAACTTGGGCAATGCCGTGACCCATCGTGCCAGCGCCAACTACGGCAATGGTAGATATCGTCTGGGGAACGCTACCTGGTTTCAAAAACTCTCCTGTTTCTTTTGGCCTATTCGCCTAGAATGCGACAAACCCCTGGTTCGACTACTTGAGTAACCATAGTTATACTATACGCTTAGCCGAAAAGGCTATACTCCTGTTGAAATCAGGCGCGCTATTTCAGCTTCCATAAAGGAAAAAACCCCTAGCATGAAACCTAAAATACTTCACAGGCACGTTGTAATTATCGGCTCAGGTCCAGCAGGTCTGACTGCGGCTATCTATTCCTCTCGCGCTAATCTTAGACCTCTTTTGATTGATGCTCCCCCTGATGGGGAGAAGCAGACCACGCCGGGTGGTCAGCTAATGATAACCACCGAAGTTGAGAATTACCCCGGGTTCTCCCAAGGGATTCAGGGTCCAGAGTTAATGGCAGAGTTCCGGAAACAAGCCGAACGCTTTGGAACTGATTTCATGGAAGCATGGATCAGAGAGGTAGATCTGAGCGAGCGCCCATTCACGCTCTACACCGATGAACTCACTATTAAGGCCGAAACGCTGATTATCGCTTCTGGCGCTTCAGCCAAATGGCTTGGGATTCCAGGCGAAGCCAAGGTCCCAGTTGGTTTTGGTGGGAATGGGGTCTCAGCTTGCGCAACCTGCGACGGTCCGTTACCAGCCTTTCGTAACAGGCCGCTTGCAGTAGTGGGCGGTGGCGATACGGCTATGGAGGAGGCGACGTTTTTGACTCGCTATGCCTCACGAGTATACGTTGTTCATAGACGCGACAAACTGCGAGCGTCAAAGATTATGCAAGACAAGGCCTTCCTTAACGAGAAGATTGAATTCATCTGGAACACCGAGGTCAAAGAGATACTGGGTCAGATGAATGAAGGGGTTACTGGCGTACATCTTCACAACGTCGAGACGGGAGAACAGCGAGTTTTCCCGGTGTCAGGTGTTTTCGTAGCAATCGGGCATAAACCTAATACTGAGCTGTTCGTAGGTCAGCTCGACATGGATGAGGTCGGTTACATTAAAACGTCGGGCCGCTCGACTGCTACCAACATTCCCGGTGTTTTCGCGTGTGGCGACGTTCAGGACTCGGTCTACAGACAGGCGGTGACGGCGGCTGGAACAGGGTGTATGGCAGCCTTGGACGCAGAGAGATTTCTCGATCATTTGCCGATAGCAATGCCTTCTGGTGACGAGGTCACTATAGAAGGAGAGCACATTACTGCTGACCATGAAGCTATCATTACTCCAGAAGGTACTCTGATTCCCAATAGGCCGGAACTCGTGCCTAAGAAAGACTTAATTGCTGCAACTTCACAACAAGACGATTGAATCATCCCGAACTCTTTGCGGCGTTGATCGAGAGAATGGGCGAGTGAATTCCTGATTCAGGTAGCAACTTGCACAATAACTTCCGAGGCGTTCTTTTCGATCGTCACACTCATTGCATCCAATTGTTTGCCCCAGATCTCTGAGAGCATCGAGAAGAGGTAATAACCTGCGTCCTCGCTCAGTAAGTGCATACTCAACGTGCGGAGGATTGCCTCCGAAGTCTCTGCGCTCGAGAAGATGGTCCTTCTCCATATCGCGCAATCGACCTACTAGCGTGCGACTGCTAATCGGATAAAGTCCGGCGAGAAGCTCGGTGGTTCGCTTCGGACCCAAGACGAGATCCCGAACCACAAGCATCGTCCACTTATCACCAATTAACTGCAGGGCCCCAGCTATGGGACAACCATCACCTTCACGTCTTCGCACCTTACGTTGCTCCTTATGAAGCGGAATACCTCCCGGTTAAGTTCACTTAACTATCAGATGGGATTCTACCTTAGTTCTGGTGAAAATTATTGACAGGCGTCAAGAAAAAAGTTCGGCAACCCCTGAACTGCAATCACGACGAAAAACAGGGAACTCACTAGCAATCCCACCACTGCAAGAAACCGCGTTCGCCGGAGCACTACTGAGGCTGCGTTCGTATCGTGGTGATGTATCTCTCTCCAACAGCGCCACGCAATGAAACCTCCGGTAGCGGCGGCGAGAAGAGCGAGTATAGTGGTCAAGTGAAGGGCGAACCTCATGCCTGTAGTGCAAACCCAAGGAACAAGTAGGTAGCTAACTTGCATGTGTAGGGCCCATGCTATTGGAGCGATGATCCAGGCGGCCCAGAGTTTGACCAATCCACCGTAAGTCGAAAACCGCTGTTCTACCTCGCTGCTCATGACGAAGATTTCTTCTCTTTCCAGGGCGGCAATCGTTCCTCCGTTCCCGGCCAGTTCCAAGCAACAATCACAGCAAAACTAAGGAAGAAGCCTATCACAAACCACCATACGCTGAAGATTACGCCCAGGAATGCAATGCTTACGCACACGGCGAGCAGGAACGGCCAGGCAGAATTGCCCGGCAAAACTACGTTAGCCTGAACCTCTGCGTCCACGACTGATGTAACGAGCACTTCACGACGGTCCGTCCGTCCTCCTACTACCACAGGTTTATCTTCATGTTTATTTCGTTCCCATAGAGCCCAGCGATCTTGAACAACGGGTATATAGAGGAAATTGTAAGAAGGGACTGGGGATGACGTAGCCCAATCGAGTGTGTCACCACCCCACGGATCATCACCTGCCACTCGCCCTCGCTTATAACTCCATACCGCATTGATCAGCGAAATCAGGATACTGATTGCAATGACCGAAGTTCCAATCGTCGCCAAGAGGTTTAAGCCTTCCCACCCCAGTCCAGACAGATAGGTGTAGATCCTTCGAGGCATTCCCATAAGTCCCAGGTTATGCATCGGGAAAAAAGCGACATTGAAGCCGATGAAGAGGAGCCAAAAACTCCACTTACCGAGCGACTCATCCATCAGGCGCCCAGTCATTTTGGGAAACCAAAAATAGACTCCTGCGATTAAAGGAAAGACAGAACCTCCAATCAGCACATAATGAAAATGGGCCACAATGAAGAACGTGTCGTGCACTTGCATATCGAACGGCACAGAAGCAATCATCACTCCCGTCAAACCGCCAAGTACAAAAACGAATATAAAACCTAAAACATATAACAAGGGAGTTTCAAAACGGGGACTACTTCCCCAGAGGGTTGCAATCCAGCAGAAGATTTGTACTCCTGTAGGAATAGCAATCATCATGCTAGCTGCTGTGAAAAAGCTCATACCCAGATGCGGCAGCCCTGTCGTAAACATGTGATGAACCCATAAACCGAAGCCGATGAGCCCAGTTGCAACCAGAGCTACAACCATGGCGCTATATCCGTAGGCAGGTCTTCGTGCGAAGGTCACAACAATCGAGGATACTATTCCCAGAGCTGGCACCAGAATGATGTAAACGTCTGGATGACCAAAAAACCAGAAGAGGTGTTGCCACAGTAGCGGTAGCCCACCCATTAGCGGATCGAAAAACATGGCGCCAATTGTTCGGTCCAGAGCCAACATCACACTTGCCACAATAATCGCGGGCATTGCAAAAATGATCATTAGAGACATTACCAGAATGGCCCAGACGAAGAGCGGCATGCGGTGCAAAGACATTCCCGGAGCGCGTAACTTTAGGATTGTGACGACCAATTCGACGGCGGCAACGAGTGCTGAGATCTCGATGAAGGTTATCATCGTGACCCAGAAATCAATCCCGAGATCCGGAGAGAAGCGTTTGCTAGCCAGCGGAACATAATTAAACCATCCCGCATTGGGTGCAACGTTAAGGAATAGTGCGGCGTAAAGAACCACTCCAGCAATCAAATAAACGTAATAGCCAAAGGCGTTCAAACGCGGAAATGCCATATCACGGGTACCAATCATGAGAGGAACGAGGTAGATTCCGAATCCTTCCAATGCGGGGACGGCAAATAGAAACATCATGGTTGCGCCATGCATTGTGAACAATTGGTTGTACAAGCCCGGGCTGATAAAACTAAGTTCAGAGTGAGCAAGCTGAATTCTCATCAGCAGCGCCTGTACGCCGCCGAGAAGAAAAAAGATGAATGCGGTAATGATGAACCGCCTTCCTATCTGCGTATGATTGACAGGTGTAAACCATCCCCAAAAACCGCGTGGCGATGCCCATGTACGTTGGAGGATTGCCAGGTTCTCCGCCTCCTTTTGTGGATCAAGCGGAGAGATTTCTCTGGTGGTAGTGTCGGGTTCGCTCATTTCAGGCTCTCGAGGTAATCGATAACTGCTCGGAAGCTATCTTCATCAAGCTCCGACGGTGGCATCAGAACGCCAAACTTGATCCGCTGAGGATCTCTCACCCATTGCTCAAGCTGGTTGCGAGTGTTTGGAAGGGTTCCCGCTCCGAGTGTCTGCCGGCTGGCTACGTGAGTTAGATCGGGACCAATTGCCGCATTTGCGTGTGTTCCTCTGATGGTGTGGCAGTTAACGCAAGAAGTTGATAGAAAGATATCTCGACCTTGGATAGCCGTTGCGGTAGTAGGTTCAATAGCCGCTTCTCGTTGCCGTGCTATCCAAGCTTCAAATTCATCCAGCGATTCAACCGTAACCCAAAATGCCATAAGCGCGTGCTGCAAGCCGCAAAACTCCGCGCATTGACCGCGAAAGCGACCCGGTGCCTCAGCTTGAAACCAACTGTGATTAATCTGGCCCGGTATTAGATCAGTCTTTCCGTGAAGGTTCGGAACCCAGAAGCTATGGATTACGTCGGCAGACTTTAGAATGAATCTCACCGGCATACCCACTGGGATGTGGATTTCGTTAGCGGTCCTGGCTATGTGCGTACCATCACTGTCCAGATAATTTATTTCCCACCACCACTGATGTCCGATTATTTCTACGGTTACAGGGAAGTTGGGCGGCTCTGTCGTAATGGCTCGGCTAATCAAGACGCTGTAGATAAGCAGCCCGGTCAAAACAACGACAGGAATAATAACGCCACCAGCGAGAACCAAATTCCTGTTGTGGTTGGGACTTAGGCCCCCTTCGGGCCCTCTTTTGGTAACAGCCGCAGCCGTGAGTGCAATCACCCCAAGGAAGATCAATGTGCCGATGGCCAGCATAACCCACCATAGCACTGCAATCTTCGAGGCCTGACTACTTCGGGGATCGAGTGCCGATTGCACTCCAGTGCAGCCGCTTACGAAGAGGCCTGAAACAGCAACGAGTACGAAATCAGCTTTGCCGTTGCAGAATCTAATCATCGTCCGGCAGCTCCTGTGGTCTCTTCCAAACTCGATGGGTGTGAGCCTGACAGTTCCTCGATAAATTGAACAAGCTTTTCTACTTCATCTGGTGTCATCCGTTCGCCGTAGTTTAGCGGCATGGATGAGTTAGCTGGTGGCGCGAGGATGCCGGTCACTATTCGATCCCGAGTGTAAAGTTCGCTGATCTCCTGAATATCAGGGCCGATTTGAGGACCATGACCCGCTATAGCATGGCAACTGTTGCAACCATACTGGTTATAAATGACTCGGCCCTCTTCTCCCGTAGGTGAAAGCACAACGCCCGCGGGAACAGGTGGCAGTTCACCTGTGGGCCAGCCGGTCCATGGAGAACGAACTCTTTGAACCGACAGCCAAATCAGCACACAGATGCTTACCACCACGACGCTCATTACCACCGGGCGCCGCTTGAAACTAATTCCTCGATACGGATTGCGATCAATGAAAGGCAATAAGACGAGTGTTATGAATAGAAGTAATGGCAGGACAAGGGCCATTGAAGGAGCTATTACACTGGGCACTAGGGCAATCAGACCGCTGAACCACCAGTACCACCATTCCTCCTGTGGCATGGAAGGCTCCACCAGATTCGCTTCCCGATAAGTGGGTGGGGAGATAGTAAGCGCCAGTACAACAACAATAAAGAAAACAATAAGCGACATTAGACCTGACTTGGCTACTGTCACGGGATAGAACTCTTCACCTTGTTCGATTTCGTGCTTGACTATCTCTTCTTGGAGTTCCGGGGCAATCACAGGTTGTTCTTTTTCCGCCCGAGAGGTCACTCCTTTTGTGATGACGAGGTACAGGTGATAACCGATCAACATCAGCATCAGCGCTGGAAACCAGATCACGTGAGCAGCGAAAACCCGAGATAAGGTTCGGGCCCCCAGTTCTTCTCCGCCTTGTATTAAGCGAACTAGCCACTCCCCAATGAAAGGAGTCCGCTTAAACATATGCAGCACGAGTGTTGTTGCGTAGACAGCATTCTCATCCCATCTGAGCAGGTACCCGATAAAGGCCATGGTGAAGATACAGAAAAGGAGAAGGACACCAATTAACCATGTGCCTTCCCGCGGAAACTTGTAGCCGCCAACCATGATGACTCGAAACAGGTGGAACCAGGCCATCACCATCATCAATCCCGCGGCCCAGTAATGCAGTCCTCGCACGAACCAACCGAGAGGCGCTTCATCAGTGATATAGCGAACGCTTGCGTAAGCAGTTTCTGGCGTGGGTGAATAGAAGAATGCCATTGCCGCACCGGTTAAGGCGAGTACACCAAACAGCGTGAACAGTGAAGCGCCATCGCCGTAATACCAAGGCGTCTTAGGCACTTTGCGGCGCAGTACGGCCTGATCTATTGAACGGAGTCCAAAACGATCAAGCACCCACGCCTTTAACTGCTCCAGTTTGGAACGCATAACTTTCGCTGCTTGAAATTTTTGTTTTAACCTTGGGACTCGGAACTATAGTGTTCATGTGATGGGTGGGAGCGAAGCAAGATCGATTTCGATTACTCCGTTTGTGATCCTCGTCTCGTATCGCCACAGGGGGCGGGGGGGTGGCCCTTCCAAATTAGTACCGTCTTTAGCAAAAATGCCGCCATGGCAAGGGCAAAAGAAACGCTCGCTGCCTGGATCCCATCTCACTGGGCAACTAAGATCGGTACAGTTGCGGGAAAAGACTACAACCTCGCTTTCGCCGGAACGCCAAACGTACACAGCCTTCTCGTCGAGTCGCGCTGCCCAAGACTCTTGCGGAATCGGCACTGTGGCACGTCGGACTTCTCCCTGTTCAAATTCACTAAGGCTTCCAAGCGGCCGCCATGTGGGACCGCGGGTACGAAACGTCGATGACAGAAGCATTACCAATGCTGGAAGCCCAGTAATTCCTGCGATGATGAGTCCAGTACCAGTAATCAGCCAAGACAGGAAAGATCGTCGCTCCATTGCTCGGTCTCCCAAGTATTCCCAGGTAGCCCACATTGCAGCTCGAACTGAGCGTGGGTTTCGAAAGGGACTGAAAGGGGGTGGTTTAGGAGATTCTAGCAGCGCTAAAGGAGAGCGTCTGTTAGGTTTCGCACTGAGCAGGCGGTCCCTGCTGCGTTCAGAAAAGGATGTTGTGGGTGAGAAGAACTTCAGTTCATTTAGCGAAGATTTATGTTGTACGTCTTTATCTTCGAGTTGAGAGTGGTAGCGTTCATCCCTAACAATCTTGCTGCCCTCGATTGGTGCCCGCCAGTTTGGTCTAGAGCCCGACGAATTAGGTCAATTTCAAAACGCCGCACCTCGTCATAGAAGTTTATGCCGCGGCCAATATCCTGGACAGAAGCGCTAGCTCCTTCGTTCGAAAGACTAACCACTGATTCAGGATCACTGATCTCTGGGCGCAAACACTCACGTGATATCTCATTACCAGGGGCTATGACCACTGCTCGTTCGACAGCGTTTTCGAGTTCCCGAACATTGCCCGGCCAGGAATAAACTTCAAGTAGAGCAAGAACTTCGGGAGCAATCTGTTCTGATACCTGTCTGCCATTCTCCTCGTTATACTTTCTGATGAAATGCTGAGCCAGCGGCAGGATATCCTCACGACGATCACGCAAAGCGGGTAACTCAATAGGCACAACTGCCAAACGGTAATATAGATCTTCTCGGAAGGTCCCCTGTTTAACTGCTTCCTTCAGTTCGATGTTTGTCGCTGCGATGATTCGGACATCAACTTTTCGCGGCGTTGTGTCACCTAGGGGGGTGAACTCCCGTTCCTGAATTACACGTAGAAGTCGCACTTGTGTTTCAGGGGGAATATCACCGATCTCATCAAGAAAGATTGAGCCTCCATCTGCAACTTCAAAGAGGCCCTTCTTAGCTGCTACGGCCCCGGTAAAAGCTCCACGTGTGTGTCCGAAAAGCTCCGATTCGAGCAGTTCGGAAGGAATGTTTGAACTATTAACAGTTACAAAAGCTTTCCCGGAGCGCGGACTTGCTTCGTGAATGGCTTTCGCGATTAACTCTTTACCGGTACCGCTTTCACCAGTAATAAGAACTGTCGAACGCGCTGGAGCAACCTGTTCAACCAGGCGAAAGACTTCTTGCATAGCATCAGAGCGGCCCACAATGGCCCCTCGGTCCACTACTCGACTCATAGCACGTCGGAGGGTGCGTCGTTCTTCCTCCTTACGTCGACGTTTAATTCCGGCAGCTACAGTTGCGGTAATTTGTTCGTTTTGAAAGGGCTTTCGTATACACCCAAAGGCGCCACGCTCCCAGGCGGCGATTGCTGTATCGAATGTTGCATACGCCGTAATCATTACGATCACGGCTTCGGGATCAATCTTTAGAACTTCTTCCAAAGCTCGGAGGCCACCAATTCCTGGCATCGATACATCGAGTAGCACAACGTCATAAGCTCGGCGGCCGTAAGCTTCCAAGCCTTCCTCGCCGGTCTTCGCCAAATCAACTCGGTACCCTTCTGATGTGAGAAGAGTCTCGAGCACCTCGCGCATTATTTCTTCGTCGTCAACGACGAGCACAGACCCCTTTTTACCCATACGTCTTTCAGTCTTTACAGCCACAATTATTCAAAAGAATAGCTAGTGTAGGCGAGAACCAGACATAAAACAAAAGGCGTCGCAAAAACAGCGCTGTGGCCGAATTGCTGTTGCCTTTTCAGAAGTTCGATGCAGTTTACTAATCCCCAACCGCTTGCAACCGTGGTCGCGCTTGGGTAATGGGCAATGTAATACGGAAAATGGTTCCTTGTCCGGGTGTGCTCTCTACGTTGATATGTCCCGAATGCTCCTGGACAATCCCGTAGGAGACCGCCAACCCTAAACCTGTTCCACGGCCCACTCCTTTTGTAGTAAAGAAGGGGTCATAAATTTTGGCCACATTTTCAGGAGCAATACCGATTCCTGTATCAGAAATCTCAATAACAAAAGAGTTGTCATCATCGCCTGCGGTTGAAATAGTGATGCGGCCACCATCAGGGATGGCGTCACGGGCATTTAGCAGTAAGTTTGTAAACACCTGCTGAAGTTTCCCACTGTTGCCAAAAACCTTTTGAGATTCAGGAGCGTAGGCGCGAACGATCTCAATTTGATTCCGGCGTAGTTGAGGCTCCAGCAATTGCAACGTGTCATCAAGGACCCTGTGAATATCTATCTCGGTAAACTGTGTAGCACTGCCCGTCCGAGAGAAGTTTAGGAGGTTGTTTACAATATTCGTTGCACGTTCAGCCTGCCGTCGAATTTTTTGAATAAGAGCATGCTTGGGGTCGGTCTCAGGAAGCATTCCCAGCAGCATCTGTGAGTAAGAAGAGACTCCTGTCAGTGGAGTGTTCACCTCGTGAGCGACTCCAGCCGCAAGCAAACCGATAGAAGAAAGTTTTTCTCGTTGCTGAAGCTGTTCTTCCAGTCGGATGCGAGCAGTTACGTCTTCGAGGACCACAAGTGCACCCGTCTGACCCTGCCCATCCTGGAGCGGAGCGAGTGCAATATTTAGAACCAGAGTTCGGCCGGCACAAGTTGCTGTATGCAGCTTGTAGATATGGCGAATCTCCTTCATGTGCCAACGATCATTTCCCAATACCTGCCAGAGCGTGTCAGCAAAGTCTTCGGAGAACAGATCCTCAACGCGCTGACCCACTGCTTCATCGCGTTTGAGATCAAGAATCTTTTCCAGTGCGGAATTAAGTCGAGTAACTCTGCCATCGAGGTCTACTGCGAGAAGGCCGACATTAATTGATTCAATGATGGATTCATTGAACTCCTTAAGGAGCTTCAACTCCGAAGCCCGTTCCTGTTGTTCTTGATAAAGGAGGCTGTTCTCGATCGCAACAGCAACGTACCCTGAAACGGTTCTCAGGATTTCGACATCTTCGGACGAAAGCAGAGCGCCATCGGCGGAGCGTCCCAAACCAATTACAGCTACCATTCGGCCGCGAACCACACAGGGAACGTAATAGTGCAAAGAACGCCTTACAAAGCCGCTCATTTCCGGGTTCAGGTCAAGATCGTCAGCGCGAACTACTCCGTTAGCAGCGGATCGTACGCGGATCATCTCGCGAAAATCCGGAGGCACAACGATCTCAGAATCAAGTCCAAAGCTGCGAGCCACTCTATAACCCAACCTGGAATTTCTATCTTCTATGAAGATCGCAATTCTTCCTACATTCATCACCTCCTGGAGCCTGCTTACTAGGGAGTCGAGCAATGGTTCCAGAGCAGTGGTAGCCGAGAGAGTGCGACCAAAATCGAGCAGACTATTACGCATGTCGTACCGCTCTCCATAGAAAAGCCGATCCACCTGTTCTTGAAGGAAGTTCTTGACTGGAGCCGCGACCATCACAATAGCCGCCATCGCCACAATAGCAACGACGACCCGAAGAGTGATCTCACCTGAATCGAAATCCTGGCTGCTTCCGAGAGCGTATAGGCCAGCCACGTACACAACTGAGCCAATCATGACCGCAATCGCCAAAGTGGTCAGCGCGTATACAAAGACGCGGCGCACGACTAGTTCTACGTCCATTAAACGATACTGAACAACTGAATAGCCGAAGGCGAGAGGTATTAGAACCAACGGCAAAACAGCCGCGTCGGTCAACCATGGATCATGACGAGCGCCCAATAGATAGCCAACTGCGTAGAGAAGGGTGAAGGGAGCTATGGCGAGCAGGGAACCCCAAACGACCCATTTCAGTTGTTGGCGAACGACAGTGCTCTGAGACTTCAGTAGAGTTCGCACTAACAAGGTGGCACTAACAATCAGCGCGGTAAGAAAATGCGCGAAGCTTATCTTATAGAACGCGCCCACAAAGTTCGCCGACACTGTTGGGATATCACTTAATCCGGGGGTAGTGTTCGCTATGAAGTTTCCGAGAAAAACATAACTGGCTATGCCAAGCAAAAGAATCGCAGGCAGGTAGAGCAAGCCTGTCAGCCAACGTCTGCTGTCGAAGAGGTGTTGGCGCGTAGGATAGAGCGCACAGAAATGCAGGAAGAGTGGTGCGAAAACAATGAAAGCAGAATTCCGTAGAAATGCCACACCCAGGTCTAAATCACGATAAGTGCCAACCGGAACGTAAAAATGGAAAACGAACGCAGCCAGGCATAAGGCAGCAAAATGTTGAGCGAACGGAGCGCTTCCCCCTTGTTTGAACAGCACAAAGAAGCCGACGATCAGGTATACGACTCCAATTAGGTTGATGTAGACGTCCCGCGGTGTCCATTGGTGAATTGCACCCAGATTATCAAGATCTGCATAATAAAAACGACTTTCCTCAGGATACGAAGGACGCTCGATTAGATAATGTATCGAGCCTCCCACACGCGCCTGATCAAGATAAATCTGAACATCATCGGCGCGTATAACCTCCTCATATCTGTTGTCATTGAGACTGACCGCTACGAGTCGATCACCTGGCAAGAGGCGAGCGAGTTCTCCGGCTGACCTTGGTTCAATAGTTTCCGCAACAATCCCCTGTTTTGTGTCTATCCAAGTGACGCCGTCCCATGGTGGAGTCTCATGCTGCGCCCGCTGGACAAAGTTCAAGAGTCCTGCGGCTACCAACAGGGCGGCTGCTATCAGGAGCAGCCAGGTTTTCGTTGTGAGCACTGAACTATTCACGACCTGCTTCCGGAGAAAGCGCGAATCTGGCAAAAGAAGGAAAAAGGCAATGTATGTTCCGCCGCGCGGGGTTTTGGGACTTCATACTTACTTTTCCCTTGAAATCCGAAAGTCACTCAGCTGCAGGATCCTTTCAAGTCAGCTTTGGTGGGTAACTCACCGCGGCTATTTAGAAGCACATCTATCCTGAATCCAAGTTTTCGGAATAAGTCCGAGTTTTTGGACCGCCGTCGAAGTGCCAGAGAAAAGGAGGAAACCGGAAGAATCTATGATTAGTGTTAGGCTCCCTTACTCTAGCCTCGTAATTTAAAACCTGACAGAGATGCCACCTCGGACTGAGCGACGTCCGGTGTTGAGTTGAGTAAGGATCTCTCCGTTATCCGAGTTCGCCTGAATATCCAAGAGGTTGCGAGCGTCGATAACAGCCTCTGCTCGCACCGGCAAACCGAAACTCGGTAGTTCCTGCGTAACCTGTATGCTTAGAGACGGGTCATAAACTCCGAGCCGTCCAGCAAATGGATCAATGGCAAACACCGTTGCCTCCGGCGAAAACCGGAACACTGTCCGCACATGGGTGCCCCTGCCAAAACCAGCGGCAACTTGGACTGCCGCTGTATGAAAGAACTCGGACGAGAACACTTCAGCCGGATTTGAGATCGATCCTGCAGCTAGTCGCTGACCTCGTCCAAAAGAATAGCCAGCCGAGGCCGTCCAAACCCGGCTAAGACGGCGCGTGTACATCAACCGCATGCCTCGTGCTGAACCCTCCTGATTGGCAATAGTTGAGAGGACCTCACTTGTCTCACCCGAAAACGCCGATAGTGGAGTACTTAGCAAGCCCACGCCTCGTCCTGAAGTAGTATCAAAGAAAGCCAGAGCTTCGACGTTGGAGTGGTTGTCGATAACTCTTTCGATACCGAACTCGAGTCTGTGACTCCGCTCCAAAACAGCCTGGCCATCAACAAGCGCGATAGGACGGTTAGATAGATCCCTAAAAAGCACCTGCGTGTCTTCAAACGCTGCGATGCTCTGTATGCTCGCCTCATCGCTACCCGGAGCATAGGCGGCCTTTACTCGTGTGGAGGCATTGGCGTCAAACTGAATTCCAAAACGCGGTGTGAGTGCATACGCTCCATTGCCGATGAAGGTTGAATAATCCAGACCAAGGACTATCACCACACCGTCTCTGACGATCCACTCGTCGATCGCGCGCACGGAAACCTGTCCGCCAATATCATTATGAAATTTATTCGCGCCTTGGCTTCCAAATCGTGTGGCGCCAACAGTTAGTCCAAGTCGGTGGCGATCATCAGGTCTAAGTCGCGCTGTTGCTTCGAAACGCTCAGGAGCGTGCGGGCCAATTCCAGTTTGGCCAGCGAATATCAGCTCGATATCTTCAGTGGCTGGTGTCGCAATTGCAAAATTGAGTCCTGGATAGGAATCACCAAATGCGTTTGTAGCGAGGTAAGTTTCTATAACTCCGTGAGTCCGGATTTTGGAGGAGTTGTGGTCTGAAGCATTCTCTGCCTCAGAGCTTAGACCTTCAATACCAACATCCTGACCCTCTTGAACCTGGAATATTGAACGCCGAGTCTGACTTGATCTGAGCGTCCACTTTACATCGTCGCGATCTTTTCGAATCTCGGGAAGGGTGTTACCAGAACCTGCTGCTTGAAGATTAAAGCGATAGATGAGTTCTTGTGATGCTCTGACTTCGACTGAAGAGAAAACAACCTCACTAAAGCCATCAGCAACAGCGCGAATTCCATATCGGCCCGGAGAGATCTTAGTTTTGAATCTGCCATCTTTGCCCGTTCGAATCTCCTTTACAACCTCTTCAGCCCCATCCTTCAAGAGTGAAATTAGCGCATCTGCAAGTGGATTACCTTTTTCGTCATATACCGAGCCGGCGATTGTTGCGAGATTACCTTTGCTTGCGCTCACGACTGAAGGTTGAAGCGCAAGTAGTCCCGCCATGATTATCAAAACCAAACGCAGGTCGAAAGATCTTTTCATTACGGTAAAACCTCCACAGGCAGGCTCCCGGAGAGGAGCAGTTGAAGCTGATTCAGAAGTTCTTCGTGCTTACCTTGGGTAAGTGCAACTTTAAAGTTCTTCCTCTTCCAGCTAAAGGATCGCATTTTACTCAATCCAAGCGAAACTGGTTCAGGCTAGGAGACTTTCCGGAACCACAAGAATGGGTCATTTTCAGCCAATACTTCAACTTGTGTCAAGTAACTTAACCCTTATCGCTCTGGCTTTGCTGCTGGTTTTGGCCCGTGCTACGATTCGAACCTCTCAGCCGCTTGGGAAGAGTTAAAGGTGTTTATACAAAGGCATAGGTTCTCGGGGTATGATAGACGACGTTCAATCGACAAGACTCCCAAACGGCATCGTGATTTTGACTGAACATATGCCGGGACTCAGGTCTGTGACAGCCGGGATATGGGTGCGAAGGGGATCCCGTCACGAGACTCCCGAATTGAACGGAATCTGTCATTTTATCGAACACTCCGTTTTTAAAGGAACTACCCGCCGAACTGCCCGCGACATTGCTGTTGAGTCCGACCGGTTAGGGGGGCATCTAGACGCCTATACAACCCATGAGATGACGGGTTTCTCCCTAAAGGTTGCGGACACAGTGTTGCCGGAAGCCTTTGATCTTCTAGCTGACCTTCTTTCTAATCCGAAATTTGATCCCGTCGACCTCGAGCGCGAGCAACGAGTCATCCTCGAAGAGATGAAGATGGTCGAAGATACTCCCGACGAGCTTCTTATCGAATTATTCAATGCTGCATATTTCCCTGAGCATCCTCTTGGTCGTCCCATCGAAGGTACAGCAAAGACAGTAGCGTCGTTTGACCACGAGACTACGGCAGCTTATCACGCGCGTGAGTTTAAGCCTTCGAACCTCGTTATTGCGGCTGCCGGAAACGTCGATCATTCGCAGCTAGTCGATCTTGCGGCTCAGGCTTTCAGAAATGGCGATCGTAATGGTGACGGCTCTACACCTGGGGTAAGAGAAGATATTCCTTTACCAGCTGCACCTATTCTTATTGAACAGAAAAACGAACTTGAGCAGGCGCATCTTATTATCGCTGCTCCTTGGCCATCAGCTCTGAGCCCCGAGCGCTACGCCGCAAGCCTTCTGGCATCCATAATTGGAGGAGGTACGTCGAGTCGACTATGGCAGAAGATTCGTGAAGAACGGGGCTTGGCTTATTCATTAGGCGCTGGCGGGAGCACCTTCTCAGATGTAGGCGTGTTTACAATTTATGCAGGCGCCTCACCTGAACACATGGATCAGGTGTTTGATGTTTCTTTAGACGAACTCAGACGGCTGGTGCGTGAGCCTGTCACTGAAGAAGAGCTCGAAGTGGTTAAGGAGCAAGCCATATCGTCAATTCTGCTTGGGCTGGAATCCTCGAGTGCGCGTGCCAGCGCTCTCGCGCGTCAACAGATGATCCATGGCCGTCGCATACCTCCGGATGAAATCATTCGTCAGATCAAATCAGTTACAACTGATGAAGTGCAGCAAGTTGCTCAAACTTTCTTCACCAGTGAGTCGTTGGCTGTCGGAGCGCTTGGGAACCTAAATGGGTTTCGTGTCGAACGTTCGCGGCTTGAAATCTGAGATCTGAGATCTGAGATCTGATATCTGAGATTGAGATCCCTCATATAGCCCTTTCGAGAATTAAATGATAAAGTCACGGGCTTTATTATTCCCCGAATCTAATTCCAGCTTCAGGCAATGAAACTTACCGTTCTCGGCAGCGGTTCAACAGGTAATGCGGTTTTGATCGTTGCTGGCAAGACGCGGGTACTGGTTGACGCGGGCTTAAGCGCTAAGGAGATCGTTCGTCGCTTAGCCATGGTGGGAGAGGACGTGCGTTGCTTAGCAGGTATTCTCGTTACTCACGAGCATGGCGATCATTCCGGCGGGTTACGCGTACTTCTGAGATCTGTTGACTGCCCGGTATTCATGTCAGCTCAAACTTTCGATGCTTACGTTAGCGACCGCAATTCGGCAAACGGAGAGGAGCCTCGAAAACGAATAAATGCACTCCGCAATCGCGTGGACCAGATCGAATCCAGCCACGACTTCCGTATTGGGGAAATTGATTTTCATCCCTTCACCATACCTCATGATGCTGTAGACAACTTCGGCTTCACGGCAACACATCAAGGAGTAAAGATCGCCACACTAATGGATTTCGGACACCTAACGACTCTGATCACCCAGCAACTGAGAGGCTGTGCCGCGATAGTGATCGAGTCGAACCACAGCCGTGACATGTTGAAAGCTTGCGATGCTTACCCATGGGAGTTAAAGCAGAGAATTCTGTCGCGTCTGGGTCATCTTTCAAACGAGGATGTGGCTGATTGGATTCGCGATGGCTTTGATGGGTCAGCTAATTATATTGTGCTTGCTCACCTGTCGCAGCGTGCAAACAATCCATACCTGGCTAAGATCTCGGCGGAAGTAGCGCTCCAGGAACGGTCGCCGCTCTTCCATACCGATACTCAGATCAGCCTTTCCTCACCAAAAGAACCAACGCCATGGATTGAAGTCTGATCAAAGTGGAATGACCAATGGTTGGCAGAAATTGAAGAGAGCCTGGGCGTTGCTAGTGCTTTTGGCACTATGTACAAGCTGCGGACTAACGGCTGGGCGACGTGGTATGCCCGCTGAGGTTGAAAACACGCTCAATTTGATTACGAGTGATATCGCTGAGGAGCGTTACGAAAAGATATACAACGAAGCATCTGAACTCTGGCGCCAGGATACAACTCTTGAAGGCTCGATTTCCACTTTCAAGACATTGAGGGCGAGGCTAGGTCAAGCTGAGAACCGGATGATCCACTCTGCAACGGAACAGCACAATTCCGGCGGTCCGTTGAAAGGTCGCGTGTTCATCGTCACTTATCAAACAAAATTTGAAAAGAATCAGGGGATGGAAACCTTTACGCTGGTTGATCGTAACGGCGAATGGCTGCTGGCAAGATACTTCGTTAATTCAACTGCACTGCAATGATTGACCGTTATACATTGCCAGAAATGGGCGCGCTCTGGTCCGAGCAGAGCAAATTTCAAAAATGGCTGGAGGTAGAACTGGCTGTTTGCGAAATACATGCGGAACTCGGAACTATACCTCCTGAGGCCTTAGCTGAGATTAAGGACAAAGCCAGGTTTTCAGTTGATCGCATTAACGAGATTGAGAAGATCACCAACCATGATGTTATAGCATTCACAACCAATCTCGCCGAGGCGATAGGTGATGCCTCGCGTTTTGTGCATTATGGGTTGACATCATCTGATGTAGTAGACACCGCTAACGCTCTTTTGCTCCGAGACGCCTGCGATCTTCTTTTGGCAAAAATCGACAGGCTGTCATCAGTGCTTAAGCAGAGGGCTCATGAATTCAAGCTGACGCCTCAGGTCGGACGTACTCATGGCATTCACGCTGAGCCAACCTCATTCGGACTTAACTTCGCAGTATGGTACGCGGAGATGCAGCGTAACCGGGATCGGCTGCTACGAGCCCGAGCAACTGTAGCTGTTGGTAAGATCAGCGGCGCCGTAGGAGCTTTTGCTCATCTTGATCCTATCGTTGAAGAACGGGTTTGCGAACGATTAGGCATTGAAGCTGCACCGGTCTCAACTCAAATAATTCAGCGCGATCGCTATGCTGAGTACCTTTCAACCTTGGCGATCATTGCTTCGTCTCTTGAGAAGATTGCGCTCACGGTGCGTCACTGGCAACGAACAGAGGTGCGCGAAGCGCAGGAACGCTTTTCTCGCGGTCAAAAAGGATCTAGCGCAATGCCTCATAAACGAAATCCAATCATCTCGGAAAGGATTTGCGGCTTGGCTCGGGTGGTGAGAGCGAACAGCATTGTTGGTCTTGAGAATGTCGCACTATGGCACGAGCGCGATATTTCGCACTCCTCAGCAGAGCGAGTGGTTCTGCCTGACTCGAGCATTGCGCTCGATTACATGCTTGCGAAAACCATTTCTCTAATTGAAGGGTTAGTGGTTTACCCCGACCGCATGCTTGAGAACTTGAACACTACCCGGGGACTGATTTTCAGTGGCCAACTTTTGTTAGCACTGACAAAGAAGGGTATTTCGCGGGAGACCGCTTACGAATGGGTGCAACGCAATGCAATGAAAGTTTGGGACGAAGGCAGGGACTTTCAAAGTTTGGTAGCGGTGGATGCGGATGTCAAGGCGCACCTTTCACCGGCTGAACTAGATAGTGTTTTCGCGCTGGAAACGTATTTACGGAACGTGGATCAGATCTTTGAAAGAGTATTTAAGTAATGGGTCTTTGGCCTTTGGCCTTCGGTCTTTGATCGGTTTGTTGAAGTATACGAGTACAAAGACCCAGGGCCAAAAACCAGAGACCAACGCCTTTATTTATTTGCTATATTTTCAGCGATATTGCCGACGATGGGCAGCTTGAACATCTCGCCTTGGTAGGCCTTGTAAGCGGCAAAGAGTAGACCCCCAAACATGGCGACGAAGAAGGCCAGAAAGATGAGCCCATTCAGCAGCCAAATCAGTGTGCCCAGTACATCGGAGATCATGGTGAGTATGATGCCAAGTATGATGAGCACTACCCACAGCACCATGAACACCACCCCTACGCCGACGGAATAAAGGACTGATTGCAGTCCATGAAACTTAACGAAGCGGTTCTCTTTTTCAATTATGAAATTTATGAGACCGAGCAATCCGATAGGATACCCGAGTGCGGCGGCAAGATTCGCGTCCAATCCAATTGCGGCTTTACCTGTGGCTGATTGGTTCATGGCAAAGTATTTCTCCTCTGATTTAAGAATTGGCGATTCGTAGTTGGTTAACGAGCAAAGAAGTGCGTCCAAAGGCTAGTGTTGCTTCTCTCAAAATTCAAGCTGGGGCAAGATATTATGCTATGCGCTACACATAGCGCAATATTTTGCCTTAATATTTCGGAGGATTACTAACTTAATGAAAGCAACAGTATATGTAAATCTAAAGCCTGGGGTTCTCGATCCTCAGGGCAAAGCGATTCAGCATTCTGTTGAACTGTTAGGTTTCAATGGAATTGCTGACATCCGCCAGGGCAAGTACTTTGAGATTGCTCTTGACGATTCGGTGGCTGAAGATCAGGCACGCGAATCGGTGACAAAAATGGCTCGCGAGGTGCTTTCAAATCCAATTATTGAAGATTACCGCGTGGAGATTGAGGCGTGAAATTTGGCGTTATTGTATTCCCGGGCTCGAACTGTGATCACGATGCCTATCATGTTATTTCGAAAACAGTGGGGCAGCCGGTCGATTTCATCTGGCACAAGGAAACAAATCTAAATGACTACGATGCAGTGATCATCCCGGGTGGCTTTTCATACGGCGACTATCTTAGAGCGGGTGCTCTGGCACGATTTTCTCCCGTAATGAAATCAGTCAAAGAGTTTGCCTCGAGTGGTCGGTTAGTCCTCGGTATCTGCAACGGTTTTCAGATTCTATGTGAGGCAGGCCTTTTGCCGGGCGCGCTCATCCGGAATCGCGATCTGCACTTCATATGTGAACATGTATTTGTTCGTGTGGAAAATGCCGAGACCCCTTTTACCAGCGAGCTCAAGCGGGGGCAGGTCTTGCGAATTCCGATTGCTCATGCCGAAGGAAATTATGTCTGTGACGATGCAACTTTGGCTGAACTCAAGCTCGAGGATCGCGTCATCTTTCGCTACTGCGATCGCGATGGAAATGTGACTGAGAGTGCAAACCCTAATGGTTCACGGGACAACATCGCTGGTATATGTAATCGCGAACGCAATGTACTTGGCTTAATGCCTCACCCGGAAAGAGCTTGCGAGGAGCTTTTGGGTTCAACTGAAGGTCGCGATATTTTTAGGTCGCTTGCCGCTACGCTGGCAGCAGCGGCGTAACCGCGAAAATTCCGTGCTTTGATGGGTAACTGCCTGTTGTAAAGAATGAAGAAAACACTACCTATAATCATAATCCTGGCCGTATTGGGTGTTGCTCTTGGCGCCGGCTGGTATCTGAAACGTTCGGCGGAGAACCCCGGGGCATCATCGACTCAACACCAAACAGCGCCCGTAGCAGCGAAAGTGAATCCGGTAACGGCCGAGCCCGGCGCCGACCCTCCTCACAGTTTCGGACCAGCAGACGCTCCAATCACGATAGAAGAGTTTGGCGATTTTGAATGTCCCCCTTGCGCCATGCTGCAGCCAATTCTCAAAGGAATAAAAACTGAGTACGGCCCGCGGGTGCGCGTGATCTTTCGCGAGTTCCCACTGGTTCCGACTCATCAACATGCTCTGGCAGCGGCGCGCGCAGCCGAAGCTGCAGGTCTTCAAGGCAAGTTCTGGGAGATGCACGACCTTCTTTACGAGAATCAGAAGACCTGGCACGAGTCGTTTGACGTGAGACCAATTTTTGAAGGCTATGCTCGCAGCCTGAAATTGGATGTCGAACGGTTCAAAAAAGACATCGGCGGCGATGTGGTGCAGCAGCGAATATTTCTTGACGGCAAGCGAGGCCGGGCGCTGGGCGTAAAGGGAACACCGACCGTATTCTTCAACAGTCGTGAACTACCGTTCGAATCGCTTACTCCCGAAAGATTGCGGGCTCGGATCAACTCAGAACTTTCCGCACTAGGAAGATGAGTGAAGATATAGTCAGCCAACCTGGGATACCAGTTGCAACGCCAGTTACCCAAGAACGACGAAAAATCATTCTCTACGCACTGGCGGCAGTAGTGTCGCTCGTTGGTTTGGCAGATTCTATATACCTCACGGTTGAGCACGTCACGGGCAACAGCGTGCGCTGCACAATCATCAGCGGTTGTTCGGAAGTTCTCAGTAGTCCTTATGCGACAGTGCGCGGAATCCCAATCGCGCTAATCGGTGCCGTTGCCTATTTCACAGTTTTCAGTCTAGCGACGCTGGCTGCTTTCGGAAATGAATGGGCCGGTAAGCTCTTCACGCTCGTCGTGGGCTTGATGTTTCTGACCACTTTGTGGCTGTTATATCTCCAGGCCTTCGTGATTGGGAGTTTTTGCCAGTTTTGTCTTTTATCGGCCGCAGTCACAACCGCATTGCTTGGGATTGCTGTGTTTGCTCTCCGCCCTTCACGATCAGGTTAGCAATGCGCTGCCGTCGTAGGGATCGGGCTGGTCAAAATCGCGAGTGCCAGCGGTTGTAGCGCCGGTGCATCGCCTCATCCGACAAATTCCCATCGCG
>CAZNPP010000059.1:0-23462 GCA_964574785.1 uncultured Chloracidobacterium sp. | reverse complement strand
CTGAAGGTGGTTGCGAGAACCAGAAACTCTCGGCAACCATTTGTCATTTGTAACTATTTGTAACTTGTCATTTTCCATTTTTCATTTGCCAGTCTTCGTAGTTTTGATGGTCGTCTGCATGCTCAACGAGCGTTGGGAAAATGTGGAAAATACGAAAAATAATGAAAAATGAAAAATGGGCCTTAAGGAGTTTCTGGCTGACTTCTGCCTTCTGCCTTCTGACTTCTGACTTCTAAGCTCTTGCCACTCATCACTCATCACTCATTCAAGTACTCGTGCGATCCGTCCCCACTCTTCTAACGTTAGCGTTTCGGCACGTCGTTGGACGTCGACTCCAGCTTTACACAAGACAATACTTGCGCCTCCATGTAGCTTTATCCTGGGTTGAAGTTTTGCGGGCGCTGATCGCAAATTGTTGAGAATCGTTTTCCTTCGTTGAGCAAAGCCCGCACTGACGATCTGCCATAACAAATCCTCATCGGAAATGGGTAGACGAATCTTCCGGCTGGGGCGCAGCTGAATGACACTACTCCAGACTTGAGGAGCCGGTTTAAAGGAGCCAGGCGCCACGTCGAAGAGTTTTTTGGTTTCACAATACGCCTCGACCAATACCGAAAGGTAACCTCGTTCCGTTGAGCCCGCGCCTGCAGTAATGCGTGTAACTACCTCACGCTGTAGCATCAGCACCATCTCTGTAAGGCAACGCCGTTGTTCAACCAGTCGCTGCAGGATAGCCGTCGATATGTTGTAGGGAAGATTGGCAACCACCCGGGCCTCTTTTGCTGGAAGAATTTCAAGGCACAAATCTGTGACCAACGCGTCCTGCTGCAACAACTTTAAGCATTCATTCGAGCCAAAAGTATTCTCCAAAAGAGGAATCAGATTGCGATCGAACTCGATGGCCAACACTCTTACACCGTGGCTCAAGAGTTCGGCTGTGAGGGCCCCTTGTCCGGGACCAATCTCAATGATCGTTTCTTCCGGCTGTGGCGCTACGGCCTTGATGATGCGATCAATAACCCGCTTATCTCTTAGGAAGTGTTGACCAAAACGTTTTAATGGAGGAGGCAGAACGGATGGTGGTGCCTCATTCGTGGTTTTCTTCTTCATCACTGGCCCTTCCGCAGGACTCCCCTGCCTTTAACGGATAACCAGTAATCTCCAGATCCTGACCATGACGGGCCACTGCTACGTTTTTCAAACGAATTGCGTCTGCGATTTTGGCTGCCCCGGTTCCGCCAATAGCATTCGGAGCTTCGCGGCCACCGATGATCATCGGAGCAGTGAAAACCGTTACCTTGTCGACTAATCCTGCTTCAAGCCAACTCGCTGCGACACCGGCCCCTCCCTCAATTAGCACACTTTGAATTGAACGAGTCGCAAGTTCATCCAGTATCTTAGTGAGATTACGCGTCCCGTTCATAACCACCTCAACTCCAGAAGCCTTAATCTCCTCGAGTCTTGACGCTGCAATTCTGTTTCCGGTGAAAAGCAAGAGGGGTGTTTGGTTGGCGGTAGTTGCAAGTTTTGAAGTACGTGGAAGCTGCAGAGCTTCATCAAGAACGATACGAACTAGTGGCCTTCTTCGCGGATTTCCAGAACGGTCTGTCAATAGCGGATCATCGGCGATCGCGGTGCCACACCCGATAAGAATTGCGTCGAATTCATGACGCAGGTGGTGCACCCGCCGTCGGGCTTCCTCTCCAGTGATCCAACGCGAATCTCCTGTTCGCGTGGCAATCTTACCGTCCAGCGAGGCGGCCAATTTCAAATGCACGAAGGGCCGGCCCTTGCGCATAAAATGAAAATACTTCTCGTTTGCTTTTTCGGCTTCCTCAGCGAGCAGACCGGTGCTTACTTCAATTCCAGCTTGGCGTAGATGAGCAAAGCCAGTGCCTGAGACTTTTGGATTTGGATCTTCGACAGGAGCCACGACCCTGTTCACACCTGCCGAAATCAAGGCGTCAGTACAAGGAGGTGTCCGGCCATGATGCGCGTGTGGCTCGAGGGAGACGTATGCAATTGCTCCCCTGGTCCTTTCTCCCGCCTGTTCAATTGCCAGAGTTTCAGCGTGCTTTACAACTTCATAAATATAGAAACCTTCTCCCACGATCTCGCCCTCTGGAGTGGCTATTACACAACCAACAAGTGGTCCTGGGCTGACTTGGCCTACGCCTTTGAGAGCGAGTTCCAACGCGCGTGCCATCATAATGCGGTCCATTTGGTTCCAATCTTTGACTGCTCGCTTGGACTCTAAAGTGATTTCACGCATTGGATTGTGTTCGCACTCGTGCTGAGACTTACCAGATCGGGTGTGAAAGGCCCGTTAAAGGGTTACGCAAACAAGCCGTTCACGTACTGCTCGGGGTTGAAGACTACCAGATCATCAACCTTTTCACCGATTCCGGCATAGCGGATAGGAAGATCCAATTCCTTGGCAATTGCAATTGCAATCCCGCCTTTTGCGGTTCCATCAAGCTTAGTAAGTACTATTCCCGTCACGCCGGCAACTTTCAGAAACTGTCTCGCCTGCTCTAGACCGTTTTGCCCAGTCACAGCATCTACAACAAGCAAAGTCTCGTGTGGCGCTCCCTCAACTTCACGACCGGCCACTCGCTTCATCTTCTCAAGCTCTGCCATCAGATTTGATTTAGTGTGAAGACGACCCGCGGTATCAACAATTAGGACATCAGAACCTCGGGCTTTTGCAGCCTTCAGAGAATCAAACAACACTGCCGCGGGATCGGTTCCCTGTTTCTGTTGTATCAACGGAACGCCCGTTCGCTCGGCCCAGATTGCAAGCTGATCCGAAGCGGCCGCGCGAAAAGTATCAGCAGCGCAAATCAGAACGTCATTGCCTTCTGCCTTGATTCGCTGCGCAAGCTTACCAATGGTCGTTGTCTTCCCTACACCGTTTACTCCTACAATCATCATGACATAGGGGGAAATGGATTCAGGCACGCTTGTCTCAGACGCTACTCCCCGGTTTTCCGAAGCGCGAAGGATCTTCAGCAGTTCACTCTTTATAGCCTCCTTAAGAGCGTCGAGATCGTTAATCTGCTTTCGCGCCACACCTTTTCGCACGGTCTCGAGTAAATGCAACGTGGTAGGAACACCAATATCCGCTGCAATCAAAACCTCTTCAAGCTCATCAAGCAGATCTTCGTCAATCTGCTTACGTCCCTGAAAGACCGTATCTAGTTTTTCTGAGAGTGAATCACGAGTGGCTTCAACCGCTCGACGAAAACGCTTCGAGAATTCCTGCTCCAAAGCTGCCTCTTGCGCTTGCAACTCCTCCATTGAAAGATTGAGGCCGAGGATAGAAGTCGCAAACGGTGAGCGGGAGGGCACAGGCGTCTCCGCCACAGAAGCATCTGCTTGTTCTTTGGTTTTTTCGACAGGTATCGATTCTGTAGGGATTGGAGTCGGCCCGGCAGCATCTGGAACCGGTTCAAGTATAGGAGGTGAAACTACTTGCGGCGGAGTCGAAGGCTTAGCTAAACTATCATCCTTGGTGGCTACCGCAATGTCCGCTTCTTGAGACTCTGCAATATCAGGCTTGTTCAGACCCAATGTAACAAACTGATCCTTGCTCTTTCTTCTCCAGAAAAATCCCATAACCCCCCATTTACTTTAGCCAAGAATACTCAACTGAGTTGCAAAGCTTGGATTATAAGCACAACAGCCGGGTCGTCACAAAAAGGACCCGGCTGACAGGGGTGTTTTAGTTTTCGACGCAATAGACCTTCAGGCTTGAATTCGATGAATAGTCCGTATCTTCCCGACTTAATGGACAATTGACGGAAAATGATTTTAGACACGCCTACTCAGAAGTCTTCTCCAACACCATCGAGATCGTCGATTCCGAGGATTGACCTGTAGAGAACGCTGCGCGGATTGTTGTTCTGCGGCAGATGAAAATAGAGGATTCCGATGTTCTTGGTGATCATCTTCCTGACCCGAGTCTGAAGCAACGCCGGATCATTTGGTTTACCCAAGTTGACGGGATTCATGCGAGCGCTGGATACAATAGCGAACCGGTTCTCAGCTCGATAGCTAAAGGCGAACAGCCAGGAAAATTTCCGAATGTACATATCGTTTTCAGTGATTCCGATCATGAATATTCTCCGATTGCTGGATAATCGCTGGTAACCTCTCTTCATAAATTCGATCAACTCTTCCGCGATGAACTGTCTTCGCTGCCAGTCAACAGAGCTTCTTTCAAGCTGAAGGGCGGGCAGTACTTTGATTGTTAATTGAAACTTCTGCCGATAGAACGCAACCAGTTGCTCTAAAGACAGTGAAGGAATATCACCCAACGGTACGAGGTATATTGTGGCTGAACGCTGCGCTGGAAGGCGTTCCGTTTCTATCTTAGTGCCTGTTGCGCTTATGCCGATTGCAGTGGAGGCGAAAATAATAACCAGTAGAAAACAGGTGCGAATTAAAGTTCTTAGCATGGCTTGTTGTAGTGCATGCCTCCTTTTGCTCTCTTCAACCCCATTGACGTAGTACAGCTTTAACTCACTTTATCATCTCTCTCATCAATCGAACTAACGCCGTCAAACACACAAAATTATCCGAACGTAAGTCGAAATCACGCGCGGGCTGGTTCTTGCTGCGGGGCACTTTCAATAGGCAAGCCAGACGGTTTACTAGCAGAAGTAAACGGCCTTTTTAGGCGTACCGACCCGGGCCGAATCTGACCCTCTTCACAAGCTTCGGTAAAGGCAGCGACTACAGCTTCGTCATAACGAGTGCCAACAAAGGACTGGATCATTTTTAGCGCAACATCAAATTTCAGCGCCCTCTGATATGGTCGATCCGTAGTCATTGCATCGAATGTGTCAGCTACGGCTACGATACGCCCCATTAAGGGAATCTCATCCCCTTTTAGACCTTGCGGATAGCCCTTCCCGTTTACCATTTCGTGATGCATGTACATACCGGGTAAGAACTCCTTCATTGCCGGTATCTGCGACATTATCTTATAGCCCTTCTGAGGATGCTGCTTCATAATCTCATATTCATCATCAGTTAAGGCAGCAGGCTTCTTCAAAATGTTATCGTCGATACCAATCTTCCCCACATCGTGCAACAAAGCGCTTACCCTGATCTTCTCAACTTCATCATCCGGCAAACCCAGGCGCTGGGCGATCGCAACGGAAACCCTCGACACGCGTTCCGAATGCCCGCGCGTGTAGGGGTCCTTACCATCGATTGCCGCCGCCAGGCTTTTCACCGTCCCCAAGAACAATTCCCGGTTCTCAGCCGCAGAACGTTGCAGATCATTGATGTATTTCTCGATCTGATCGGTCATCAGATTGAAGGAATTTCCCAAGTCACCAAGCTCGGTTCGACTTCGAATATCAATTCTTTGGGAAAAGTCGCCATACGCGATTCGATGAGCTGCGTCAGCAAGTTCACTTACGGGCTCAGTTAACTTGCTGGCGAAGAAGAATCCGATAGCAATCGTGAACGCTGCGGCGAAAAGACTGATCAAGACCGTCTGTCGTCGCATATCACCGACTGAGGCCAAAGCGGCGGTCTCGTCCTGAATCGCAATGACGCCCAGACTCGAATTCTTGTCTAGTTTCGCCGTCGCGTACGAACCCATCATCTCTATCTTTCGGCCATCGCGAGTCGCGGAGAATGGTGCAAGCGCTGACTGCACCTGAGTTCCTGATTCTTGCCAATCTTGTACCACTTTCAGGTGAGTCATGGCCTTTCCTGAGAAGGCGATGCTAGCGTCTGGGTGAGCAACGACGCGTCCATTTTGATCAACAACAAATACCACTGGTATCCCCGCATCCAGGAGTTCCCGCTCGCTCTTCGAGGTCAGATGCTGCACTGCATTAAAGACTTCCTGAAAGGAGACAATCGCCACAACCGCAGCAACAACGTCGTCGTTGTTACCCCCCAAAACAGGGGCTGCGACAGTCAGAGCCATCTCTTGGCCTGACCTGATAATTTGGGGACGACTTACAACTAACCCTCGACCACTCATCCTGGCGAGCACTTCGCTAACTCGTTCATCAACCTCTTCCCGCCTGATAACGTCGCCTTGGAATGCCCGGTGGAGCTCACCATCGATTGGCCAGATAACCAGGGCAATAAGGTTTGGATCCTCCTGCAATGTTTTTTGGAGACGCTCGTCATAACCTTCGTCGTTGAGACTTCTGATTCCCCCTGAGATTTCGAAAGCCCGTGCCAGTCCGGACACGACGTCGCGATAACGCTGGCCATATAACTCAATCTGCCTTGCCTTATCCTGAACCAACTGTGCTTGGTACCGACCTTCAATTGAACGCAGTTCCTGCGCACTCCGAGCTGAGAGCAACGTTCCAAGGAAGGCTACGGGCAACAGACCGACTAGTAACAGTACACTAAGAACTATGTATAGGAGGCGAATTCGCCTGATATTCTGAAGCATTGAGAATCTTAACGGAAGGTTTGAATGGTTGGCCGGCTAAAACCACCGGTAGAAGACGGATTCATTATTGTCGACCATGCATACTAGTGTCAATGGCTTTTACTTTTGTTTAACTAGTGTCTTATTCTAATTTGCAAGCAATCCAAGAGAACCAGGTGAGATCCTTTTGGGGAGAAAACCCCTTACGGCTTCGTTATATTTTCCTAGACCTCAGGAGCATTGGCCGCGTCTAAAGGGACGAGCGCGGGGAGATTTGCGCTCGGGACCCAGAATTTCGGACGCGAGGCCTACCAGCTAAGCGAGACGAGTCAGGATGGAAACCGCCACGAGCGACGAGCAGATCGTTCAGCGCGCTTTAACAGGAGATGCGGAAGCTTTCGGCGAGATAGTTCAGCGCTGGGAGCGAAAGATCTTTGCGCTTACGTACGGGATGCTGGGACGCGAAGAGGATGCGCGAGACGCAACTCAAGAGACTTTTCTAGCTGCTTTTCGCAATCTTCGCACCTTTCGTGGTGAAGCCAAGGTTTCATCCTGGCTACATCGGATTGCCGTTAATCAATGCATTACCAATAAGAGGCGCTCTAAAGTCAGGGGCGAGGCAGCGCTCGACGAAGAGGAGGAAAAGAATGCCTTCAGCTTTGCCGTTTCGGCTAATTATTCACCGGTCAGGATCGTCGAGGGAACTGAACGGACGCAGGCTGTTAGGCGGGCGGTTAACGGTTTGCCAATTGAATTGCGCCAAGTCATTGTAATGAAGGAGTTCGAGGAACTAACGTTTCGGGAGATAGCAGAGATACTTGACTTGCCCCTCAGTACTGTTAAGAGTCGGCTCTATACAGCGCTCCGGCAGTTGCAGATGCGACTTCAGCGATTCAGCGATTAGCCGGCCGAAGATGTGTAGGAGGAAGAATGAACGAGAACTTTGTTGATTCAGGCTGTAGCCGAGCGAGTGATCTAATTGGTTTCTTATATGGCGAGATCTCCCAGAGCGAGGCAGTTGAATTTCAACACCATCTGAAAGATTGTCTATTCTGCCAATCGGATCTAGTTGCCTTTGGTGGGATTCGCCAATCTGTCGCTGATTGGCGGCTTGACGCACTCGGCTCAGGAACTGTTTCTGGTATAACGAATACAAGCGGTGATCAAGCTTATCTTTCCGTAAAGCCGTCTGCGTTAGCTGCGATTCGCGAGTTCTTTAACCTCTCTCCGCTTTGGATGAAAGGAGCAGTTGCCTTCGCCTCACTACTGTTTTGTCTCTTTGCGGTGCTGGCCTTCGGGAGACTGACGGAGTATTCATCCACAACACCAATGCAAGCTACGAGTGCAGAGCCTGTCAATCAAGAGATGACAGCTACTCCACCCAAAGCAGTTGAGGACAACAACCTACTTTCGGGAGAGAACGAGCAACTGGCTGATTCTAAACGCAATAGAGAAGGTACAACTGCGGGCATTAGGCGGCGAGTAACCCGTCGTGAAAGTATCGGCTCCCGAAATGAATCCACGGCACGACGCCGCCTAACCCAAGTAGAACGGGAGCAGTTAGCTTCGGATTTGAGATTGGTCTCGGAGATGGAGGAGCCTGATCTGGACCTCATAGCGGACCGCTTGAATCGCGATTGAGTTTTGTAAATCATTAGTGAGTGCAACGCTCGCTTTTGCTGAGGTGATTAATGAACCTGATTCTAAAAACGTTAACCTGGTTCTTTGTGGCCATTCTTGTACTCATGACCGGCGCATCCACATCCCACGCGACCCCCAAGGAATTACAGCAGCGCCCTGAACGACGCATCGTCAGGCAATTCGAAGACCCGATTAGGCAGTTGAATTTAACTGCTGAACAACGGGAGCAGATTCGCGCAATCAATCAACTGGTACATGAAGAGCGAGCAGCGCTCGAACTTCGCCGGCGCGAAACCAGTCGTGCATTGGAAGAGGCGTTGGAAGCAGATTTTCCTGATGAAGCAGTAATCGAACAACGCCTGCGTGACCTCGCAGAAGCGCAGGCAGCATCGATGCGGATGAGGGTACTAACCGAAGTTAGGATCAGGCGTGTTCTCACTCCGGAACAGTTAGAGACCTGGAGAACAATGCGACGCCGGGCCATTCAATCCATGAGGGAGCGAGTCCAAGAGAGTCCGCAAGGACCGCGTCTGCGACGATTCGGTAATAAACCCAACCAACCTGACCAATCGCAGTCTCCCTCGAGCCCTACCGAAGAGCAGAACCCTCAGGGTCCTCCACGTCCTTAGATTTCTAAACGAACTTAGCCCTAAAGAAGCTGGTGGAATCCAATTTCACCGGCTTATCTGTGTAGGATCTTGCCTACAAACATGAGCAGCTCTATTTTCAAGCTTGACGCGTTAGAGACAATTTGCGCATGATAAGCCGCTCTTTCAATTGTGTCTGTCGATGAAGATGCTCCAGCGCATCCTGCCGCTGACCATGATCAGAGGCGGCTTGGATCTTTTCTTCGGACAATCGGTAAGGAACGCCGCAAGTCTCAACGAGCGGTTGAGAGCGGACTCTCAAATCACCCTCGAATGAATCTCCCTACGCGCGCTCTGCTCGAACTGCAAGAGACGACATTGCTGGTTGCGCGTGCCGCGCGCGGCCTTATCAAAGGTCCGCGGTACTTCTCAGAAACCGTCGCCCAGATGGATATTATTGGCGTCGGATCCTTGACGATAATACTTCTAACCGGGTTTTTCACCGGGGGTGTACTCACATTACAAACATTCCCGACGCTACAGTTCTACGGCGCACAATCACAAACCGGACGCTTGGTTGCTATTTCTCTGGTCCGTGAACTTGGGCCCGTACTCAGTGCGCTCATGGTTACGGGTCGAGTGGGTTCTGCCATTGCAGCCGAACTGGGTTCCATGACTGTGTCCCAACAGATTGACGCGATGAGAGCGTTAGGGACTGATCCAATACGTAAACTAGTTGCGCCAAGACTCATAGCGCTGGTGGTAACGCTACCACTCCTTACTGTTCTTGCTGACGTGGTCGGCATACTGGGTGGTGGAATTGTGGCTACTAGCCTTTTCGGACTTTCTATGAATCAGTTCATGATGTCGGTTCGCGACGGGATTACTTCAGATGATATTATCGGAGGCGTAATAAAACCGATTTGCTTTGCCCTTATCATTGGAACCATTGCTTGTTACAAGGGCCTCAATACTGAGGGGGGGACTGTGGGAGTAGGTCGGTCGACAACACGTGCAGTTGTAACGGCATCAATAGTTGTAATAATCGCCGATTTCTTCCTGGCAAGAGCACTGCAATACTTGCTGGGAATGCCTGTAACCTAAACTCAAAGATCGAACCGTATGATCTCAGCGATCGACATTTCCGAACCCCAAACACCAGCGACGGAAATAGGCCAAAGTCCTCTTGACTCTTTCGGCGAGAAGGACGATCAGTATCGGACCATACCAGCTATCGAGTTTCGCGATGTCCACCTGGCATTTGATGATCGCCCCGTTCTCAACGGGCTTAGCTTCAAGGTTATGAAGGGCGAAACCAAGATCATCCTTGGAGGATCAGGCGGTGGTAAGTCAACGATAATCAAACTTGTCCTTGGTTTACTGAAACCAGATGCTGGCCAGATCCTCATTGATGGTGAAGATATAACTCACCACAGCGAGGTTCAGATGATGGCCGTCCGCAAGAAGATCGGAATGGTCTTTCAAGAGGGAGCTCTTTTTGATTCGTTGTCGGTCTACGACAACGTTGCCTATCGTCTGCACGAGCAGCGTGTTCCCGAAGAAGAGGTTGAGCGTGAGGTCAGACGGATGTTAAGGTTCGTGAACCTCGAAGATGCCATAGATAAGATGCCTGCCGAACTCTCCGGCGGTATGAGGCGGAGAGTAGGAATAGCTCGAGCATTGATTGGCGATCCTAATATCGTGCTCTTCGACGAGCCCACCGCTGGCCTTGATCCACCTACTTCCAGAACAATTTGTGAACTCGCGATGAAACTTCGCGATTTAGAGGATGTTTCGTCAATCTTTGTTACTCACGAGATGAATAACCTCGAGTACATCTGCTCTGAATATGCGGTTGTTAACGATGAAGGTCAGGTGGTATTTGAACGAGAAGGCGAACGCCTGTGTCTAATCAACAGCAAGGTTATAATGATGCGTGACGGTCACATAATCTTCAGTGGCACGGATGAGAGTCTGCGCCGATCTGAAGATCCGTATATTCAGAAGTTTCTGAGGGGACATTAAGAAAGGACAAGCGAGGGCGGAGGCAGCGACAGCACAACCAATCTTCGCTTGAATAGCCTATGCCGAGAACTAAAAAGGCCATCCCCCTGCGCGAGTTGCGTGTTGGGATCTTTATTCTGATTGCAATCAGCATCCTGATATTTCTGATTCTAAACGCGTCGGGAGACATTAACCCATTCCGACAAAAACTGTATCTCAAGGCACGGTTCTCCGATGCGAACGGATTGCGAAGCGGTTCAGAGGTAAGGCTTGCTGGAGTACGCGTAGGAAGAGTAGAGCGAATTACTCTGTTGCCACCATCTGATGTACCGACTGCACCTCGAGTGGAAGCCTTGATGGTTATAGACGGCACTATTGATGGCCGGCCGGCAAATGAGCGAATTCGCACCGATTCAATGGCGCAGCAAGGTTCGCCAAGTCTTCTCGGAAGCGAGATGTTAATTAATATCACCCCTGGTACTGCTTTAGGGGAGCCGGTAAAGGACTACACAATACTTCCCTCAGCTACGACTGACACGGTAAATGACTTTGCAAGATCAGGCACTGACCTGGCCCAAAGACTCAGCCGGCTTTCCGATGAGATTGGGGGCATGGTGAGAGACGTAAAAGAGGGCAGAGGCACAGTCGGCAGACTGTTTTCTGACGAAGCGCTCTATAATAATTTGAACGCAACAATACGTGAAACTGAAGATTTAATGCGGGAGGTAAGATCCGGACGCGGCTCAGCAGGAAGATTTATCAATGATCCAGAACTTTACAACAATGCCAACGAGGTAACTCTCCAACTTAGAAGGATTGCCGAGGACATCAGGGCCGGACGTGGCACAGCAGGAAGACTTCTTACCGACGATCAGCTCTATGTAAGAATAAACCGGCTCGCCGACCGTTTAGATAGTTCTGCGAACCAATTGAACTTAATCATTGCAGATGTGAATGCGGGCCGGGGCACTCTCGGGAAACTGCTGCGGGATGAACAGATTTACGATGACGCACGTGCAGCTATTGCCCGTTTCAATCTGACTACGGAAAGAATTGACGCTGTGGTTGCAGCCGCGCAGCGCGGTGAAGGTACAGTGGGTAGACTACTGACTGATGAGGCGCTTTACACGAACATAAACCAACTCTCCTCTGAGAGTGTCAAACTGATTTACGATTTTCGACAGAATCCCAGAAGGTATTTGACTGTGCGGTTCAGTCTCTTCTAGCTTGATGGAGTTCAATTATGACTTCTGAGTAGGTTGTTTTCGAATTGCTAAAGGCCCGAAATTCGTATAGATATCTCCCGTAAGTTTCTCCCATCGGCATAGTTTTCCCCCGTCGAGCAGATAATCTAATACCTTTTGCTGCTTAAGTCAGAGTTTTTGTATGACTGGTCGTAAAGAACAAAGCGATATTCCTGACATCCATATCTCCGCCAGCCACACCTCGTCGAGTGTGCTCACACCACATCAAGAAGAGGCCCTTCGTCTAGCAGCAATTGTTGAGTCCTCGGATGACGCGATAATTGGAAAAACGCTTGCTGGCATTATCACGAGTTGGAACAAAGGCGCAGAGAAGATCTACGGTTACACAGCCCGTGAAGTAATTGGGCGCCCAATTTCAGTTTTGGTACCACGTGAACGTGCTGACGAAGTGCCACGAATCCTGGAAAAGCTAAAACGGGGACAACATGTCGATCATTTTGAAACTGAACGAATAACAAAAGATGGTAGGCGCCTCGCTATATCCCTCACAATCTCGCCAGTTCGAGATCGAACCGGTCAATTGTTTGGCGCTGCAACCATTGCCCGGGACATTACTAAAACGAAACTCGCTGAGGCTGAACTCCGGAAATCCAGAAAACAGATGGAGGTTATCCTCCAGGGAGTTGCGGACAGTATTACTGTGCAGGATCGAGAGGGCAATATTATCTATGCCAATGATGCAGCTGCGCGAGCACTGGGATTTGAAAATGCTGCTGAGTTAATCGAGGCGCCGCTACAAACAATCGTCGACAAATACGATCTCTTTGATGAAGAAGGGGAAAAGATATCGAGCCAACATCTTCCTGGGCAAATTGCTCTAAAGGAAGGACAAAGCGCCTCAAGAACACTCAGGTATGTTAATCGGAAAACTGGAGAGGAACGCTGGTCCATAATAAAGGCAACCCCGATTCGCGACGAAACTGGTCGCGTCCAATTGTCCGTAAATATCTTTCAAGACATCACTGAACGTAAGCGAGCCGAAGAATCAGAACGTTTTCTGGCTGAGGCGAGTCAAGTACTCGCTTCCTCACTTGATTACCAAACAACTCTCTCGAGTCTGGCGAGTATGGCTGTACCGAAAATGGCTGATTGGTGCACAGTCGATATCATTGAGAACGGAAATCTTCACTGCCTGGTAGTAGCTCATGCAGACCCCAATAAGATCGAGTGGGCTAGAACAATTCAAGCGACTTATCCGCCGTCACTGGCGGATCAAGTCGGTTCTCCTAACGTGATCCGCACGGGTCGGCCAGAGATATATCCAGAAATTTCTGACCAGATGCTTGCGACTGCCGCTCGGGACGAGGAGCACCTGCGAATGCTACGTGAGGGGGGCTTTACCTCTGCAATGCTTATTCCTTTGATAGCTGAAGGAAGGACCCTCGGCGTGATGACATTTGTCACGGCGGAATCAAAACGCCATTATGGCCGAGCAGATTTCTCATTAGCACAGGACTTGGCACGCCGTGCAGCTCAGGCCCTGGAACATAGCCGTCTGTATCGCATCGCCCAAGAAGCTAATCGTCTGAAGGATGAGTTTCTGGCAACTGTATCTCATGAACTGCGAACACCACTTACAGCAATCTCGGGATATGCCCACATGTTACGTACAGGTAAGCTCACCGATATCGAAACTCAGCACGCACTTTCAGTAATCGAGCGCAGTGTCCGTTCCCAATCTCAGCTAATCAATGACATCCTCGATGTATCGCGCGTCAGTACCGGGAAGCTTCAGTTAAACGTTCGCAAGATCCAGCCCGCGGTTGCCATTAGTCCGGCCATCGATTCGTTGCGGCCAGCGGCAGAAAGCAAAGGCATTGAGCTCGCCCTGATGCTTGACAATTCAGCGGGCACAATTATTGGCGACCCAGATCGACTGCAACAGATAGCTTGGAACCTCGTTTCAAATGCAATTAAATTCACTCCATCCGGCGGTCGTGTAGAGATCGTGTTGCAGAGAGAGGGTGGGCACGTCCAATTTGAAGTTAAGGATAATGGAATTGGGATCGACCCGGCATTTTTGCCTAACGTATTCGAACGATTTCGTCAGGCAGATAGCAGCATTACTAGAAATTACACCGGCTTGGGATTGGGTCTCGCCATAGTCCGACACCTCGTAGAAATGCATGGGGGAACGACCGAGGCTCAGAGTAAGGGCCTGGGTCACGGCGCATCTTTTAAGGTCAGAATACCTATAGCCAATCGCAGTGAACGACCTGCGGGAGTGCATGCTTTACCACAGACCACAACCATCACCAGCGAACCAGGAACTAATTCTTTCCCGTTTCTGGAAGGCATCCGTGTGCTGATAGTCGATGATAATGCTGATACTTGCAGACTATTGGAAACGCTATTCAGTAAATGCGATGCTCATGTTAAAACAGCTCATTCAGCCAGGGAAGCGCTCCAAATAATCGCTAAGTGGCCCCCAAATATCCTGTTGTGTGATATTGGGATGCCGGAAGAAGACGGTTACTCACTGCTTAAAGAAATTCGCAAAGCCAGTACGGCGGATGAAATTCCGGCAATTGCATTGACTGGCTATGCGCGCAGTGAGGATAGAGACCAGGCCTTAGCGGCGGGCTTTCAGATGCACTTAGCCAAACCCATTGATCCAGCAGCACTCCTAATTGCGGTCGAAAGCCTCACGGGCAAGCCTATTAGTCGAACAAAGAGCTAGCTCGAATGTCACGACTGTTCAAAACTATTCTCATCTGCCGATGGACCATAGATTGAAGGTACTGAGAGATCGTTTAGTCGCAGATACACAGACAGTTGGCCACGGTGATGAATCATGTGATTCATCACAAAGCTGCGAAGAACCGCGATTCTTGGAAGACTCAACACTTCCCTTCCTCCAGAGAGTAATGTCCATGTCCGCAGCAGATCCTCATCATTTGCCTCAGCGATTGCAGCTCTAGCCTGAGCTGTATTTGTATCAAACCGCTCCAGCACTTCACTCCGGGTGGTTGCAGGTTCGACCCGCAGCGGCGGTTCACCTGGCGGGGCAATATCTAACGCCTCTCTCTTCAAGGCGTGAATGGCCCATGTGGGAATGTTGCTTAAGTGTGTAACAAGATCTCCCATGGCCATAGATTTCTCGTGTGGCTTCCAGCTAAACCGATCATCCGGAACCCTTTCCAATGTTACACGGGTGGTAGCCATCTCGTGATCGAACTCTGGTAGCAAAGCTCTGTTAAGTGGCATAGTTGTCCTCCTCAAGGCCTCCATTTTTGTTCAAGACTAAAACCTGAAAGCTCGCTGCCATACCGGTGGGTAATATCATTTCGCGTGCGCTTGTGCTTAGCTTTAGTCTCTCGCCCTCATCTTGTACTTTGTTCGTAAGGGACTCTAACTCGTTAAGAATACCCGCCTCCAATAAAAACCGATCCTGACTCTTGAAGTCGATAATCTTCAATTCTAAATCCGTTATGCTTCGAGTTATAAGACCCCAGTTAACATTGCATGTGATGTCCTGCTCGCCAACTCGGTCAAGTACATTGCTCGCTACATGATGTTGATAAAAAGCTCTTAACGAGCCGCGTATGGTTTCAGTTTCATAGGATCCTCCTTCATCGGAGCCGTAATCGACGAGAATCACGTACCCTCGTTCGAGTTTCTTTGCAACTAAAGATAACCATTCCTGGATCTCTGGTGAAATCTCTGCAACTTGTCCCTCATCAACGTGTATGCCGTTACGCTCGAGATATTCAATCAAACACAGACTTGAGGGCAGACCAAGTTTCCACTCGAACTCTCCTAATTCATTCAATCCAACATAAAACTCACGCAGCTCCCCAGTCTCATTCGTCAGGCGGTGAACAGGAAAAGCATCCAGCAACTCATTTGCAAAGACAACACCCTTGTTTATTGTGTCCACCTCATTCAGCGACTGAAACGAGACCTGACCTTCATAGTCTCCCAAAACCGCCTTGGCCCGTGCCATTGAGTCCTCGCTTATCTCATCAATCACCCACCTGGTTGAAGAAAGTAGCTTAGGAAAACTGCACTTGAACTTTTCCAGAACCCCAACAGCAAAATGCCCCGCCCCGCCACCAACTTCGACAATGGTCCACTCGGTAGGTGAACCTAACTCCTCGTACAGCCTTGCGAGGTAAGAAGCAAAGGTTGCAGCAAAAAGGGGGCTGCGTTCGGGGCTTGTTCTGTAATCACCTCTCCGCCCCCAACGCTCACGATCCGGCCTGCAATAGTATCCAGCCGACGGATCGTATAACGCAGCTGCCATCCAATCATGAAACGAAATTGGTCCTTCTTCTTTAATTCGCTGGCGTAATCTCTCAGCAAGCTCGTTCGATCGAGAATTGGTGGTCATAGTTCCCCCACAAAAACCCGATATCATCTTTTAGCGAGTCTTTGGGTCATCCCGATCCAGTAGTCTCGTTGTGTTTTCTGTGACGCTCGTCGGCCGAGCCAGTTCAGCAGTATTAGGGCGGCGCCAACCACCGGCGGGATTTGCGGAAGCAGGAGGCAAGCCAGCTTTCTGATGTGGACTATTGAGTTGGGGCACACCCGTTGGGGGGGTATACGGTCTTGTGCTCGACTCAGCAGGTTCTTCGAGCAATAACGCGTAAAGAATTCTAAGCAACCCACCAACAAAGCAGACCAAGGCCACAATAGGAATGATCACTTCCGGGATTGGTAGAAAAGATACGGCAAGTATTGCTGTAATCGGGACCACAAGAAGAGTGCTAAGCATCAACATCGCCCCCTGCCGTATCCCTTTCTTCCGTCCTGACAACTGACGATTTTCGGATCCAGCATAGCGGGCAGGAATGAGTCCTCCTGAAGCTAACAGCTCCATCACTCCTTCGAGGAGAAAACCGCAACGTGAGCAAAACCTCGTTGCTTCTGAGACTTGCTGCTGGCCACATTGTGGGCAATACATTTAGGGAGACCTCATCATTGGAAATAAGGCGAATCTAGAGCACCACTCGGTAAGATTGCACCTCTGAACTCAGTACTAAAATGTGGGCAGCACGGCCATGATAGAAAGTGGCGTGAACGAGTGTTTCCAAGAGTAGCGCAAACAAAGGCCGAATCTCACCTGAAGGGACAGCCACTTCTTTCAACAAATCTGCATCATTCAGAAATCGATCAAAGGCCCGCTTCCGAGTTAACTCGACTTCACCGAGATATTCTAGGAGCCGCTCTCGAGTATTCAAAGTCTCTGGAAGGGTCCACTCAAAAGGATCATCCCAAAGGTTAGCCGTAATTCCCCCGAAAACCTGCTCGATAATGGCAGCGCTTCTCAAAACGCCTTCGCCAGCGGTTTCGCCTGAGATCTGTTTTTGATAGAGGACTTCAATAGGGAGATCACAAACAATAGCTTGGAGCCGACTAAGCAAACGCGCAAACTCGCAGTCGAGAGTCTCGATGACCTGCCGACTTTTGCGAGTCTGCGCGCGCAGGTGCTCGTTCATTAGCTGTCTCTACTTACCTCGATAGCGCCTGTCATTCTCCTCGAGGACAGTGCCAAAATTTCTGCCTCCAAAGCTAAAGCCGGTATATACGCGCCCCTTTGCTCCTACTCTTGAACCGCGGGAAGGTACGCCACGTCTCGTCACTACCCACATTTTTCCAGTTCCGTCATCAAGTTCATAAGCGCCATTACCAAGTACACCGTAGCTGTCTGTAACAGTACCAATAACGCCAACTTCCTTGTTGCGGTAACGTCCAGGATCCGCATTGATTTTCGAGATTGTTGTCTGTTCCGGGCAGGCTGTCAGGAGAAGTACTCCTGAAAGAATAAGCGCGGACATAGCCAATCTCTTCATATTTCGCATATGGCGTTCTCCTTATAAAGTAAAGCAGTTTCTTTCGTTCAGGGAGAGCGCCGCATTCAATCCAAAGAGCTGGCGGCGATCTTAAAGATGCAAAATTCAGTACAACCGTTTTCCGCTAGATTTCCGAACACTCATTTGTTAAACCAGCCGATTGGCTTGCCGGAGAGGTCGACCCAGACGCTTTTCACCTGAGTGTAAAGCTCGAGTGCGTGTTTACCCATTTCACGTCCGTATCCAGATTGTTTATAACCCCCAAAGGGAGAAGCCGCGTTGAACATGTTGAAGGTGTTAATCCAAACGACGCCTGCTCTGACTTCTTTCGCAAAACGATGGGCCCGCGTAATGTCCCTGGTCCATATTCCTGCCGATAATCCGTAGATCGTGTTATTTGCTTGTTTTATTAGGTCCTCTTCACTGTCAAACTTGATTACCGAAACCACAGGTCCAAAGATCTCTTCCTGAGCAACGCGCATCTGATTCTCAACTTCTGAAAAGATTGTTGGCTGAAAGAAGTAACCGTTCTGCAGTGCACCGTCGAGCCTGGGTGGCTCACCTCCGGTGAAAACAGTAGCGCCCTCCCCTCGGGCAATATCAACATAGCTCTTTATTCTATTAAGCTGTTCTTCGGAAACCTGTGGTCCCATTTGGGTAGCTTTGTCCATCGGGTCGCCAACTGCGATCTGTTGCGCTCTATCCTTCAGCTTAGCGAGAAACTCGTCTTTTATGCTTTCCTCGACAAAAAGTCTGGAACCAGCACAACACACCTGGCCCTGATTGTAGAAGATGCCCATCATGGCACCATTAATCGCCTGATCGAGATCTGCGTCAGCAAACACGACATTGGGAGCTTTGCCACCCAGTTCCAGAGATACCTTGGTTAGATTCTCAGCCGCCGCTCTGGCAACTAGCTTTCCAACTTCTGTGGAACCAGTGAATGCAACCTTATCGATTCCTGGATGTGAAGCCAATGCGGCTCCGGCAGTCTCGCCAAAGCCTGGCACGATGTTGACGACCCCATCAGGGAATCCAGCTTCCTGAATCAACTGACCGAGCTCCATTGCGGTGACTGGCGTTTGCTCGGCAGGCTTCAATACCACAGTGTTTCCGGCAGCAAGTGCTGGAGCAAGCTTCCAGGCAGCCATTAGTAGCGGGAAATTCCAAGGGATAATTTGGCCACAGACCCCAACAGGTTCACGCAGAGTGTAGTTAAACATTCGACCCGGGACGGGAATCGTCTCTCCTTCGATTTTGGTGGCCCATCCGGCAAAATACTCGAAATTTTCGACAACCTGAGGCAGGTCGACGTATATAGATTCGCGAATAGGTTTTCCGTTGTCAGCTGTCTCCAGACTCGCAAGGTCCTTTGCCTTCTGCTCGACTAGCTGTGACAGCTTGTATAGGAGACGGCCGCGTTCACGCGCACTGAGCTTGGACCACTTGCCTTCGAAGGCCCGTCTCGCAGCCATTACAGCCTTATCTATATCTGCCTTATCGGCCTCGGCCACTTCTGCCAGAACCTCGCCAGTTGCGGGGTTAGGACTAGTGAAAGTCTTTCCGGATTCGGCGTCGACCCACTGACCATCTATCAAAAGTTGATAATTGCGTGGCGTGTTTTTTTCGGCAGGTTGCGCAGATGACATCTATTCGTTCCTTTGTCGAATTCAATCTTAAATTAGAAGTCTGTTGTACCAGCTAACAACTGTCTTAGCACAAAGGGAAGAATCCCTCCATGCTGGTAGTAGTCGATCTCAACGGGTGTGTCTATTCTTAGTGTGAGAGGCACTTCTTCGATGCCGTTGTTTGCTCGATGAATCACAAACTGCACCTGCTGTCTCGGTCTTACTTCCTTTCCTAATCCGAGAAGATGGAAGGTTTCACTTCCATCAAGGCCTAACGACTTAGCATTCACTCCATCCTCGAACTGACAAGGCAACACGCCCATACCTACGAGATTGCTACGGTGAATGCGCTCAAAGCTCTGAGCGATCACGGCTTTGACTCCAAGTAAGCGAGTTCCCTTTGCTGCCCAGTCACGAGAACTACCTGTACCATACTCCTGACCAGCAAAGACCATTAACGGAACGCCCTGTTCCTGATACTTCATTGCTGCCTGGTAGATACTCATGCGCTCACCATCCGGTTGATGAATGGTTACGCCCCCCTCGACCCCTGGTACCATTAGGTTTTTGATTCTTACATTCGCAAAGGTTCCTCGCACCATCACCTCATGATTACCCCGTCGAGATCCATAGCTGTTGAAATCCTCTATGGCAACGCCTCTTTCCAACAGATATTTCCCCGCAGGAGAAGTAGCCTTTATCGCACCGGCAGGACTGATGTGGTCTGTGGTCACCGAGTCGCCAAAGATTGCCAGCGCCCGAGCATTGTGAATATCTGACCAGTTTCCAACAGCGCTGCTAAAGTTTTCAAAATAAGGAGGTTCGCGAATGTATGTAGAATTTGAATCCCATTCGTAGACGCTGCCCACCGTCGTTGGGATCTCATTCCACAAGGAATTCTGTTCTGCGAAATTGCTGTAGAGCCTTCGGTAGGTTTCCGGATCAAGAGCCGAGTTCATGAGGGTCTTAATCTCGGATAAGCTGGGCCAGATATCTCGCAGATAGACATCATTGCCATCGCTTCCTTGTCCCAAAGGCTCTTTGGTTAAGTCGACATCGATGCGACCAGCAAGAGCAAAAGCCACAACAAGCGGTGGACTCATCAGAAAATTGGCCTTGATACTTTGGTGAACCCTCGCTTCAAAATTCCGATTTCCCGAGAGAACACTTGCGGCGATCACATCGCGCTCGTTAACTACCTCTTCGATTACAGGATTCAGGGGTCCCGAGTTGCCGATACAGGTTGTGCATCCATAACCTACAAGATTAAAGCCTAAGCGATCGAGATAAGACTGTAAGCCCGTCTTTTGCAGATAATCTGTTACCACCCTTGAACCAGGCGCCAGCGAAGTCTTTACAGACGGGCGCACGCTAAGTCCGCGCTCCACCGCCTTTTTTGCTAGTAAACCAGCGGCTAGCATTACGCTTGGATTTGAGGTATTTGTACAGGAAGTAATCGCAGCAATCAGGACATCACCGTGTCCGATGTCCATCTCAGCGGCCGGCAAAACCTCAATAGGTATCTTTTCGACGCGATCGGGCGTTGGACGATTGTTGATCATTTCAGTTTCAGTCCAGACGCTGGTATTTGCTGGTGATACGCTATTCCCAATTGGTACAGGAATAGTCTCTGCGACCTGTTTACCGCCGCCGGTAATTGCGAAGCGAGGAGTAAGTGCGCCTTCAGGTATTTGATACCGTGTTTGAACTTCTGTGTCACTTTTTCCGTAGCCGCCGTCGGTCAAAGGTTTCCGCAAAAGCTGCAAGAACGTATCTCTTAAACCAGGTAACGATATACGGTCCTGAGGGCGTTTGGGCCCTGAAACACTTGTCTCTACTGAACGCAGATCAAGCTCTAATACTGAACTATATTCACACTCACCCTTCCGTGGCACGCCAAACAAACCCTGAGATTTGTAATAGTTTCGCACTGCTTCAATATGTTCATCTGTGCGTCCCGTAGCTCTGAGATAGGAGCAGGTCTCTTCATCAACCGGGAAAAAACCCATAGTAGCGCCATACTCAGGAGCCATGTTGGCTATGGTGGCTCGATCAGTAACTGAAAGGCTGGCCGCGCCTTCGCCATGAAACTCGACAAATTTTCCTACCACGCGTGCCTGGCGAAGCATCTCAGTTACTCGTAACACAAGATCGGTGGCCGTAACACCTTCACGCAGGGTTCCGCTAAGACACACTCCAACCACGTCAGGTATCAGGAAATATACCGGCTGTCCTAACATGGCGGCTTCGGCTTCAATGCCTCCGACGCCCCAGCCGACGATTCCCAGGCCATTAATCATAGTTGTGTGAGAGTCGGTGCCTACTAAGGTGTCGGGGAAGTATATTCCTTCTCTATTCCAGACGCTTTTAGCAAGATACTCAAGGTTCACTTGATGACAGATACCGATTCCTGGTGGAATAACTCCGAAACCATCAAACGCCTGAGTACCCCACTTTAGAAACTGGTAACGCGAATGATTGCGCCTGAACTCCACCTGCATGTTTTTTTCGAAAGCATCAGGAGTGCCCGCAACATCGACCTGAATTGAATGATCAATTACAAGATCAACTGGCACAAGGGGTTCAATGATTCCTGGATTCTTGCGAAGGCGAGCTACGGCTGAACGCATAGCTGCAAGATCGACTAACAGAGGCACACCGGTAAAGTCCTGCAGAAGAACGCGCGTTACCACGAAAGGAACCTCTTCAGTGCGCACAGCATTCGGCTGCCAGTTGGCCAACGCACTAACATCCTGTTCCGTTATCTTCTTACCATCGCAGTTGCGCAACACGGATTCCAAAACTATTCGAACACTAACGGGTAATTTTGAGATGGCGCCAAGACCTTCTTTTTCCAACTGGGGTAACGAATAAAACCGTCCAGTGCTCCCCGGTGTAGGACTGAAGGTTTGCAGAGAGTTAAAGGGACTATTTGTCATAGGAAGCTCTAGCCTTCGCTATAGAAGAAGTGCGACCACGCCCTTCGGCATGATGAAAAAACGAGTCTCTTTGCGAGTTTACGATTAACAAACTTCAGTGTAGAGTCCGTATTCTCAATCGTCAAGCAGACCAATTGCCGACCTTTCACGTACTTTGTTATAGTTCGCCTAACCCCCTTCGTTAACAGTTCGCCCATTCCCGTGAAGGGAGTGCTTGCCGCTTGATTTTTGGTTGAGGAGAATCCAAATGGCTAAGAAGAGACCGGATGATTTCGAGTACTTGAGCAATAATCCTGACTACGTGCCCGATCCTGAGATTGAGGCTTTCATGGAGGAGGAGATCTCTCGTGCGCCAAAGGATCCCGAGCAATTGGCCCATCGCTTGAGGAATAATACGGCCGCCTCACCAAAAGATGCTGGTGGCGATCTTGATGCCGTGTGGGAGGACGTGAACGACAGTGGCTCGGAAACTGTTGCTGGTGATAACCCAACTCCGGATCAATCAATTGTGGAAGAGAATGCTTTGGCTCTAGGTGTGAGCTATGAGGACAACGAAGAACTAGAGTTTATCGACAAGATCGAACGTCGAGATCGGGAGAGATTCGAGCTTGATTCACGTTCAAAGACGCGGGACGACATGATCTAAAAAAGTGATGAGTGATGAGTCATGAGTGATGAGTCTTCAGCCACTTTCAGTCGCAATTCATTCACTCATCATACTCATCACTCATTATCATTCATCACTCATCACTCGTCACTCATCTTTCATCCGCGTACCACTCTTCATGTAGCGACCACTGCCAACAACTCAAGCACATGGTCCATCGCCATTGATGGCCGCAACCAGGACAGCATCCCCGGGTTGCGAAGGTATTCCATACCGCACCACAACCACCAAAGAAAAACTCGGGCTCTCCACAATCACTGCACGCCCATCTACTGGAGGACTGTGGTCGCCAAAGGCATTGGGGGCACCGAATACGTCTAAACTCCAAATCTGAATTTGCGTCGATTTCTTGTTCGACAGTGTCCTCAGGAACTTGGCCTCGTTGAAATAGCCAAAGAACGAGTGCAATCTTAAACGTTGGTGCTACGTACGCTGCATACTTTCGGTTCATCTATTTGAAATCAGGAGCCAGAAGTCAGGAGTCAGAAGTCAGCGTCAGACCACCTGAAGGTGGTTGCGAGAAC
>CAZNPP010000058.1:0-23510 GCA_964574785.1 uncultured Chloracidobacterium sp. | reverse complement strand
GCGATCCAAGCGGCTTAGTTGTATGCTTCCAAAACGCGTTATCGCGTCTTCTGCTTCATGATCGGAAGTACGATCTCCCATTATCGAATCCTCTCGCGCATCGGCGAGGGGGGTATGGGCCAAGTCTATATGGCCGAGGATCGGCGCCTGGGCCGGCGTGTAGCCCTTAAATTCCTCACGGCCGCGCAAGATCCACCTCGTCGGGCAAGGTTTCTGCGCGAGGCGCGTGCTATCTCGGCCGTTCGTCACCGAAACATAGCCACAATCCACGATTACGGCGAGACAGATGAGGGCCAGCCCTTCATAGTTATGGAACTGATCGAAGGAGAGACCTTAAGTGCACTTATGCACGCCAACGAATTGACGCTCGCGCGGTCTGTCGAAATCATCCAGGCGGTTGCGTCGGCGCTCGGCGCAGCGCACGCAAGGGGTATCGTCCACCGGGATATAAAACCGTCGAACATTATGATCGACAATGACGGTACCGTTAAAGTGCTCGACTTCGGACTCGCCAAACTCTTAATCGACAGACACGATGACCATGCGGACCCCGACGCTAGCACGTTGGTGGCTGCTCGAACGAGCAGCGATTTGGTGATCGGAACACCCCTTTATCTCTCTCCGGAACAGGCGATGAGTGAGCCAGTGGATGCCCGCAGCGACATCTTCGCGCTCGGCGCGCTCCTTTACGAATGCATCACTGGTCAACCAGCCTTCATGGGTCATGGGGTGATTGAGATAGGTGCAAGAATCATCCGGGATAGTCCGCCGCCACCTTCGAATCTCAACCACCGCGTTCCTGCCGAACTCGATCGGGTGACAATGAAGGCTCTACATAAAAAGCCAGAAGACCGTTATCAGTCGGCGGAGGACCTGCGAGCTGACTTGCAGAAGATCATCCCGAAACTCGACAGCTCAGATGGCTCACGCACAAATCGCCTGATAGTACCTAACAAGATGCACTCGAGTGCGCTTAAGAGTCTGTCGGCAACGCTAAGTCGTCCACGACTCTCGCTCGGTTTCTTTCTACTCGCGCTGGCTGCAGTCGGACTAACACTATGGATCACTTTGCGTTGGGCGCAGCAGACTCATCAACTCCCATTTCAGAACATTCGTGTTACGAAACTGACCAACTCAGGTAGATCAGTCAAAGCAACTATTTCGCCGAACGGGAAGGATCTCGTGCATGTAGTCGACGAGGGGGGGCAGCAAAGCCTTTGGTTCAGACAGGTTATGACTGAGACGGCGGTCGATATACAGTTGGTACCTCCAGCCAACGTTCGCTACGACGGGGTAACTTTCGCACCTGATGGCGACTCTGTTTACTTCGTGCGCGCAGAACAGGATAGCTACATCGCAGCGCTTTACAAGATATCGCGTACCGGTGGCGCGACGCGCAAGCTCCTTGAAAATATCAGTGGTCCAGTTGCCTTTTCACCCACGGGTGACCAGATTGCTTTCATACGCGACAACACGAGCCAAGGCGAAACCTTTTTGATGTTGGCCAAGGCTGACGGCACAAGTGAGCGCGAACTGTCTCGACGTAAGAAGCCCTACTTCTTCAACAGTCCTGTCGCGCCCGCTTGGTCGCCAGACGGACGCACCATCGTCTGCTCGGCGGAGACGTCCGTGGGTGGCTTTCGCGCACAACTTGTAGAAGTGAGTGTTGCCGATGGTAGAGAGCAACCACTTACGGACTCTGATTGGTTTTTCATTGAAAGCGTCGGCTGGCTTTTGGACAAAGGGCTAATAATGACTGCCGTCGAGCAACCTCAGGGCGCCTTTCAAATTTGGCACGTTACTTATCCAGAGGGCAAAGCGCGGAGGGTAACAAATGATCTGAATAGTTATCTCAGCATTAACCTCGCGGCTAACTCGAGCGAACTAATCGCAATTCAGTCAGAGACGTTTTCGGGGATTTGGGTCGCGTCTGATGCTACGGCTACCCGCGCGGTTGAGATTAAGACCGGCTCAAGCAAGCATTTCGGTCTCTCCTGGACGCCAGACGGAAAGATAGTCTATTCATCCGTCGCAAGCGGCAATGCAGATATCTGGTTATCCGAAGTAGACGGGTCAAACCTAAAGCAGTTGACGGTCGATTTGGGCGTAGATCGTCATCCTGCCGTCTCGCCTGACGGCCGTTATGTCTTTTTCGCCTCCAACCGGAACGACAAGTTTAATATCTGGCGAATGGATATAGATGGGAACAACTTAAAACAGTTAACAGATGGTGATGACGAGCAGTTTCCGAGTTGTTCGCCAGATGGCAAATGGGTTGTTTATCAGGGAGTAGCCGCAGGCGTGCCGAAGATTTGGAAAATTAGCTTTGACGGTGGTGCTCCGGCGTTGCTAACTGACTACTATTCAAATTGGCCAGTTGTTTCGCCTGATGGGCAGCGCATCGCCTTCGCTTATCTGGAAGAGCCTAATGCACCCCTTAAGGTGGCTGTTGCTCCCTTTACTGGAGGGTCGCCCGAAAGAGTTTTCAATATCCCGATGCTCACGTTACCAACCTTAGTGTGGCAGCGCGTCCGCTGGACCACGAACAGTCGCGAGCTTACGTATATTGACGACCGGGATGGCGTCTCGAACATCTGGAGTCAGCCCCTCGATGGGGGCAAGCCTAAGCGGGTGACAGACTTCAATTCCGACCGGCTGTTTGACTTAGCTTGGTCAAACGACGGCCGAAGGCTCGGCTATGTGCGCGGCCTCGTAAGCACCGATGTGATCCTAATAAGCCCCGTGAACTCTCAATTGTGATTGCCAGGTCGAATTCAGTCCACACCTAAGCATCAGCTAAGGGTGTGGGCCCACACATTGGAGGACAGCGTGAATCCCTAACGACGGGCTCGGCAACTTCGTACATTTTGTCAAAGAACTCACGGAGCGTAGAACCAATCACCTCTACATTCTTTTCTAACTCAGTAACCCTATCTTCAAGCTCTTGCTGTGTCATGGTTGTCCCCTTTTCGTTGAGAGAATCTAGTGAAGAATGAGCCTAATTCCTGAGCCACCGCACGCGGTATATGGGTTATTTGCGGCAGCGTTCTTTTGTGCGAGACTGTAACCGGTGAACCTCAAGGGACTCGATTACTGACGCCTCGTGGCCGGCTTATACTAGCGGTATGCGTGGTTGTCAAGCGAATCGTGAATCGATGCTAACTGCAATTCACGATTCACGATTCACCTCCACCACCCACCATTCAAGGAAGAATCGTCGCTACCACAGCCGTGGACCATTCACCGCGGTTGTTCAAATAACTACCTCGCATCCACACCAGTGCTGTTCGAGGATCTTTCCACTTCGGTATAATCGGCCTCAAGTTATCCGCAGTCGAGTGCGCAGTGATCGGCTCCCACTTCCATGTCGCGCCAGAGTCCGCTGTAATGCCTCGATAGATTTCGCGATGACGCTTGCCGTCTGCTCGACTCACCAGAGGCGCCCCCGTTACAGGATCCGCATCGGTGGAGATGTAAACAATGTTCGGATCATTTGGATCAAGCGCTGCGAGTCCTGTGTAGTCATCCTCTCCCCGATAAAGTCGGGTGCCTGCATAGGCGATTTCATGCGGGCGCCAAGTCTTGCCGTCCCAACGCGCATAATGAAAGCGATGGTCCATACCTCCCTGCCCTCGCGGCAGACCACGACCGTCCTTCTGCACTGAGAAGACCGCATAAGGTCGCTGCTCTGCATCCAATTCAAGGTCAATCACCCAACCCACATTGTCAGGATCTCCCTGGAAGACTTTGGTCAACTCCCATGCGGCAATTTCCACTTCTCTGCTTTCGCTGAGTTTGCCACGCGGCTTGCCATCGGCGAAGTACACCATGCCATCGCGTATGAAGCCATGATAAATGCTGTTGTCGTAGTTTCGCGGATGATTCTCAGTCACGATAAAGTGAATCGTAGCCTTCCCGTCATAAGCATATTTCAGATATGGGCTATATCCTTCAGTCCCGCGCAGCAGCCGCCCTCCATATTTCCAACTGCGCCCTGAGTCGTCCGAGTACATATAGTTTGGATCGTGATTAGGCCCGCGAAAGATGTTGAGGATGCGACCGGAAGGCAAACGAAACAGGTTTGAATAAGTGACATTGTCGCCACTGAAGGCGCGCGCGTCTCTGCCGGGCGTTTCGAACTCAAAAGCTTCACCCCACACGAGCGGGTTTTGCGGTTCAGAAAATCGATAATAGACACGCCGCTCGACGCCATGCTTTGTATAGACCGCCAAATACCGTTCATCCGGCAAGACCATAAAAGCTGGAGAGTTATGATCATCCTGCTCGAATTGTTTGTGGAATATGGTCCGTTCCGTTGCCCCGGAGGCGATGTCATAAACCGCTATCTCGACGTTGCCCCAATTAGGATCTTTATTGTTGTCGAATTTACCGACGGCACGAACGGATCCAACTATGAGTTTGCCGTTGTGAACAATAGCGCGCTCGTCCATAAACCATGACCACGCGCCATTATCATTGAGTTGGATCAAGCCCCCAGCGACATAGTTATTAGGAAGATCAGCGGCGCCCATAACGGGGACCGCCAGAAGACACAGAATCAGTAACAATTTGCTCATTCTTATAAACATTTTCCAACTATCAAAGTCTGAAGGAATCTGTAACCCGAGCGAGAGTTAGGCCATAAAGAAAATAGTTTTCCGTTCTTCTGTCAAGAAAATTCGGCAAACCACTTCGCCTCTTATATAGCACCATCTCGAGAATCCCCCACACAGGCAGTGTGGGGATGGTTCAGATCCAGCCTACAAGGCAGAACAACATGGCCCATTTTGACAAATCCCCCACACGGCAGTGTGGGGACACGTTCAGATCCAGCCTACAGGCAGTGAAGCAGAAGCTGGGGTGAACCACTTTCTTGTAGGCTGGATCTGAACGCATCCCCACACTGCCGTGTAGGGAATTTGTTCGCTCTCCTCTGAAATAGTTTCAATTTTTCGTCTTCTAGAGTATAGAGGACGATCTCCAGGTCAACTCGCAATCAACAAATCTTAAGCAGTAGGAGAAAAGACAATGACTCGCATGTCGAAGCCGCTCTACATTGGCATCTTCATTTTTTCCATCGTCATGATCTTTCTGGGCGGGATACCGGCGCTGTTATTACTGAACAGCTACGAACTTCCCCGATCGATGGGCATCGATGACGACATCACCAACCTTTCAGTCGGGGTCTTGATCTTTCTCGCCATTGCTCCCTTTGTATTTTCGCAAATCATACTCATACTCCTCGTAATCTATAAGATGTGGTCCTCAATTCGAGATAGCGGCAACGCGCGCATGACACCCGGAAAGGCCATCGGATTTCTCTTGATTCCATTCTTTAACCTGTACTGGATCTTCCAGGTGTGGGGCGGTTTTCCAAATGATTATAACCGCTTCATCGATGACCAGTCCCTGCAAGTGCCGAAGCTTTCGTCGGGACTTTATATTGCCTACCCCATACTCGTAGTCTTCACCGCGGTTCCTTTGCTTGGTCTACTCGCTGTTCCCATCGCACCACTCGTGTTCATCTTTTTAATGGCGAAGACAAGCGACGCCGTCAATCGCCTAGCTGACGCAAGGCAACAGGTGGGCGGCTCTTTAAGATTTCCCAGAGCTCAAGTCAACGCATAAAGACCAAAGCTACAATTCCAACGCACAAAAACTAACCTTTGACGTAACCTATTAAGCGGGTTAGGATTCGCCGCGGAGTCTCTTATGCCAGAAAAAAATAAAACCGTTGACCATTACGAAGTACTGCAAGTAAGCCCAAATGCTGAGATGGAAACGATCGGTCGTGTCTACCGCATGCTCGCTCAGCGCTTTCATCCTGATAACCAACAAACCGGTGACGAGACACGGTTTCGAGAAGTCCTCGAGGCCTACTCAGTTCTAAGCGATCCAGAACAGCGAGCACGTTTTGATATCGCCTACCACCGGCGTCGTCAGGATCGCTGGCGGCTGGTAACGACCGGAGCTCATGCCGAAAACGACTTTGAGATGGAACAGTCCTTCCGCCTTACCGTGCTTGAGGCTCTCTACACCAAGAGACGTTTAGAGCCTGATGACCCCGGAATCTTCACTCTAGATCTTGAAGGATTAATAGGCCGGCCGCGGGAGCATCTCGAGTTCACCATCTGGTTTCTCTTGCAAAAGAGGTTTGTTACTCGGGACGACAACGCCCGCTTGCAACTTACAGCCGAGGGTGCTGAGTATCTCGAAGAGAACTATCGCTCGAAGCTGCAACGAAAACGGTTGCAAGCAGGAGACGCGAGCAAACAGCCAGTGACCTCTTAACGACCGGCCTTAGGGCGTTTCGGGCGCCCTTTCGTGGATGAACGAAACGCCTCTTCGTCCGCCGCTGTGCCGATATTGCTTAGCTCCAGCTGCCTGCAGTACCTCGGATCGCTTGTTCAATTTGTTTGCCGCTCCCGAGCGAGGACTTTGTTCCTTACCTTCGCCGGTCGGTGGTTGGTTTTTCTTATTACGACTCTTGTTAACCATTTAAAACCTACCTTCAATAAAACGGCGCTGCCGTTTCTTCCCTCTTTGTATTCTCTCTGGTTAATAGTTTTGTCTGATTTAGGTCTTTGGTCTTTGGTCTTTGGACTTTGGACTTTGGACTTTAGGCTTTGGACTTTGGACTTTCATCCTTTCCTTCATTCTTTATAGCCTCCAGTTCTCACTGTTGACAGTAACCACTGTCACATGTATACTCCGGCGCCATGAAGAACCGTGCACCAGAACAAAGATACGTGGGCGTCCCGGAATTTGCCGCTGCTGCCGCGGCCATCCTGAATGAGCTGGGTCTAATTCAGGAACGGGGTACGGTGACCGATGTGCCTGATGAACGGACGGTCCGCTACTACCTTTCTGAAGGCCTCATCCAGACCCCGGAAGAGAAACAAGGTACCGCCTCAGTCTTTACTTATCTTCATCTGCTTCAGCTTTTAGCAGTGAAAAAACTACAGGCAGAACACCTCCCAATTCGCAAGATTCGCGAATTGGTGGCCGGAAGAAGTGAGCGAGAACTCGAGCGCTTGATCGGAATTGGCCAACAACAAAGAAAAGAGAGCAACGAGGCAACGCGGTACCTTGAATCGCTGCTAACCAAACCACCTCCACCTCCATCTGCGCCTCTCGCTGGGGTTATGGCAAGCATGGCCAAATTCGGAGAATCTGACGAGTCAAGATCATGGCAAAGGGTCGAGATCGAACCAGGATTGGAACTACATATTCGGTCGGATTATGAGCCACCGGCTGAAAGCAGAAAGAAACGTAGTTTGCTCGATCGCATCGCTGGATTAATCAAAAGCCAAAAAGACAATCCCAATAAGGAGAATTAAAGATGTCTGAGACACTACCGAAGATAGATTTCATCACGGAGCGCGTTAAGCTTTGCGCGTCAAGAGAGCAGACTATAGACATACTGATCAGAATTACCCCTCCAGAACTCGACCAGGAAAGAAGTTACCGGCCCACCTTGAACCTTAGCCTGGTAATCGACAGGTCGGGCTCGATGCAAGGTATCAAGATGCAGAGAGCTCGCGATGCAGCAATGTACTGCGTCGACCAGCTACTTCCGACTGATCGTTTAGGTGTTGTCGTCTTTGATGAAGAGACAGGAGTCTTATTTCCAAACCAGTTGGTCACCAACAAACCCATGATGAAGGACATGCTGGCGCGGATTAACGCCAGAGGAACAACAGCCTTGCACGAGGCCTGGGTACGTGGCGGTATGGAAGTGAGTGAGAACCTTCTTAGCGAGGGTATCAACCGCGTCATTCTGATTACCGATGGACAAGCTAATGTAGGTGTGACAGATACAGACCAGATCGTTTCTCAGGCTATGGAACTGTTTAAGCGCGGCGTAAGCACGTCAACGATCGGCATCGGCGATGATTTCAACGAAGATCTTTTGCTGCCAATGGCCCAGTCGGCTGGGGGTAACGCCTGGCATGTTGAAAAGCCGGACGACATGCAACGGATTTTTCAGGTAGAGCTCGAGGGATTGGTGGCGCAATTTTCTCATCTCGTGACTCTGGGCCTTGTGCCTGCCGACGGCGTCCGGATTGTAGACTTTCTTAACGACTTTGAATTAACTGAGACCGGGCGCTATCGTCTCCCTAACTTACAAGCTGGTTCACCACTCGACCTCGTGGTGAGTCTCAGAATTCCCGCACAGGAAGCGGGAAAGAGTTTGCGACTACTTGATTTACGTCTGGGAATGACCCGGCAGGAAGCGTCATCAGCCGAGGTCTTGAAACAGGCCTTCACGATCGACTTTGTTGACAAGAGCGAGTATGAAAAGCTGCCTGTAAATCATGAGTTGGCTAAGTCGAGACAGTTGTTGATGAATGCGCGAGCGCGACGTGAGGCAATGAACCGCATGGACTCTGGCGATGTCGTTGGTGCGCAGCAGATTTTGGCCCATGCAGTTAGTGCGACTCGCGTCGCCTGTGCTCCGTTAGGTGATGCACCTGAGGTACTTGAAGAATGTGCGGAACTGGAAGGCCTTGGCAAAAGTTTATTGAGCCAGAGTGTTTTCAAGCTAAATCGTAAGAAGCTTGCGTACAGTGCCGACGCCCGGCGGAGGGGAAAAGGATAAAGGATGAAGGCGAAAGGATGAAAGCATTTTCCATTTCTCATTTCCCATTTTCCATTTGTCATTTTTTCATCTCGCACTCGAAGAAAGGCTCTCCTGACCGAGATTCAAGACTCATATGAAGCGCGGCACTCGTCGAAAATGAGAAATGGAATATGCTTTCATCCTTCCGCCTGCCCCCTTGACCCCGATCGTTGCAGATGATTAACTCTCGAAATCTCGATTAATCCAGAGGAAATTTCATGGTTCACGTGTACGGTCTGTCTGAAACTGCGCAGGAGCACGTGTCAAGAGTTTCGCGTATAGCAAAGGATGTCGTTTTACCAAGTGCCGATGATGTCGATGTAAATGGGCGGTTTCCGACGCAAAGCATGGAGGCACTTGCTGCGGCAGGTTTTTACGGTCTCTGTTTGCCGCGGGACATTGGTGGGCAGGACGAAGGAATGCGCGCCTTTGCCGGCGTGGTTGAGGAGTTGGCCGGCGCCTGTGGGTCAACAGCTATGGTCTATGTAATGCACATCAGCGCGGCCCAGGCGATCAACACATCTACAGCTTTTGGGGACCGCGACGCGATATTGAGAGCTATCGCCGCGGGCAGGCACCTGACAACGCTGGCATTTTCCGAGACTGGATCGCGGTCGCAGTTCTGGGCTCCAGTCTCAAAATTGGAAGAGACCAATGACCATTATGTGACGTCAGCTTCCAAATCCTGGGTGACGGCGGCCGGGCATGCTGATTCTTATGTCTCGACAGGGCAAAAATCGGGAGCGGTATCGCCACTGGAATCGACGGTCTATCTAGTTCATAGCAAAACGAAAGGTGTCCAGGTTACTTCGGCTTTCAACGGACTCGGCCTGCGCGGCAACGATTCGGCGCCAGTGTCTCTTGAAAAAATTACTGTGCCACATACCGATCTTATTTCAGCACCTGGGGAAGGACTGAAAGTCATTCTCGAGGTTGTCCTGCCATGGTTCGCGATCGGCACCGCGGCGATGGCAAATGGAATCTGTCAAGCCGCGGTACAGCGAACCGCCAACCATCTAGTTGGAACAGAGTTTACCCACAACGGCTCGACGCTACGCGATCTGCCGACGCTCCGCGCCCGCCTCGCTCAGATGAGCGTGCGCACGGCAGAATCTCGCAGTCTGCTCGGTTCCACCCTGGACCATCTGGAGCAACCCGATGCGATGACTCCATTGTCGGTTCTCCAGAGCCGGCGCGCCGCGCTCGCCGCGGCCATTGACGTCACAGATCTGGCGATGAAGGCTTGTGGTGGTGCGGCGTTTTCGCGCCACCTGGGAATTGAGAGATTATTCCGTGACGCGAGGGCGGGTTGGGTGATGGCCCCGACTGTGGATCACCTGGATGACTTCATCGGTAAGGCCTTGACCGGATTACCGCTGTTTTGAGAATGAATAACTACAAGACAATTCTGCTCGGCGCAGTCGCCTACGATCCTAAGGTTGTTACGATCTGGGAGGGTATTCGTGAGCATTTCCAGGAGCAGGGCGTGCCTATGGATTTTGCGCTGTTCTCTAACTACGAGCGCCAGGTTGAAGAATTGCTCAAGGGCCACATCGATATCGCCTGGAACACGCCGCTTGCTCACGTGCGCGTAAGACAACAGACGAAGGGCCAGTCTTTATCGCTTGCCATGCGGGACAGTGACCGCGACTTCCGTGCAAAAGTGCTCGTGCGGCCTGATGCCAGAATCAAGTCGCTGAAAGAACTAGAAGGGAAAACGCTGGCAGTCGGCAGCTCTGATTCAACACAGGCGCGCATTCTGCCACTCTACTTTCTGACGAACCAAGGGGTTGATTTGAGTCGTGTCAAGCTGCTTCCGTTTGATACCGATCTGGGGAAACACGGTGACACCGGGACGAGCGAGATCGATGTGATCAAAGCCCTTCAAGAAGGTCGCGCAGACGCAGGCACTGTAGGTGACCTCGTCTGGGTAAACGAACAAGCCGCCGGACACATTAACCCTCGCAAGATTGAAGTGTTATGGACCACTCCCGGATTTGACCATTGCATGTTTGACGCTCATCCCGCACTCTCGCCCGAAAAGGTCGAAGCCTTTCGGCGGGCACTTTTTGCAATGCGTTGGGATAATCCAAAACATCGTCGCCTGCTCGAACTCGAAGGGTTGCGCGAGTGGCTGCCACCGCGCGAGGAAGGTTATCGCAGTCTAGAGGCGGCGCTAAAACAACGGGAAACAGAATGAGCACTGAAGTAGCAGTGATTGCGGTCGACGGCGGCGAGTTGTCGCTCGGCGACGGACTGCTCGCGCTTGTGCGTCCGGCATTGAATACTCTGGAGCCGGGTGGCGTGCTGGCGGTGCTCTCGCGCTCGACGAGCGTGCGCGAGGACCTTCCTTCATGGTGCCGTGCCGAACGACATGAATACCTTGGAGTTGAAAGCCTCGCACAAGGCATCGAGCGCCATCTGATCGCTCGAGGAGAGTTTTCACTGGCCCGTCGAACAGGGAACGCGAGCGGCTCGCTCAAATCCCGCGACGGTCGGCTAACTGCCGCCGACGTGCTTGCGGCCGCGCCGATGCCCTCGCATGCGGATCCGGCGACAGGCTTTGCCCCGCGCGGGGCGCTCGTCGAGCCCGGTGGCGAGCCATATCCTTTTACAGGAAACGACTGTAACCACGTTGCGCCTCCTGAAGTCGCAACACTCTACGACCAGGCGGTGAGCGCCCAATGGGACGCAACGCAGGACATCCCCTGGGCCAAAGCGAAACCTCTCCCCGACGCTCTGGAGAGAGCACTGGCGCAGGTCATGACATTTCTCGCCGAGAACGAGTTGTCGGCACTTTATGTGCCAGCTCGTTTCATCGCGAGAATTCATCCGGCCTACGCAGAAGTGGCGATGTTTCTTGCGACGCAGCTTGCCGACGAGGCGCGGCACATAGATGTTTTTCTCAAGAGGGCGCGGTTATGCGGGTGCGGATTGGGTATTTCGTCGGTTGCAACTTCACGATCGCTTCTTTCGCTATTGCAAACGGACGATTTCACTGAGGCAACCTTTTTACTTTCAGTTCTTGGTGAAGGAACGTTTCTGGATCTCTTGAGTTTTATCGAGCGCCATGCGCCCGACGAGCCAACGGTGGAATTGACGCGCCGGGCAAGAAATGATGAATCACGGCATGTCCATTTTGGTTTGGCCCATCTGCGCTGGGGAATCGCTAAGGATCCAGGTCTCTACGGCCGGCTGGAAGCCGCTGTGAAAAGGCGTGCGGCGGCGATGCATGGAATTGATGGAGTCCCCGCTCCGCTTCAGGATGCATTGACTGTGCTCGCAGCTGGCGGTACGGAACCGGATGCAATTGCCCGAGGACAGGAATGCTATCGCGAATTACTTTCAACCATGCACCTGAGCCGTATGAAAAGACTCGAACGCGCCGGCTTCACCCCTGAACAGGCAGAGCTGATCTCAGGGCTGCACACCCCAAATTTTATGTAAATGGGGATCACGGTCTTGACAATTAACAAAGAGGAAGCTGCTTGCAAATAAGGAAGCACTGCGCTTTGGGCTTGATGGCAAAGGCGCCGCTTGCCGGAGCTGTCAAGACTCGGCTTGTGCCACCCTTGACTGCGAAAGAGGCGGCAGAACTAAGCAGGTGCTTTCTCCGCGACATGTCCACAAGCATCTCCGAAGTTGTCGGCAGGCAGAACGCCGCGGGCGTTGTCGTTTATACTCCAGTCGGGGCCGAAACGACTTTTGAGGGAATCCTCCCACGAGATTTCAAATTGGTGGGCCAGCGGGGCGACACGCTTGGCGATCGACTTTGCAATGCAACCGAAGATTTACTGGCGCAAGGATATAATTCCTTATGCCTGATCAACTCCGATAGTCCCACGCTTCCTCAGTCGGTTTACGATTCTGCGGTCGCTGCCCTCTTGCATGACGGAGATAGGATCGTTCTCGGAGGCGCCGCCGATGGCGGTTACTACCTGATCGGCCTTAAGCAGGTTCATCCCGCACTCTTCGAGCAAATTGCCTGGAGCACAGCCGAGGTGCTGACGCAGACCATCGAGCGGGCCGATAGGTTGGACCTCGAGGTCGAGCTACTGCGTCCCTGGTATGATGTCGACGACATGCATACGCTCGAGCGACTTTGCGAAGAGCTATTCATAACAAGCTGGCAGGACGGTAATTATCCAGCGCCGTACACGCGACGATACCTTGCACAACTTATTCAGTCAGGACGCATATTCCCGGATCTCGCCGGACACACCAAAAGTTAAATGGAGTCAACCCAATATAGGTCCAGTGGTATGAGCTCCAATCTGTCGACGCTCGTGCTAATCGCCGTTGGCGTGACATTGGTCGTGCTTTATCGCACTGGACTCCAGGCCGAGAACGCGAAAGATATAACCTGGTTTCTTAGGCTGGCTGCCTTTCAGGTGACACTCTATCTTGTCGCAGCTTGGGTAATTCTGCGAGCCCGACCAAAACGCTCAGTCCTTCTGACTGTGATTCTTTTTGCGGCTTTATTTCGGCTAAGCATACTGTTTTCACCGCCTTACCTGTCTGATGATATTTACCGATATGTCTGGGACGGTCGCGTCCAGGCGGCAGGCGTTAATCCCTACCGCCACGTTCCATCCGACCAAGCATTAGCTCAGATTCGAGATGAAACCATCTACCCGAAAATTAACCGGCGCGACTATGCTCACACAATCTATCCACCAGTTGCCCAGGTTATCTACTTCCTAACAACGCGGATAAGCGAATCCGTTACGTGGATGAAGCTAACCATGCTGGGGTTTGAGGCCATTGGGATCTGGGCCATTATTCAATTACTAAAGACATTCAATTTGGCGCGCCAACTGGTCCTGCTCTACTCCTGGCATCCCTTGCCCGTCTGGGAGTTCGCCGGCAGCGGTCATGTCGATGCTGCTGCCGTGGCTTTCATCATGCTGGCATTATTAGCAAGACGCCAAAACGCCAAGGCTGCGGCCGGAATCTCGTTAGCATGCGCCGCCCTGGTAAAACTTTTTCCATTGGTTCTGTTTCCCGCTCTCTTCAGGCGGTGGGACTGGAGGATGCCTCTCGCATTCGCCGGCGCGATTTTAGTTGCCTATCTCCCGTACCTGAGCGTGGGGCCACTTGCGGTACTGGGGTTTCTGCCCGGGTATGTAACGGAACGAGGGCTGGCGAGCGGCGAGCAATTCTATCTTTTAAGTCTGGCGCGCAAACTGTTTGGCGAGCCAAGCATTCCAAACACAGCATTCCTGGTATTCGCTGTCGTAATTATGATTGGACTGGCCGTCTGGTTCGTCTCGAAAGCGGAGCAGGATGGGCTCAGCTTCATAAGGCGGGCCGCAGTTCTTGCAACGGGAACTACGGTCCTCTTTGCGCCTCACTTTTCCTGGTACTTTGCCTGGCTCATCCCCTATCTCTGTTTTGCACCCTTCGCTTCGCTGTTCTATCTTACGAGTGCAAGTTTCGTTCTTTACGGAACCTGGTTGGGCGACGCTCCTGAGCAAATGTTTTGGCTGAACACGGCGATATATCTGCCGTTTGCATTGCTTGTGGTAATTGAACACCTTTTGCGGCGAGCGCGTGTTCGCACGCCACGATAGCGGAACTCCACACACTGATCATGATTGCGGGGGAATTATGCGAGCGCTAGTAACCGGCGGAGCCGGATTAATCGGATCACATATTACCGAGCTGCTGATTCGCGAGGGCTGGTCGGTTCGCATTTTAGATAATCTCGAGCCGCAGACACACCAGGGCCAGAAGCCTGCCTGGATACCCGATGCGGCGGAGTTTATCCAGGCTGACATTCGTAATCGAGCGGCCGTAACCACCGCGTTGCGCAGCATTGACGTTGTTTTCCACGAAGCCGCTTATGGCGGTTACATGCCGGAAATCGGGAAGTTTGTTGCGGTCAATAGCCTGGGTACCGCCCAAATGCTCGAAATCATTCGCGACGAAGGCATGCCAATAAAAAAGGTCGTGGTCGCGTCGTCGCAGGCCGTGTACAGCGAGGGTGCGGCAACTTGTCCGCAACACGGTCTGGTTTTTCCCCCGGTTCGCGAGGTTAAGCAACTCAGTGCCGGAGATTTCTCAGTTCATTGTCCCTTATGTGGGGAAGGCACGACTTCGGTACCGACGCCGGAAGAGGCCCCAATCAGCGGGGAAACTGTCTATGCGATTACGAAGGTGGACCAGGAGCGTTTGGTCCTGACATGGGCGAGGCAGATCGGCATTCCCGCCGTTGCATTGCGTTACTCGTGCACCTATGGACCACGCCAGTCGATCTTCAATCCGTATACGGGTGTAATAGCAATTTTCTGCACCAAGCTTCTAAATAAGCAGCCGCCTCTTCTTTATGAGGACGGCTACCAGACACGCGACCTCTGTTTTGTTGAAGACATTGCACAGGCAAATCTGCTGGTGGCAACTAATGACAGACTAGACGGACTGGCGGTAAACGTGGGTAGCGGGAAAGCCGCAACCATTCGTGAGGTGGCAGCAATTATCTCTGCGGCGCTGAAGATCCAGATTGAACCGGTCGCTCCAGGCCAGTTCCGGCCCGGCGAGATGCGTCATCTTATCTCTGATATTACCCGTATTCGCGAGCTAGGTTTCAAACCTGAAGTGGACCTCGAAACTGGCATCGGACGATACCTGGATTGGATTCGTACTCAGGCCGATGTGCGCGATTATTTTATAGCGGCGAACTCGATCCTGCGAGCCAAAGGGATCGTGCAACAGGTTCAGTCAAGCATCAGCGCGTCGAGTCCTTATTGAGCATTGATGAAAGTCTCTGTCATCATCCCTGCCCTAAATGAAGAGGAAACGATTCATGATGTCGTGCGCGAAGTTCTCCTTCAGACTGTGGACGAGGTAATAGTCGTTGACAATGGTAGCGACGATTCTACGGGCGTACGCGCTCAGGCGGCGGGCGCCAGAGTTGTTCGCGAGCCACGGCGTGGCTACGGTCGTGCTTGTGCGGCGGGAACTCGGGCACTCTCTCCTGCGTGTGAAATCGTCGTTTTTCTTGATGGTGACGGCAGTGACTGTCCCGAGTTGATGGACCAACTGGTGGACCCTATTGCGCAAGGGCGGTACGATTTCGTCATTGGATCCCGTACCCGGGGACATCGCGAGGCCGGTAGTTTAAACGTCCAGCAAATTATCGCCGGCCGGGCAGCAGGGTTATTGCTTCAAGCGCTTTATGGAGTGCGGTACACGGACATGTGTCCTTTTCGCGCGATCCGCCATGCGAGCTTGGCCTGTTTAGAAATGTGCGAGAAGACCTACGGGTGGAATCTTGAAATGCAGATGCGGGCAGCACGGGCTGGTCTGCGCATTCTCGAGGTACCGGTGAACCATCGTCGCCGTGCGGGAGGAGACTCGAAGGTTTCAGGAACATTGAGCGGAACATTCAAAGCGGGAGCGCGGATCCTCGCAACCTTCGCGCGCGTAGCTACTGAGCGGCGCTGAGGTCGTTCGCTGGCTCTTGGTCTCTCGCAATCACTACAGTAGTGCAGGCGCTTCCAATCTTTGGCAGATCACGGGCCGGCGCCATTTCAATCTCTAATCGAGGCTGCTCACCTTTTATGATAGGACAGTAAGGATCCGGTTCGTCCAGGGCCCCATGCAGCGCTCGGCGTCCGGCACACCCGCCCCGACAGCTCTCTCTAAACCGGCAGGGTTCGCAGGCCTGAGGCAGCAATCTGGCTGCGACGAATGAAGGGGTTCGGAGAATGTCTTCACCGGCATCGAGCAGTCGCGATAATGGCTCACCGCTGCCGGGCCAATACACGCAAGGTTGCGTAGTGGCTCGCGGAGTCACTCTTACCGTAGTAATTCCGCAGCCGCATTCGATCTCAGGCGGCGGTAGTCCCACCATCGCCCGTACCATCGGCTCTCCAATGGCAATTACATAAGTCTCCGCAAATAACCGGCGAAAGCCTTCCCAATACTCGTCGTAACTCAACGCATAGGCATCGGTCCGCACCGCCTGATACACATTCACCCGCAAAGGGGCTTCAAACTTTTTAGCGACGCGAGCTACACGAGCGAGTTTGAGATAGTTGGGCTTCATCATGACCGCTATAACTGTAATCGGCACACCGAGAAGGCGGCAGCGCTCAGCCTGTTCGTGGATTAGTTTCCAGTTCCCCACTCCACGTTGTGCGTCCTGCTCCTCTTCAGTGGGATAGTCAAGGGAGAATTCGACATCGTGAAAGGCGCGCACATGTGTGTCATCGAGAATGGCGATACTGTGACCGTTCGAGGTGATTGTGAGCTTGATCTGTTGCGTTCGCAGAAAGTCGACGATCGACAGGAAATCAGGATGCATCCCGTTCTCGCCTGTTCCGAGATTCACCGCGCGGACAGGTAGACGCTGAATTACATTGCGAACCTGATCAAGTGTCAGTCGATCAATTCGATCCGGATCGCGATAACAAAAGGAGCAGGCGAGATTACACTCATTCGTCAGCCCGAGGCCCAGCGCCAAACCGGAGTTCACTGTTGGTTCCACAGATAATCCTGTTTTCTCAAAATACATTGTTTGTGTGGCTGAGAGTGTATCTCAGAACTAGTGGGCAAGCACCTGATCCGCATCAGGTTATCCACGCAATGACGCGGCGAAGGAACCCATCCCGCCGGTGGGTTTGCCGGGCGAGCATAGCGTCAACGCCAAGAGCACGCCCTGCTCGAAAAGCGAAGAAGAAACCGTTGAGCAGAATCAGAAAGAAATACGTCCAGGGCCACTCGTGAGGTCGATTGTAAAGGCCAAGCCACAAATTTATTGCCATTAACATTCCCAGCAGGCCGCCGAGTCGAGTGAACAGGCCAAGCAACAATGAAACCGCGATGAATGTCTCTGTCGCCCAAACCTGTAAAGCGAAAAGTTTGAAGTTGGGGAGTATCAAATCATTAACAAGCGAGGCGTGTGGCTTGAAGGCAGCGTATTGCACCATCTCCTCCATCCAGTATCGCAATCCGCCGCTGCCATCTGGCCTGTCGGTGAAAGTTGGTGGCATTTTCCATAGCATCTGCTGATACCACATGCCGCCAATGATGACTCGAGCAAGCCACAAGTAAAGATTCTGCACCGTTCGTTGCTCGGAATCTCTGGCGAAGTTCAAGAACGCGATGATTGTGCTCGCCACCAACAGGATAATTAGTAAGAAGATCGGGAACCGGCCATGCAGCGTGTTTTGCAGAAAGAACTGGAAGAGATCATGAAGCGGATTTGACATCTTTAGCTCCTTACTATCGATCACTGCAAAGCTTCAATTGCGGCGCGGATCTCACTATTCGATGGACGCTTACGGTAGTCTGATTCGATTTTCGCCCAAGAGATGCGACCAGTCTTGTCGATCACAAATACAGCCGGATGAGGAATACCGTAGACGTCCTTTTCTTTGTAAGCAGGATCTCTAAGACCATAAGTGTCTATTACCTTATGCTGTGGATCATAAAGGAGCGGAAAATTGAGTTGACCTTTGCCATCTGCAGCAATCTTCCCGGAAAAATCTTTACTTACTTCAGGTGGATCAACACTGACCGCGTAAAGCTTCACATTCTCACCCTTCTTTAACAACGTCCGTAATTCGGCCAACTGCCGCGCACAAAAGGGTCACCAGTAACCTCGATAGAAGACAAGCACAACGGGACTCTCTTTTAGAGCGTCTGACAGCGTGATCTCGCCTCCCAGGTGACTAGTCAATGTGAAGTCAGGCGCCAAGTCGCCGACAGTAATTGGTGAAGTTCGTTCTTGTCCTGTTGAGCTTGGAGCGATTGAAGTCCCCACCAAGACCAAGGCTAATAACTTAGATTTGATTTTCATCGGCTCTCCAGTTAGTCAGAATAAATTTGAGAGGATTATTGCCAATTAAACGAAATACTCCTTTGTTAGTCGGTGATCCACGATATTCCTTACAACGGCAATGAAGAATCTCTCGAGAAGCATATAATGCGCATTCATCCTGGGAAAGGAGAAGAAGATGCTCAGGGTTGCAATCGTTCAAGCCGCGCCTGTGTTCATGAAACTGGACGCGACCCTCGATAAGACTGTGAAGCTAGTTCGTGAAGCCGCGCAACTGGGAGCGAAAGTATTCGATGAGGAAAGGATTCTAATTGCCACTTTGGATCTGGACGCTATCGATAAGGAGAGTATGACACTCGACGTGACCGGCCCTTATCATCGTCCTGACATTTTCGAAGTAAGACTGAAGTAGTTAGTGTTTTTTCGTGTGGCTTGGTGGTTAACAACTGATCCACGAAGCCACACGAACTGTCACGAAGATACAGTCCTATTGGCCCGCCTTTGAAGTCTTCTTCAATTCATCGAGTTCCTTTTGAGTCTTCTCGATCAGCCTTCGATACTCGCCCTTTAGATTCTCCTCGGTTACCTTCTCGGCAGATTTGTTTAATGCCGCGAGATAAGCCGTCTTGAGAGCGAGCTCTTTCGGTACCGCTATATCGGGTTTGACGCCAGTACCTTCCCAATTTGTTTTTGTTATCGGATTGATCGCTCGGCCAGTCGGGACAAAAGCTCCAAAGTGCTCCGTGATGCGAAAATTTCCACCAGGATGCGCACCACCCCCGGTCGTTTCGCCAACAATCTGCGCACGCTTGAGATTCTTGAGGTTGTAGGAAAACTCTTCAGCCCCAGAGAAGGTGTAATTACTGGTCAGTACGTAGACGTCTTTACCCTCATACCGTTTCCCCACCACCTGCGCTTTGGTCCAGAAGTGCTCCATGCGATCCCCCTCACGCCAGTAAAGACTATTGAGGTGAACAGGCTCGTTACCAAAGAGATACGAGCTTATTAAAGCAACCATCCCCGGGTGCCCACCGCCATTCTGACGCAGATCTATGATTAACGACTCGGTATTCGCAACAAGGTTCATTGCCGCAGCAACTGTCTCCGCTCCAAAGTCCGGGTCAAGAAATCCCCTCAATTCTATGTAGCCAATATTCCCGGGCAAGCGCTCCACCTTCTCAAAACCATGATTCATTCGCTTCGCAAAACGCTGGAAGTTTTCGCGTTCTTCGGCAGTAGGCTCGCTTCCTGGCACCCTCATGGTGACTGGCCGATGAGAGTAACGTACTCTCAGATGCTTATCCCGACTGACAGCTTGCAGGTCAGCAGTAAGCTTTTTAGCGAATTCAGCGGCGCTCGTGATGTTATCGTATTCACCTTTCTTCACTCGATCCCAAATAGATTCTTCCATCTTCCGAGCCACATCGGGAAACACATAAGAATCATTGATTCTTTTCAGAAGGCCAGTAATCACCTCAGTGCGAGTGGCCGCATCGATGGACATATCCGCTTGTTCAACGGGTTGCTGTCCGAAAACCGAGTGGCTAAAGAATAGAAGTGCTATAAAAGATGCAAGTAAGTTAGTTCTGCTTTTCATTCCTTCATTTCTCCTTAACTTGTTTCTGTCGGAGACCATTCAACAATAAAGCGGCGAGCCGGGCTGTCTTCTTTTCAATCTCCTCACGTCCGCCCAATTCCTGCGTACTCAGGCTATAGGGCAAAAGGGAATTGGTGGCGGTCAGTAATGTATAAGCGGTCTCAGTGGGGTCATCGACCGAGAAGACTCCAGCTCTCTGGCCCTCGGCCAGGACTTCTGCGAAGATTTGCGCCTCTTGCTCAAAATAGCTGCTCCGCCGCGCCAGCAACTGCGGACGAATCGCGGCTAAAAGATCATTCAGGCTCAGGGTGTAATGCTGGACACTGTCGAAGCGAAACATCACCCGCATCGTTAGCATGTGCCTGAGCTTTTCATCGGGAGAAATTGGCTGCTCGGAAATTAGCTGCAATTGATTTTTGAGGCGCTCAATGATCCTGTCGATATGGGACAGCGCGATCTCTTCTTTGCTGCTAAAGTATAGATAGACGGTACCTTTTCCGATGGCCACCTCGCGCGCCAAATCGTCTATGGTCATCTTTTTGTAGCCATAGATGGCTAGCAGTCGGTCAGTGGCATCGAGGATAGCGTCTCGAATGTCTTCTCTGGTGGCGATGGCTCTCACAATTTCTGACCTCTGACCAAATTCGTCTTTCAGTCAGCTAAAACGCTTGTGAAGTGAAATAGTTCCAAAAAATTCGTGTATCTAGGTTGGTTTGAATAACTTCCTCGTCGAAGGGACTTGGTGGCTACGTCGGCGACAAACTGATGAAATTTGTCGGACTATTTCTTCAGGTAGTTCTCGGCAACCACTTGGATCACTTCCTCAAGCATGTAAAGCAAGCTGTAGAAATCATCTTTTCCAATGGTGGCAAAATATACAGAGCTGATGATGACAGCGACTAGCAGAATTTTGAGGACCGTCTTCATGAGGTTACCTCGGCCGTCGGCGGGGCGTAAGGGATCAAAGCTGCGGCTGTCCGCCGCTCTCCAAATGAGAGCAATATTAGGCCGCCCACATAAAGCAAAAGTGTAAAGAACGAGATGTACCCTGTCGCTGGCGAGAATTGCGGAACATCAAGCATCCCAAGCGACACTCCCTGCAACAACACCCCCGCCACCCGCTTCAGCCAACCACCCTCGGGACTGTAGAGACTCGATAGCAATACATGCTTAAGCACAAATGCAGTGCCGAATAGCACAGCAAGGCTCCGTAATAATCGACGGGCATCAAAGAAAGAGAACTGGTTGTTCCAAAGTGTCCACAGAAAGAAGAAAGAGAATAACCAGTAAAGAAAGCCCCGCTCTGGTAGGACGGAGTTAAAAGCCTGGGCAGAAGCAAAGAATAGAGTAACTAACGTCCAAACATTTGAGATGTTAACTAAGGGAGGATGATCGCTTGCTACCCATTCATGAAACGCTATTAGACCCCCACGAATAAACAGCAGCATCAAAAGAACCGCTAGCACCAGCGTGATAAGCGGTGGTGCGATAAAGACAAAGGTGTGTTCGGCCGCGCTCACACGTAATCCGCCGAGCAGCGCGACTGTCAAAAACAGCATCGGCAAAACAATGAACGAAACCAGAGCTTGATTCTTTGATTGGTTACACTCCGACATCTTTCACTTTCGTGTGCGCAAAACCCCGATTGGATTAATATCGCCCCAACTTCTTTCCAATCCTTGCTCCAACTCAGTTTTCAACTCTGCTGCCGTCCGCATCTGTAGATTAGGGTCATCAACCGCAACTGGAGTAAGTGAAGAAAGCCCAATCGCCCTATTAGCCGCTTCCAAACCTCGCTTAAATAATTCCTTATCGTAATACACACGGCCCCAGCCTTCGCGGTAGAATGCGTAGCCAATATAGAACTGAGTTATCGCATCAGCCTGGGCGGGATCAGCACGCTGCCATTCGTCTCGCGCGGCTCGAAACTGTTCTCGTCTGAATAACTCGAGACCAGAGTTAAACTTTTCCTGATCTATTCGGTAGGTTCCGGCGGCAACTTCAGCAGTTGTTGCCACGTCTCTAAAGCTGCGCGGCTCCGTTGCATAAATCCAGATGACAAAGACAGCGTAAAGGGCTGTTAATACGAGGCCAGCACTTTGAATAATTCTAGTTGTCATATTGATGTTTTGATACTTGATCATGATTCTACTTGGAATTCAGGTAAGATCGCGAATCGAAGGAGAAAAACATGAAACGAACATTCGCTGTTGTCTTGCTGCTTCTGCTTCCTGTTCTTGCCGTCGTCGTGAGAACTACCGGACAGGAAGAAACCAAGACGAGTGACCAGTGGGAATATCTTGCCGTTGCTGGACCAAGCACGACTAACTTTGCGCCTACGGACAACCCCCGTATGCGAAAAGAGCCGGCCTCAGGCTTCGGTCGTGAAGCTTTCGTGCTGGAACAACATCTGGACCGTTTGGGAGCAAAGGGCTGGGAGCTGGTAGCAATCGCCGGCCCACCAAACGATCCAGCGTACTATTTCAAGCGGCGCAAATAATTTGAAACTGTTTCAAACTTAGCTGCAATTGTCACCTAATTGTCACAGTTGTGGTCTAGGTCCAATAGTTCTACTAACGGTGCTTGCATCGACACTGAGTAGAAGTGTATGTATCTTATTTGGCCTCAACCTTCGCAAGTATGCATTTAAAGCGGATATTACCTCTATCGCGAGCGGTAGTTGGCAGTGGTCCACTGGCGTTGAATTTTCCGGCCGAAATATCCGTGATCTCACTCTTAGTGACGCTGTGGATGTGCCCTTCTTCGCGCAAGGATTTCAGCTCAAACTATTAGCCGGATGAGCTATAGAGTTGTCGATATACCCGAACGTAGGCTTACTGTTAACACAAGTGGTACAAGCGAAGTAGGGCGAATCTGGACAAAACCGTCCAGGGCTTTCGCGAAACTCCAGGGGTCTTTCAGAGTACATTGGCTTCCGCGAGCAACCGGAGATGACTATGAGACTCAAGCAGGTGTTCAGGTGGGTAAGACCCTAGGCCAGATTCCATTTGACGAACTTTTCATGCTTGGCGTTGAACGTGACAATCACCTCTGGCTCAGGGGGCATAGCGGAACTCGCAATGGTCGTAAAGGTAATGCTCCCTGGGCCGCAACTATCTTCTCGCTAATTGGGAAGTGGACAAAAAGGTCTATAGCAGCGGGCTGATTACAGTGAAGTTGGGGCCGTTCCTTGATGTTGGAAAGATTGGCGACAGCTCTCCATTATTAGGGTCCCAGCGCTGGCTCTGGGATTTCGGCGTCCAGGCGAAAGTCCGAGTGTTGGGCCTAGGGGTTGCGATTTCATATGGAAGGAATCTTCGCTCCGGCAACGACGCGTTCTTTGTTTCCTTTCGCTAGCAAGGTTGGCCGGTTAGAAGTGTGCGGGCAAACGAAATCTCAACAAACTCTCATAGGATATTTGACAGTTCAATTAAGTTTCCTGAGTACATACGTAAGGTGAGGATAATCGCATGTTTACTGGTGGTTTCTATTATTTTTGTTTCAGG
>CAZNPP010000057.1:0-23561 GCA_964574785.1 uncultured Chloracidobacterium sp. | reverse complement strand
GCAAACATCAACGAGGCATTAATAGGATCGGCCCACGAGGCAAACAGATTCTCATAAAGCCAGGTCTTAAGGCTTACCTGACGAGCGCCGGTGCTGCCCACCCGAATAAGCGACGTGATGTGCGAAAAACCCTCCGACAAGATGTAAATGGCAAGAGCGTTGGCGCCAAAGACAACAAAAGGCGCCGCATAACGACGATAACCCTTGATGTCAATCAACCAGTAACACAGGGCCAACGCTTGGAGTGCAAATCCACCCGTAAAGAGGACGTACGAACTGGTCCATAGCGCCTTGTTGATGGGGAACGAAAAGTTCCATACCCACCCAAATATCACGAGAATTAGCCCGGCAACGAACATGCCTGAGACTTTTTCAAAATGAGGCTTTTGGGAAGCTAACCACTGGCCAGTTAGCACCCCAAACAAGGTTGTAACAATTGCTGGAATTGTGCTCAGGATGCCCTCTGGATCATAGAGTGGCTTCCATGTGTGGGTGCCCAGGACGTTTCGGTCAATGTAGGCTGCGAGGTTGCCTTCCATAGTCAGATTTCCGCTACCGAAACCTGGTACTGGCACAAGTTTCATAAGCATCCAATAAAAAAACAGTAAAGCTGCGGCTATGATCACCTGCCCTCGCCATCTCGTGTTCAAGAAAATGATGGAAGCAAAAAAATAGCAGACTGCTATTCGTTGCAAAACGCCGGGGATGCGGAAGGTTGAAAGGCTATCGTAAGGAAAGCCTGTGAGAAGAAGTCCTAGGGCGAAAATTATCAGAGTTCGTTTGATAATCTTTAGATAGACCGGACGTTTATTCTTTGCCTCTTCAACTCTGCGACCTAATGCAAGCGCGATGGACACGCCGACTATAAAGAGAAAAAAAGGAAACACGAGGTCGGTGGGAGTCCAACCATGCCATGCAGCGTGCCCTAACGGACCGTAAATGGCTTCCCAGGTTCCCGGATTGTTAACCAGAATCATCCCCGCAATGGTGAGACCGCGAAATACGTCCAGCGCAATGAGTCGTCCACGATGTGTACCGGATTCTTCTGGCATTTCTGTAGTACGTATAGCAGTAGTTCAATCGGCCGCGGTCTCACCTGTACCCAAAGCACTCTCGGATAGACCAAGCCAGCCGGTCCGGTTCAGATTCCACACCATAACTCCTCCGCACAGGATTCCAATGAGAAGGAAGATACTAGCCTTCATCATTGTGCCCAATAGAAGTTCACCGACAGTAAACAGAGCGGAGTAGATAAGGCCGATGCCACATAACCAATTGATGATGTTGGCAGTAATTTCAGCCGAGCGGGTTGATAGACCCAATTCGCCAGCAATGTGACTCCAGCCTGGTCCTGCCGGGTATACTCGTTTGTAAAACTGAACAAGCTTCGCTGCTGGTTCGGGAGCAGTCGCAAATGTCACAACGAGCCACACAACAGTCGTGAATCCGACAGTTGTGAGAATTGTTCGTGCAAACCCCAGCGGAGTTGAGGAGTCAAAGATTTGGCCATACTGAAGCGATAGGGATACGATAAGGGCTGCAGCCATCGCGGAAACTTCGGACCAGGCATTAATACGCCACCAGTACCATCTCAATATGTAGACCAGCCCAGTTCCGGCCCCTAAAGTCAGTACGAGTTCCCAGCCTTGAGTTACGCGATTCATAAAGTAGGTGACGACGATTGAAAGCGCTACGATTACGAATGTTGCTATTCGGGAAGCCAAGACATAATGTTTCTCACTTGCATTAGCACGTACAAACCGGCGGTAAAAATCGTTGATGATATAACTCGAGCCCCAGTTCATCTGGGTAGAGATTGTGCTCATGTAGGCAGCAGCAAATGAGGCCAACAGAAGACCCCGAAACCCTGTTGGCAGGTAATCTGTCATTACACGTACGTAGCCGAATGCGGGATCTGGTAGTCCGGTTTCCGGATTTAAAGCACCCCCCTCATAAAGGACCAGAGAGCAGAGAGCTACTATAATCCAGGGCCAGGGTCGAAGCGCGTAATGAGCGATATTGAACCAGAGTGTTGCAAGCAGTCCATGCTTTTCGTTCTTTGCTGAGAAGATGCGTTGGGCAACGTACCCGCCGCCGCCCGGTTCGGACCCTGGATACCACGAGGCCCACCAGTTAACCCCAAGGTAAACGACCAACGTCAGAAGGGGCAACATCCATACGGCTGATCCATCTGGCAAAAGGCTAACGGCTCCTCCCATACCAAAAGGCTCGCTGCTGCCCACGGGAGTAACTGTCGCTAACCGGGCCTGCAAGCTCTCGAGGCCTCCGACAGCATTTACAGCGAAAACCGCAAGCGCTATCGACCCTGCCATCGCAATTACAAACTGCACAGCATCGGTAACTACAATGCCCCAAAATCCTGATATCACTGAGTAAATAAAAGTTATTCCGAGACAGAAGGCTAGTGCCTGCCATTTAGCGATTCCCAGAGTGCCACTTAACACCTTGGCCATGCCGAGATTTACCCAGCCCATGATGATTAGATTTATAGGAAGGGCAAGGTAAAGGGCTCGAAATCCTCTTAAGAAAGCTGCTGGCTTTCCTGAATAACGCAATTCGACGAACTCAACATCCGTCATTACTTCAGCGCGTCGCCAGAGTCTTGCAAAGAAAAAGACTGTGAGCATACCGCTCGCCAGCAAGGACCACCATAGCCAGTTTCCGGCAACACCATTGCGGGCCACGATCTCAGTGACAGCAAGTGGGGTATCGGCAGCGAAAGTTGTTGCTACCATCGAGGTCCCCGCAATCCACCAGGGAAGGGAACGATCGGAAAGAAAGAATTCGCCGATCGAGCTGCTGGCCCGGCGCATAAAGTAGAGACCGATGGCAAGTGAAAAGGCGAAATAGGCGCCGATGATCGACCAATCTAGTAGCGTGAGTTTCAAGTTAAACCTTTGACCAAGCTTCTTATTTTTGCGCTGCGATTTCGTCCACCCTTTTCTTCCATTCTGCCGGCGAGGAAAGTTTTAGTTGAGGCAATTCCGCCGCGGCGACGATAAGTCTTTTCATACTTGGAATCACAACAAACTCCAGAGCCGCTTTGGGCTTTCCTGCTTCTTCAACAATCACCATTCTGGACTCCCGCCAGCCAGCTGGAGGTTCAACCCCAGTGGTTATATAGGTCATAGCCTCCAAACCAGTCGTGCCTAGTTCGGACAGGTCTTTCACCAGCGGTTCAGCCTCCATCAGAATTGGAGACTGAGCGAATATCGCGTCAAGAGCTGGTCGAGAATCCCGCCATGTCGAAAGCGTTGACTTTAAGTTCTCCTGATAGGTATTGAAGCGCGGTGCGTCTGACAAGAAGCCATCAACCCAAAAAACAAATGTTCTACGAGCCTCGGCGTCCGCGTGCGCAGCGTCTATCAAGCCTGTCAGGGGACTCAGCATAGTTGCTGGTCGCATCTGACCACGCCTGTACTCCTTAACTGGTTCAAGAACTGAAAGAAGAGTCTTAAGTTGCTTAGTGTCGCCTCTATTTGCCAAGCGACGGAGCAGCATCTCCTTGTTCTTGATATGAGTGAGGCCAAGTTCTTCCAGCCGGATGCTCGTCACTGCCAACCGGCGATACATATCATCAATCTCGTTCACCTCACGTGGGGACCAGAACCTTTCAGCAATAGCTGCGGTACGTGGCCAAATCCGCGAGTCAATCGTTTCATAGCTTACATACTCGCTCCACATGGTGGCTTCACCCCCAAGCACGTGCGCCATCTCCTTTGGAGTAAGGTCGCTATCGGCTGGAATCGGGTCAACTCGATAATGATCTTCCGCTGGGAACATCAGATCGATGTAGTAGCCGTTCGAAAGAATTCCGTCATAACCTTTCCGGGCAGCTTCTGCCAAAGCCTTCGGACCACGCCATGATTGGATCACGACATTGTTCGGAAGATCCGGATGAAATATCTCATCCCAGCCAACCATTCTCTTCCCATGTTTTGTGAGTATCTTTAAGACTCGTTGGTTGAAATAGGCCTGTAGAGCGTGGTTGTCCTTGAACCCCTTTTGTTTCATAAATTCTTGAATCTTTGGATTTCTATCCCAATGCTTGCCTTCGTTTTCGTCTCCTCCGATGTGCATGTACGCATCGGGAAACAGCGCTGCCATTTCACCGAGAAAAATGTCGAGGAACTTGTAGACCTCCTCGCGTGTAGGATCTAAGGCGGGCTCCATGATTCCGGGTTGGCGCTCAATCTGATATGGACCAGGCAAACTAGCCAACTCGGGATAACCTACCAACCAACTGGTTACATGGCCAGGCATATCAAATTCCGGTACTACGCGAATGCCTCGGTCCCTGGCATATTCAATAATCTCTCGCGCTTGTGCTTGGGTGTAGTAAAGCCCATCTGATCCCATCTGGTGAAGCTTAGGATGCTTTAGGCTCTCGATACGAAATCCCTGGTCTTCAGTAAGATGCCAATGTAAGACATTCAATTTAACGGCAGCCATTCCATCGAGATTGCGCTTGAGTACGTCGACGGGTTGGAAGTGGCGGGCTGAATCGATTAATAGCCCTCGCCAGGGAAAGCGAGGTTTATCTTCTATTCTTACTTGAGGGAGGTAGTATCCATTCCTGTCGCCTTCGATAAGTTGGAGAAAGGTTTCCAGACCTCGCAAAGCGCCTACAACAGTGGGGGCTTGGAGTTTCGCCTGCTTTTCACTTACAACAAAAGTGTAGGACTCATCTTCATCGACAGAAGGGACAGCCTCCCCCGGGCTTTTAGCTTCTATCATGAGACTAGCTGTGTCTGGATCTTTGGCTAAGCCTCGCTGCAAGGTTAGACCTGTTCTACCCTCGAGCCGCCTCATGGCTCGGTCAATTCCTCGATGCAGCCGAGCATCATCAGCGCCCTTTGTTGCCACGGTAAAAGAACTGGCTATGCTCATCCGACCTGGCAAAAACTCAACCTGGTGAGGGACAGGCATAAGGTTGCGGCGTGCAGACAATAATTTGCCTGGATCAGTTGTTTGGGCGCTGCAAGGTGCGAATATAAATGTGGAGCTAAGAACAATCGATTTAGTAAGCGTCATCGGTTTGAACACAGGAAGATTCCTTCCTTAGGAAGTTAGATTACGAGCTGCTGTTTTGTTGCTAGAGCTGGATAGGGACTGCGGTGAGAGTAAATAGTAATTTCGAAAGGTAGTCAACCCGTGAATTGTTAATGGTGAATTATGGTGAATGGTAAATGGGCATTCCTTCCTAGCCCTCAATATCACTAACCATTCATCACTCACCATTCACCGATCACCATTCACGATTCATCACTCACCATTCACCGAGCACCATTCACGATTCACCATTCACCATTTACCATTTCGGACAGGTCTGACATTGCTGTCGCTAACACTGGATTAAGGAACTTTCTCCCAGAAATCAATGATTGGTCTTTTCCAGTTGCCTAAAGTTTGGCGATAACATTCCGAATAAAAGTTGCCAGTATCGTCTTTCCAGACAATACAAAAATTCCGGAACTGATCTGTATAAGAAAGATCTGACCTTACCTTCATCGTCGATTTCAAATTCAATGGGCACAGGCCTGTCATGGCTTGGCTCTATGGGGAAAAGGATCACTCAACGGCTCTATAGGTTTAGAAAGAGTAGAAGATGACCTACTTTAATGACTGCAATACATCAGTCAATAACTGATTAAACCGCACTGGATCTTCCAGCATCGGATAATGACCGACACCTTTCATGATCGCGACGTCAAACTTTTGCGCATATTTGCGATTGCTTTCAAGATTGGTGGGATTCAAGTCTGCGTTAATCGCTTTTATTGGCACCTTGATCTCTCGCATCGCCGGGATTGGATCATGGGCAATAACGGCTTCGAGAATCGCAATTGCTAGTTCCGGAGGTCGAGATGTAGCCTCGGATATCACCCTCTTCCTCACGCTTTCTGGTGTGCTCTTGGAAAAGAACCACTCATTCATTAACTCGGTAAGGGCTCCTTTGTAGTCGGCGCGAATCTGCTTCAACAGGCCCTCGACTTGTTCTGCGGGTAGCCTCCATTCGACGTTATGCAGCGTGTCAACTGGCACAATGGCAACCACTCGTTCCGGCATCAAACGTGTCGCCTCCAGTGCCACTGGACCGCCCATCGAACTGCCGATAAGAACCACTTGCTTGAGATCGAGTTTCGTGACAACTCTTTTCACATCATCACCGTAACTTTCGATAGACCATGTCTTTCTTCCCTGTCCCGACTCACCGTGACCCGGTAGATCGATGGTTACCACTCGATGGCCTTTGGCAAAAGCGGAAACCTGGTTTTCCCAAAGACGTCCGTCACAACTCCAGCAATGGATAAAAACCAAGGTTGGCTCACCCTTGCCCTGAACACTGTAGTGAATAGGAACTCCATCAGCAGCGGGTACCACGGTGTCCCTAGATTCGACGGTAGGAAAAATGGTTGATGCGAGAAGCAGAAGTAGTAAGACCATAGGACGTACCTCACTTAATTAGAATTGCTGTTCAATGCCGAGCGATCAACTCCGGACGAGTGTGATGTTTATAGCCCACACAAACCACGACCTGCAAACTCTGCAAACTCCGAGTCGTTGTCAAACGGGCAAGTTTTCTATAGCATCCCGTGCCATGACTGCAACCATTGAGACCATGACAGGCGAAGAGATCGTAGCCCTCTGCCGCCGTCACACCCTTTTCGAGTGGTCCGCACAAGCTGCCGTTGATCCTATTCCTGTCGCGCGCGCCAAGGGAGTTTACTTCTGGACCCCTGAAGGCAAGCGTTTCATCGACTTCAATAGCCAACTGATGTGCGTGAACATTGGGCACGGCGATGAACGCGTAATTCGTGCAATCCAAGAGCAAGCCTCGACCTTGGCATACGCTAATCCTTTCATGGCCACCGACGTACGTGCACGTCTGGGTGCGAAACTCGCTGAAATAACACCCGGAAATATCGATAGCTTTTTCTTTACAAACGGCGGCGCCGAAGCAAACGAGAATGCAATCCGCATTGCCCGACTAGTTAGTGGACGTCATAAAATCGGAGCACGTTATCGTTCTTATCACGGTGGCACCGCTGGAGCTTTAACTGTGACAGGCGATCCGCGACGCTGGGCCGCAGAGCCCGGAATTCCTGGAGTCTTCCGTATTCCCGACTTCTATCACGGCATTCAGCAAAGCTCAGACACCGCCGAAGAAGTGCTGATTCGGACTGAAGAGATCCTCGAGCTTGAGGGTCCAAAGACCATCGCAGCGATAATTGTGGAGCCGGTTACTGGAACTAATGGGATTCTTGTGCCGCCAGACGGTTATATACAGGGCTTAAGGAAGGTCTGTGACAAATATGGAATCTTCTTGATCGCCGATGAGGTGATGTCTGGTTTCGGTCGCACGGGTAAATGGTTCGCGGTGGACCACTGGAATGTTGTCCCCGATTTGATAACCATGGCAAAGGGGTTAACGAGCGCGTATGTACAACTGGGGGCAGTGGGCATGCGGCGAGAGATTGCGGAGCACTTTCAGAAGAACGTTTTCTACGGTGGTCTAACCTATAACAGTCACCCACTTGCTTGTGCCGCTGCGTTAGCAACGATCGCAGTATATGAACAGGATAGCTTGATTGAGAGAGCCCAAAGTATGGGTGCGTTGATGCGGAGCAAGCTGGAGGAGTTGAAAAAGCGTCATCCATCGGTGGGGGCTACGCGCAGCATTGGTCTCTTCGGCATTGTCGAGTTGATCCGAAATCGTGAAACACGCGAGCCTATGGCGTCTTTTAACGGCACCGCACCCGAGATGCAGGCCCTGGGCAAGTATCTTCGTGAAGAAGGACTCTACACATTCGTACGATGGAACACGTTCTTCACAAATCCGCCACTGTGTATCACAGAAGGGGAACTGAACGAGGGGTTTGCGATTATCGATAACGCGTTGGAGATTACGGACCAGGCTGTCGAATAGTCTCGAGCGATCCGGGAGCAACTGTTTAGTCCATGCTGAAGGAATACTGGGCATATGATGAAGCCAGCATTTCAGTCCAAACTGTAACTGCTCGCCACTCCAGGACAAGCGAAACAATGAAAAATAGATGCTTGTTGTTGAACACCTGCGCGATCCTTCTCGGTGTCGCTTTCTTTTCGCCGGAGGTACAGATGAATTCACAAGAGACTGCACCGGCTTACAAGAATCCAAAGCTGCCCGTCGAGCACCGCGTTGCCGATCTGCTGTCGCGGATGACGCTTGAAGAGAAGGTTGCGCAATTGATGACGTTGTGGTCAAACCGGCCTCAACCCAACCCGCAGACAGATTTCGCTAAAGACCGTGGCGAATTCTCAGCCGAGAAGGCCGCAGAGGTCATGAAACACGGTATCGGCCAGATCGCTCGACAGCGAGAACGCAAGGGTCCGCGCGAAGGAGCCATCTTTGCCAACGCCGTACAGAAGTGGCTATTAGAAAACACAAGATTAGGTATTCCGGCGATTCTTCATGATGAGATTCTGCACGGCCATATGGCCCAGGGAAGCACGAGCTTTCCTCAACCTATCGCGCTATCCACAACCTGGGATCCCGAATTCATTACCAAAGTCTTTCGAGCAGGAGCCATCGAAACGCGAGCCCGTGGCAGTCACCAAGTGTTGGGACCAAATCTCGATATAGCGCGCGAGCCTCGATGGGGCCGCACTGAGGAAACCTACGGCGAAGATCCTTATCTCATTTCGCGTTTCGCCGAAGCGATAGTAAAGGCTTTGCAGGGACCGGGTCCCACGATTCACGGAGATCACGTCATAGCCACAGCGAAGCACTATGCAGCACATGGTCAACCGGAGGGTGGGACCAACATTGCTCCAGCAAATTTTTCCGAACGAATTCTGCGCGAGGTATTCCTTCCCAGCTTTAAAGCGGCTGTGGAAGCCGGAATCATGAGCGTGATGCCTTCCTACAACGAGATCGACGGAGTGCCCTCCCACGTTAGCAAATGGCTGCTCGAAGAAATCTTGCGCCAGGAATGGGGATTTAATGGCTACGTGGTCTCTGACTATTACGCTATCGGTCAGCTAGTGGACCTGCATCATGTGGTCAACAACAAAGAAGCTGCCGCCAAGCACGCACTCGAGGCAGGAGTGGACATCGAACTTCCCGATCCCGATTGCTTCATGACGCTTGTTCAGTTGGTAAGGGATGGAAAGGTCTCCGAAGCGACTCTTGATAAGGCGGTCGCGCGGCATCTGCGCGCCAAGTTTCTACTCGGGCTGTTCGAAAACCCATACGTCGATGTAGAGCGAGTTGTCAAAGTGACGAACTCTAAGGAACATCAAGAGCTAGCCGCTGAAGCAGCCCGACGATCGATAACGCTCTTGAAGAACGAAAACAATCTGTTGCCACTGAATAGGGAATCTTTGAAAACCATCGCCGTCATTGGTCCAAACGCCGCCGACGTGCATCTCGGTGGTTATAGTGACAACCCCGGGCGTGGTGTTAGCGTGCTTCAGGGAATAAAGGACAAAGTTGGCAACCAGATCAAGGTCGTGTATGCCGAAGGATGCAAGATTACAAAGGAGGGTGGGGATTGGTTTGCAGATACTGCACACCTTAGCGATCCAGCCGAGGATCGAAAACTGATTGCGCAAGCTGTCGAGGTAGCAAAAGTCGCTGACGTTGCCTTGCTGGTTCTGGGCGGCAACGAAGATACCAACAAAGAAGCCTGGGCTGACAACCACCTTGGAGATCGGGATAGTCTGGAGCTGATTGGTCTACAGAACGATCTGGTCAGAGCAATCCTGGCTACTGGTAAACCCACGATCGTGTTACTCATTAACAGCGGTCCACTCTCGATCAATTACATCGCTGAAAACGTGCCGGCAATCCTCGAAGGCTTCTATCTTGGGCAGGAAACAGGAGTGGGCGTCGCCGATGTCCTCTTTGGCGATTACAATCCGGCCGGGAAACTAACGGTCAGTTTTCCTCGATCAGTTGGGCAGTTGCCTATCTATTACAATCAGAAACCAACGGCGCGACGTGGCTATTTATTCACGAGTAAGGAACCGCTTTTTCCGTTCGGCTTTGGTCTAAGCTACACCACGTTAGAGTATTCGAATCTTAAAATAAGTCCGGCGCAAATCGGGCCAGCGGGCCAAGCAAAAGTGAACGTAACAGTCACCAACACCGGCAAACGGGCTGGCGATGAAATCGTGCAGCTTTATATTCGGGATCTTGTAAGTTCCGTGACCCGTCCGATGATGGAATTGAAGGATTTCAAACGTATCTCACTTGCACCGGGCGAAAGCAAGACTGTCGAATTCGTGATCACGCCCGATAAGCTTGCGTTTTACAACCTGCACATGGATTACGTAGTCGAACCCGGCTCATTCAACATAATGGTGGGGCCAAGCTCAGTTAAGTATCAGACGGTGAAACTTGAAGTGATTGCGAAGTAACAGTGAGACGAACATGACACTTCTAAACGATGCGACGCAGGGACTGGTAATAATATTTGTATCGGTGTGCCTCATTTTCACTCTGCAAATCGCGCCTTTCTCCGTGGGAGGTGAAAAACAAGTTGTTCTGAAGGAGGTCTTCAAACCTCACTTTCTCATCGGCGCCGCTCTCAATCGGCGTCAGATCTTTGAAGAGGACTCTCGGGGCGCAAAGATCGTCGCTACTCACTTCAATACGATCTCACCTGAGAACATTCTTAAATGGGAGTCGGTCCACCCTCAGCCTGACAAATACGATTTCGAGGCCGCGGATCGGTTTGTCGCGTTTGGCGAGAAGCACCAAATGTTTATCGTGGGCCACACTCTCGTTTGGCACAACCAAACACCAAAGTGGGTCTTTCAGGATGAAAATGGTAAATCGGTGGATCGCGATACATTGTTGCAGCGCCTTCGTGAACACATTCTTACCGTCGTTGGTCGTTACAAAGGAAGAATCGACGGTTGGGATGTCGTAAACGAAGCTGTGAATCAGGATGGGACAATGCGCCAATCGCCATGGATGCAAATAATCGGCGAAGACTACATCGAAAAGGCTTTCGAGTTGGCGCGCGAAGCGGATCCGGACGCCCAGTTGTACTACAACGACTACGATCTCGAACTGCCAGCAAAGCGCCAGGGCGCGGTCGCGCTGCTAAAAACTTTGAAAGCCAAGGGTGTGCCGATCACTGGCATAGGATTGCAGGGACATAATCAGATGGGCTGGCCCTCGATTGCAGATGTTGATGCCACGATTACTGCGTTCTCAACTCTCGGATACAGAGTGCACATTACTGAACTTGACGTCGATGTGCTGCCCCGAACTACACCAGTAGGCGCTGACTATGCGGTCGATGTCGAGCCGACGCCGAAACTGAATCCCTACACAGATCGTTTTCCAGATTCGGCTCAACGAGCTTTGGCCAAGCGATACGCTGATCTATTTAAGGTCTTTGTGAAACACCGAGAGGTAATCGACCGAGTCACGTTTTGGGGAGTAGCGGACGGTGATTCCTGGCTAAACAACTGGCCAATCAAAGGAAGGACGAATCACCCGCTCTTGTTTGATCGGTTAGGCGAGGCTAAGTCTGCCTTTGCTGCAATAGTGCAAACTGCGCAGTAGTTTATTCGCCACTTCATTACTTCACGGACTTAACCTGACGTTTAATTTCAGGCTTCGCAAGGTCCCTAAGCGCATCCTTTCCCACCCATCTAGCTGAGGGTTCTGGTGACGCTGCAAGGCGATTAGCGACGGCTACTGCAGCCTCGTTAAGCTCTTGATTGCGTTTTCCGATTCCTCGAAGCGCCCAGCTTACGCCTTTCTTTACAAAGTTTCGTTCATCACTGGCTGCACTTTCGATAAGTGGTAAGCACTGTACGAAGGCCTCATCGTCAGCGCCCTTGTCATGTAAAGCGAGCGATGCAAGTAGTGCAAATGCAGCCCGTCTTACGAATTCATCTCGGCGATTGGACCATTGCGCGACTTTCCGGTAGGCAAAGGGTGTGCGGTCAAACAGGTGAAAGCAAACAGTGTCACAGATGGCCCAATTGTCGAAATCCTTACACCAGCGGTCCATCTGCGCAGGTGTAACGCTGGCAGGCTCATCGACGAAAGCAGCCAGCATCCGAGCCTCATACCAACCAGTATCCCAAAGCCTTGTGGCCAGTTCGTGATCCTTTCCAAGTCGTTTCGCCATTTGCCTTATATTGGCCACTGAAACTCCAAAGGCTTTATCTGAGGGAATACCATATCGAGACATGCCATCGCGGGTCGCATTAGTACCAAGTCGCTTGAGAGACGCAACTACGGAATCGACGTCGTTATGTAGTTTGCTTCTTCTTTGCGTAGCAGGGGTTTTCATGAATCAAAATGGTAACTGGTAAACTTCAGTTTGTCGCCTTTGCTCCAGGAGTCGTTTCAGCCACCAAAGATTCATCCACGAATCCACAGCAACTATCACGAGACTGAAGAAGTTTCGGACCTTTAGGGAAACGAGACGAAACTGTTACTAATCAGTAACACTCATGATCTAAATTCGCGAAACTGACAAAAAACTCTTTTTTCCTGAGGAGAATTTTTAGAAGAGTCTTATTACAGGCGACTGGTATCCCTACATACCCCCCTAAGAATAGTTTTCATCCCCCAACGCCGTGTGAGTACCACACACCCCAATCGTTTTGCACACAAGAGCTGATTGTTCCAGAGTTGAGTGTTCTTGAAGCAGTTACGAGCGACTAGGAAACTGAACGAGAACCAACAAGAAAGGGGAGGGCGATGGCGACTGAAATTGAGTCACGAGAGAAAACCTTCGCGCAAAAAACACCTGCCGTTAAGGAAGTTCACATCCTTTGGATTACAGCCGGATTGAGCTGTGATGGGGACACAGTCTCGGTAACTGCTGCGAGTCAGCCGAGTATCGAAGATGTCGTGCTCGGCGCGATACCAGGACTACCTAAGGTGCACTTGCACAATCCTGTGCTCGCCTATGAGGTTGGCGATGACTTCATGAAGTACTGGTATCAAGCCGAACAGGGCTTAATAGATCCTTTTGTGCTTGTAGTCGAGGGCTCGATACCAAATGAAAAGATTAAGAAAGAAGGCTACTGGGCAGCCCTTGGGACGAACGCCATGACTGGTCAGCCGATCACAACTGCGGAGTGGATTGACCGTCTTGCCCCTAAAGCTTTTGCCATTATAGGCGCTGGCACGTGCGCGACTAACGGAGGAATCCACGCTATGGCTGGCAATCCCACCGGCTGCATGGGACTGGGGGATTACTTAGGATGGGAGTGGCGATCAAAAGCAGGGTTGCCGATTATCAACGTTCCCGGTTGTCCAGTGCAGCCTGATAATTTCATGGAGACTTTGCTTTACCTGCTCTACCAGGCTGCGGGTCTCGCCCCGATGATTCCACTCGATGATCAGTTACGGCCAACCTGGCTGTTTGGCAAAACGGTACACGAGGGATGTGATCGAGCGGGGTATTACGAGCAAGCCGACTTTGCCGAGGAGTACGGTTCCTCGAAATGCATTGTGAAACTCGGTTGCTGGGGACCGGTGGTGAATTGCAATGTCACGAAGCGCGGCTGGATGGCTGGTATAGGCGGGTGCCCGAATGTCGGCGGCATCTGCATTGGCTGTACGATGCCCGGGTTCCCGGACAAGTTCATGCCTTTTATGGATGAGCCTCCCGGTTCAAAAATGTCCGTAGGGGCAATTGGCATCTACGGCAGGTTGGTCCGCTCTCTCCGAAGCATCACAAATACCACCGTTAACAAAGAACCCAAGTGGCGCCATCCCGGGAACAAACTGACCACTGGCTATCGGCCACGAGCTTTTTAAGGAGGACTACCATGAGCACAAGGGCTACACCAGTTACTGAAGCTCCGGCTAAACCAAGGACGCTTGTTGACATGAGTTGGGATCCGATCACGAGGATCGTTGGCAGCCTGGGGATCTACACAAAGATTGACTTCGAAAACAAAGAGGTGGCTGAGTGTTACAGCACATCGTCCATCTTTCGTGGCTATAGCATCTTCATGAAAGGAAAAGATCCGCGCGACGCCCACTTCATCACCAGTCGTATTTGCGGGATCTGCGGGGACAACCACGCCACTTGTGGCATGTACGCTCAAAACATGGCTTTCAACGTAAGGCCGCCAGCCATTGCAGAATGGATCGTTAACCTCGGCGAGGCCGCTGAATACATGTTCGACCACAACATCTTTCAGGACAACTTGGTAGGGGTGGATTTCTGCGAACAGATGGTAAAGGAAACAAATCCTGGTGTTTGGGAGAAGGCGCAAAAGACCGAAGCTCCCCATGCCGCTCTGCACGGATATAAGACCATCGGGGAAATTATGATTGCGCTCAACCCGTTTACCGGGGAGTTCTATCGAGAAACTCTGCAGGTCAGTCGTTACACTCGCGAAATGTTCTGTCTGATGGAGGGGCGCCACGTTCACCCTTCCACACTTTATCCTGGCGGCGTCGGCACTGTTCCTACGGTACAACTCTTTACAGATTACCTGGTACGGCTGATGAAGTACGTAGAATTCATGAAGCGCGTAGTGCCTCTGCATGATGATCTCTTCGATTTCTTTTACGAAGCCTTGCCTGGATACGAGAAAGTTGGTCAGCGTCGGATCCTGCTTGGATGCTGGGGATCATTTAACGACCCTGAATACTGTGACTACGGCTACGACACGATGAACGAGTGGGGTAATCGGATGTTCGTTACTCCTGGCGTGGTTGTTGATGGGCAGTTGGTTACTACAGATCTTGTTGACATCAATCTCGGCATCAGGATCCTGCTAGGTTCTTCTTACTATGAAGGTTGGGAAAAGGGTGAGATGTTCGTCAAGAAAGATCCCCTGGGTAATCCTGTGGACAGGAATCATCCCTGGAATCAGACCACGATTCCTAAACCGCAGAAACGGAACTTTGAGGACAAATACACCTGGGTAATGTCACCGCGCTGGTTCGACAAGCGAACGGGTGAGCACCTGGCGCTTGACACCGGAGGCGGACCGTTGGCTCGTTTCTGGTCCACAGCGCTGGCCGGCAAAGTGGACATCGGCTACATCAAAGCCACCGGCAACAGTGTAAAGATAAATCTGCCGAAGACTGCGCTGCTGCCGGAGACCGAGTTTGAGTGGAAGATTCCGCGCTGGAGCAACACAATCGAGCGCGACCGTGCGCGAACCTACTTTCAAGCTTACGCCGCCGCCGCTGCTCTTTATTTCGTCGAGCAAGGGCTTAAAGAGTTGCTCGCTGGCCGTAGCAAGACATTCACGCCCTTCAAGGTACCGGATGAGGCGATTGGATGTGGTTTCCACGAGGCAGTTCGCGGAGTGCTCTCGCATCACGTTGTGATTCGGGATGGCAAGATTGCTAACTATCATCCGTATCCGCCTACACCCTGGAACGCCAGTCCCAGAGACATCTATAACACTCCTGGACCCTACGAGGATGCTGTACAGAATACCGGCATTTTTGAGGAGAACGGTCCTGAGAACTTCAAAGGGATCGACATCATGCGCACCGTTCGGAGTTTTGATCCGTGTCTACCGTGCGGTGTTCATATGTATTTAGGGAATGGCAAGGTGCTTGAAACCCGGCACTCGCCAATGTTCGGAGTGGTGAAGTGAGTAGTGGGTGAGAGATCCAGAAGTCAGAAGTCAGGAGTCAGGAGTCAGAAGTTTAAAGAGATGAGTCTATTAGCTCTGACCTCTGACTCCTGACTCCTGACTTCTGGATCGTCAACATTCGCCAAAGGAGAAGGATATGACAGCAAAAGATCTTCCGGCCCATACGCCGGGTACCGGTAGAGGTGAGCGCAAATCTGAAATAGGTGGAGAAAAGGGTCGAAAGGGCCGTGGATCTTCGGGGCGAGAAAGACCTGCAGGTGAAAGGACTGCTCGAGATGCAACTTCGATCAATGCGGAGGCTCGCGGGCCAATTGATCCCGCAATGCCGCATATGCCGCCAGCTTAAGGGAATGGTAAATAGTGAATGGCGGTGAATGGTGAATGGTGAATGGTAAATGGTTGTCTATGAGATCCATTAGCCCTAACCATTCACCATTTACCATTCACCAGTTTTCAGGAGGTTATTTCAATGAGACGTGATCAATTAATGCAGGTTAAAGAGAGGAACTCGCACAAGACTTTGTGGCAGATCGTGGGAGGAGCAGCGCTGATAGCAGTAGTTGCTGGCGTTATTGTGAGTCTGCCAGACATTGTGCGCTACATTAAAATTACAAGGATGTAAATTTTGGGCCTAAGACCTTTGGTGAATCGTGAATGGTGGTGAAATGGTGAGGCGACTGGGGAATAGGACTAATAGGACCTATTCGACCTATTCGTCCTATTCAGCAACCCATTCACCTAGTAAACAACTTCTGGCCACCTCGTTAGAGATCTGATCAGCAACAACTTGCAGTTTGTTGGCAACACAGGGCCGACAGTAATTTGCTGGCCGCTTCGATTTAGAAACCCCAACATGGAAGACAAGTTCCTCGCGTGCGATCCTTAGAGGGTCGTAAATAGTCTCATATCTCCCGCCGCACTCATCACATTGAAAGCGGGTTCTCTTTTTGTAGTTCATTGTTTGGCTGGGGGTTGATAAAAATCAGAGTTTAGTGATAAAGAGAACCGTTTAGTTCCTGACAAATAGCTGATATTGCTAAACCCGGGTTCGGAGTCTGCCGGGTAGGTCGTAGAGTCGTAGAGTAGTATAGTTAAGCGCGCAAGCCAGTCAAACAGATTTATCTGGTGGTAACGCTTAGCGAGGGCAGCGGCGATTTTGAGAAGAGGGCATTATGAACAGATCAAATCTAGAACTTGAGTTGAAGAAGGTTGGGGTAAGTCTCAACGGTTGGTTACCTGTGCTGCGTTGCGACATTTGCAAGCAACGCTGGGAACCCTTCAAGCCTGAAACTGGCGCCACAGCGCAAACTGCGCGGTTGGATTATTGGAAGTGCCCAAACAAATGCAACGAGGGGGCGCAAGTTGGTCGAGAAGTCCAAACTGTTAATCCACAGTATCTGGTAATAAACGATATCCCGGGAATGGTTTTTAGTGCGGAGGAAATACCAGAGTTCGAACGCTATGTTCGTTCAATGGACGCTACGCAGATTCCTAATAGACATTAAGTAGAATTTGATAGCTAAAAACTCTAAGCGCCAGCAGTCTTTTGATGGGACTCGCTGGCGCTCAGTGTTAAGAACGTTCAATTGCACTACTGTCCAATTGGCGGATCCGCCGAGGAGGCTGGCTGGGTTGCATTGACCCGAATAGTATTCGAGTTCGAATCAAGGTAAAAATGGTTCTTTCCAGTCGCGCTCACACCTTCTGTCACCTGCGGATCAGCGTTGACAGAGTAGCCAGCCTGCTCGGTAGTCGACTTTGGAATCACCTTCATCGAGAAGACATATCCCTCAACTATCGGGGTAGTTCCGGCAAAGCGTTCGTCCAGCAGGTTTTCTTGTCGCATCTCTTCAAATGTACCGAAAGAACTCCGCTGGCGAGAGTTGTAGTAGAGCATCTGCTGTTCAGCGATGGTCCTCAAAGTCTTGATTGCTGCGGCCTCATTAGCTGCCCGTACCGCAGCGCGCCACCCGGTTACGCCTACCGCAATCAAGATTCCGATAATTGCGATAACTATCATCAACTCGATGAGCGAAAACCCTCGTTCATCAAGTCGATACTTACGATCAGTTTGCATAGAAACTCCTCACGTCACAATTACACGCCGCTGTCAGCCAATAGTTCCGGGTTCTCTGGTTCCGTGTTTTCCAATCGTGGAGTGCAGTAAAGCCAGGTAACCGTGGTCGGCGTTAGTCTACTACAGGAGACTCGTAACGTCATGCGGCCCGATTGGGCGGTACTGTCCTAATTATTTGTAGGAGTGTCCCTCGGTGGGGCGCCCAGTCTGAATCATTATGGTGATAATGGGGCGCCCACGGAAGGACACCCCTACAAATTAGGACAACTACTGGGCGGGCGACGGAACACGGGGTTGGCCCGGGCGTCTCCGTCACTAGTATCCCGTACCTGCTTTTGAGGCTGCGCAGGCAACATGTAGAATGAATGAAGCCACTAAACGCAGGAACCTTTCATGACACGTCTCCAAACACTCAATGGGCAAGCCCCGGTTAGCGCCAGCCAAGCCATAGAAAACATCGATAAGCTCCAAGACGCCGTTGAGACAGTAATTAAAGGCAAACCTGAAGCAGTACGCCTCGCAATAATAACGCTCATCGCAGGGGGACATCTGCTGGTCGAGGACGTGCCCGGGGTAGGAAAAACTACACTGGCTCACGCGCTTGCCCGGGCCCTCGATTGTAGCTTTCAGCGGATACAGTTCACGTCAGATCTTCTACCCTCAGATGTTATTGGGCTCTCAGTCTACAACCAGCATACTGGAGTATTTGAATGGAAACCGGGCCCAGTGTTCGCCAATGTTGTTCTCGCCGATGAGATCAATCGGACGACGCCCAAGACGCAATCAGCATTGCTGGAAGCCATGGCGGAGCGCCACGTGACAGTCGAGGGAATAACGCACCTATTGCCTAGTCCTTTTGTCGTTCTGGCTACTCAAAATCCAATTGAACATCACGGCACTTATCCGCTTCCAGAATCGCAGTTAGACCGTTTCATGTTGCGTTTGCGGATTGGCTACCCGGTCGCCGCTGATGAGCGTCAGATTCTGAGGGACCGCGAATACGATGATCCACTGGAACGACTTGAGCCGGTGATGTCAGCTCACGAAGTGATTGAGTTACAGCGTCAGGTCTCAAAAGTTTCTGTTGATGACTCTTTGGTTGATTACTTGATGCGAATTGTTGCGGCCACCCGGGACTCTGAGATGCTTGACCTGGGCGTAAGCCCCAGAGGCACTCTAGCACTATTTCGAGCTGCTCAGGCTCTCGCGCTTACTGAGGAACGATCCTATTGCATCCCCGATGACATTAAGCGCCTGGTGCTTCCTGTGTTCTCCCATCGCATTGCTGTCAGTTCTCGGTTCGCCTCTTCACTACGTCGCAGCGAAGAGGCTGAAGCTGTGCTGACTGAGATTCTTAAGACAGTGAGTGTTCCTCTGTAGAGGGGCTGCCGGGTGACGCTATCAATAACGAATGAATGAAAGAGTTTGACTCAGCCAAATTCCCAGATGAGAACGATTCAAATTCCGAAGATGAATTGAATTCGTCGCCTCCTATCCCTGAGTCCCGCCCAAAGATCGAGTCTTATTCACAACCTGAATCGCTCTCAAAAGCCGAGTCGCAGCAATCGGCCCAAGAACCTGAATCGACTCGTCCCCATCCGTCCGTTCCATCATCTCCCCGTCAGCCTGTTTCCATGTCGGCGCTAGCACGCTGGCGCAACCCACTCCTCGGTACCCTGCTGATCATTGCTGGTTTGGCTGCGGCAGTAATAACAATCATTGCTCGTCACGCAAACGACACTAATCTTGCAACCACAGCGGCTGTGCTTTCACTCGTGATAGCTGGATTGATTATAGTCTTTGTGGTCCCTCCTCTGGCTCGCTCGGCGAAATTGGAGGTTACGCAGCTCAACCTGCCACTCGAAATCACAACAGGCGGAGCGATCTTCCTCCTCATTCTGTCGGTCGTTGGTTTTGCAGCGTGGAATACAGGAAATAATCTTCTCTTTCTGTTGTTTGCCTTACTCTGTTCAACCCTCTTTGTTGGTTGGGTGGCGGCACGAGCCTCATTACGTGACCTCATTGTTTCTGCGCGTTTTCCGGACCACATATTTGCTGGCGAGGCCGCTCCAGTAATCGTTACTGTGCGAAATACAAAACGCTTCTTGCCGTCGTTCTCGGTCGTTGTTGAAGCGCGTGGTCCGATCGATTCCGATCAGGCGCCTAAAAAGAGAAGGTCTACTCGGTTTCAGAAAAGGCTGCTGTCCTATTTCACATACGTGCCTCGTCGATCGGCTGCGGAACAGCGAGTCGAGCAGTTGTTCGAAACGCGCGGGCATGTCCTAATCAGCGGTTTTGAACTCTCGACGAGATTCCCGTTCGGCTTTTTTAGGCATCGCCGACGTCTGCGTGCACGCAATGTCGACATCATTGTCTATCCGCTGCCAATATCCATTGGAGACAAGTTGCACTTACTACCTACATTTGCTGGGCGTATGGCATCTGTGCGACGGGGAGCAGGTCAGGATCTCTTCTCGCTACGTGATTATCAACCGCGCGACGATCTCCGGCACATTGATTGGAAAGCAACGGCAAGAGTTCGAAGACTAACCGTGCGCGAGTTTACTTCAGAAGATGAGCGGCGAATCACAATCTTTCTGGATACCAGCCCTGGCGACAACGGAAGCAAAGAGAAGTTCGCCGAACGTTTTGAATTGGGTGTGGTTCAAGCCGCATCACTTGTTAAGCACTTTATAGATGAACGAGCTGAAGTTCGATTGATTCTCGGTGATGACTTGGGGCGATATGGCTCAGGACTTGAGCATCTCTATGCCTGTTTACGACGGCTCGCATTAGTTACGCCAAAAGAAGGATCTTCTCTCACTCGATCAATGGAGCCAGTAATCGAAGCTGAAGATCCCCAAAGTGCTGGGCCTGTTCTTCAGGATAACTTTGCAATCGTGCTCACCTTTGCGCCTGCAGGATCAATTCCAGCGCACATCTGGAGATCATCTCACGTGATATTCCTATAGGAATCGAAGAAGGATGAAGGATGAAGTCATTTTCAATTTTCATTTTTCATATTTTACATCTCGCGTAGTTTCGCCTGTATGACGATGACAAATGGGAAATGGGAAATGAAAAATGACTTCATCGCTTCATCCTTCATCCTTTTTTCTCCGTGTCTCCGTGTCTCCGTGCCTCCGAGGTGATTCTTTCTTGGGACTTAGCGAATTCGCGGTTAATTTTGGTCTTCAATGGCTACTTCCACTGAGATTCACGCTTCTGAAGCAGTTCCTTTCTACTCAAGAAGGAAAGTATGGCTAATCGGGCTGTGCTTCATTCTTTCCGGCGCAACTGGACTGATCTACGAGGTGCTCTGGGCGCGAATGCTAGGCCTTGTGTTTGGAGCCACAACCCTTGCAGTTAGCACTGTGCTTGCCGCATTCATGGGTGGGCTGGCTCTGGGCAGTGCACTAGCAGGTCGATTTGGTGCACGTCTCAAAAAACCCGTACGCGCTTATGGAATAATAGAAATCGCCATTGCACTTTATGCGCTCTGCGTTCCCTTCCTGTTTGATTGGGTTGATTTCCTTTACGCGTTCATTTGGCAGCGTTTCGAGCCCGGATTCTTTGCCATGAACCTTTGGAGGTTCTCGCTTTCATCGGCGCTCTTGCTTTTGCCGACCACGCTGATGGGAGCAACGCTACCCATTCTGGCAGCGGCACTACTCCGTTCGGAAACTGTCAAACCCACATCGGTAGCACGCCTTTACACATGCAATCTTGTCGGCGCCATCTGCGGAGTGATCGCCGCAGGTTTTGTTCTACTGCCCGAATTGGGAGTGCGAGCAACAATCTATATCGCAGCGGCAGTAAACATTGCGATCGGGCTTGCGGCAATATTTTTGGATCGTGGGAAAGCGTCATCGAGAGGCAGTTCTGTCACTGCCATTGAAGACTTTATTGCTGATCCAGAGTTGAGGCTGTTAACGAATGGGGCAACGTTCTGGTTGTTCTGTGCCTTTATTTCAGGTTTTGTGACTTTTAGCATTCAGGTCGCTTGGACCCGCGTGCTCACGATGATTATAGGATCAAGCACCTACGCCTTCAGCATAGTAGTGGCCCTGTTCCTGATCGGTTTATCGGGCGGTGCATATTTGGTTGGCATTCTGAACATCAAGCAGAGACTGCGCCTGGCGATCCTTACAGTGGAGTTGCTTATAGCATCGAGCCTTGTCATTAGTCTGTGGCTCCTTAGCGTGACACCTGGGTTACTTATCAATACCGGCTTGAATCTCAAGATATCAACCTGGGGAGGTCTGCTGGGACTGCAGATCTTCACGGCCGCTTTGTTGATCCTTGTCCCCGCTTTTTTGATGGGAATGGTAATGCCCCTGATACTTGTTTGGGCCGCTAAGCGAAGTGCTGGCGAAGGTGTGCGGTTAGTCGGCAGAGCTTATGCGGTAAACACCGTCGGAGCCATTGCGGGAGCATTTTGCGCTGGTTTTGTATTGATTCCCTGGATCACAACGCGGCGGACTATCTTGCTGGCTGCTGCACTTTGTATTGTTGTTGCTGGAGCCGCGTACCAACCCCGAGAGACAGCCCGCGACCGCGATCTCAATCGCAGTCTTGCTACCGGGGCTACAGCGATTCTGGCGTTCCTCATGTTTTTTCTTCCCATTCGTGTGAATTTCGAAGCTTTATCAGTAGGCGCTTACGACAGTCTGGTTCGCGTATTGGCCGGAACACGCGAAGGTGTTGGACCAGAATCGCAGGAAAGTCGTGCGCCAGGTGTCCACAATCTGCTGATGTATAAAGAAGGACCTACAGCCACGGTCTCTGTGCGTAAGGATTGGGACATTACTTCGCTTGCGATAAACGGGCGAACGAATGCATCAGACCGTGAAGATATGCCTACGCAAGTCATGGTGGGTCAGCTTCCTCTGTTGGTTGCGCCTAATATTCGAAATGGTTTGATTGTTGGGTTTGCTTCCGGGGTAAGCGTAGGCGCTATGTTGCAATCACCACTCGAGTCACTTGAGTGCGTGGAACTCGAACCTGCTACGATAGACGCTTCGCGCTATTTCGAGCATGTCAATAATCGCCCGCTTGCTGATCCGCGGCTCCGCTTAATCATTGACGATGCCAGAACATATCTGCGGGTTAAGTCGACTCGTTATGACGTGATTGTCAGTGAACCAAGCCATCCCTGGGTTCCCGGAGTCGCGAATCTTTTCACCAGAGAGTTCTTCGAATTGGGAAGTGCAAGACTAGCTGATCATGGTGTTTTCGTGCAGTGGGTGCAGATTTATCAGCTCTCAACCGAGAGTTTGCGTTCCGTCCTTGCCACTTATTATAGCGTCTTCCCGCACGTCATGGTCTTTCGTGTTGGTGGAGCAGATAAAGGCAAAGACTTGATTCTGCTGGGCAGCCTATCGCCTCTCTCGTTGGATCGGATACAGGAGAGATTGACGGACCAGCGTATAGCTGCTGAGCTAGGACGAGTTGGACTGAAAAGCGAAGGAGATGTCAGGGAATGGTATGTATGCGATGAGTTGCGACTAGCACCAGCGGTTGCAGGTGCAGTTATTAACACGGACGACAATATGCATATAGAAACAAGAGTTCCACGCGAGGCGTTTCTACCGCTGCTGCATACAAACTCAGCCTGGATTGAAATGTTAGCAAGGCAGTAAAAGGATGAAGGATGAAGGATGAAGGCGAAAGGATTAAGGACAGACCATTTTCCATTTTTGATTTCTCATTTTTCATTTTTCATTTTAGTTGGTTTCTTCATTGACCTTGAAACCCGAGCTCTTCGCGTATCATCCTCAATGTTGCAAAGGCGCCTGTTAGCTGCGAAATGAAAAATGAAAAATGAGAAATCAAAAATGGAAAATGGTCTGTCCTTCATCCTTTGTTATGT
>CAZNPP010000056.1:15492-23658 GCA_964574785.1 uncultured Chloracidobacterium sp. | reverse complement strand
CTGACTTCTGACTCCTGTATTCTTGTTTCTGACAACCGACAACTGACCACTGACCACCACTGACCAATGTCCCAAGTTCGTACCCTAATCTGGCTTAAATGGACTCTATTCAGGAACTCGCTGCGTACGTCACGCGGAGTTGTCAACCGTGTAGCCTCAGCCATAGTCACAATAGCAGCCCTCATTATGGCTCTTCTTGTCGCTATCACTCTCGGTGTGGGGGCCTATGCTATCTCGATTCCCGAGGGAATATTGATTAAGGAAGCACAAGCCGCCACAACTGAGGCGGGCTTAAACCTCTCGGTAGAGTTCATTTTCTTCGCAGTCTTTTCTTTTCTTTATCTCATCTGGGCGACACTTCCACTCAGTCTTGGCAGTAGCAGACAGTTTGAACCAGGACGCCTTTTAATCTATCCAATCAGTTTACGTAAACTCTTTGCCGTTGATGTTGTCAGCGAGGTAACACAACTGCAGTCGATATTTGCCCTCCCAACGGTTCTTGCCGTTGGAGTTGGTGCAGGCTTAGGAAGGGGAGAGCTAGTTAAAGCCTTGTTCGCCACAGTGCTGGCGGCCAGCCTTGGTCTTGCACTCTCGAAGTGGTTGTCGGCCGCAGTGGGCTCGCTTGTCAGAAGAAAGCAAACTCGAGGTGAAACGCTCCTTGCGCTAATCGGGGTGATAGCAGGTTTTGGAGCTGTTCTTGTCAGCCAACTAGTGCCCTTGGTCCTCGAACATTCTGAATCTTTCAAAGTATTGCGCTGGACTCCACCCGGCGCTGTGGCATTTGCTTTAACTGAAGGTCTTACGAGTTACCATGAGGTGGGATATCTTCTCGCCGTCACCGCCCTTGCCGGCTACACAATCACATTCTTTCTTGCCACTTACTGGATCGCTCGACGTAGCTTTACGGGTTCCACAGGAAGAAGGGTAGGAAGCGGCGCCTCGCAGAGTATTAAAGACTACACTGGCTGGGAGACTCCCCTTCTTTCGCCAGAACTCTCTGCTATTCTCGAAAAGGAGATCAGATACATAAGTCGCAATGCGCAACTTCGGATGATGGCCCTTATGCCGTTAATCCTGATTGTTGTGCGCTTGATGAACAGGACCGGCACGACGTCTGCGCGTGAATTGCCCGCTGGGGCGAGATCATTTCTCTCTGAGTTTCTGATCTATGGCGAAGGGCTCCTGGCAACGGGCGGCATCATGTATGTTTTTCTGCTCCTCTCAGGATTATCCTGCAATCAGTTTGCTTTCGAGGAAGGTGGGATGCGAACGCTTATCCTTTCTCCTATTGATCGTCGAAAGATCTTGATTGGTAAGAACATTGCGATGACTACCATCGCCTTGATCTTCTCCGTGGTCCTATTACTTATCAATCAGTTGGTTTTTGGTGATTTGACTTCGGGAACGATTCTGTTTGTGAGTCTCTCTTTCATCATTTTTGCGGGCATTATGTCTCTTGTTGGGAACTCGCTTTCCATGAGATTTCCGAAACGCATGCCATTCGGAAAAAATATGAATGTCTCGGGAATGGTCGGGCTGATGCTGATACCGCTGATACTAGTGCTTGCCTTACCGCCTCTAATCGCCACTGCGGTAGGATACCTGACGAGGAGTCTTCTGATCGAATATGTTACACTGGCGTTGTTCGCCGTACTGGTCGTTGGCTTTTATGCGCTGATCATAAACGCTCAGGGGCGCATGCTTCAGCGTCGGGAAGTAGAGATACTTGAAGCTGTTCGGGAACCGGAATCGTGAATCAAGAATTCGTGAATTCGAACAACGATTCACGATTCACGATTCACTAATCCAATCCAGTGGTGCCAACTAAAGGCATCCGGGCGGGTGGCAGACCCCGTCAATACAAAAATGGCTCGCAGAAGATTTCGCAGTAACCAGCGGCACGAACCTACCACCGAAAGATCCTTTCAGGAGTACGTCCTTTCCAGTCCCGGTCCGCAAACCTCTCGAGTCGAGTTGTTGCGCCTGGTTCGCGGCGGCGAAGACACGTTCCTCGAACTCAAGGTAAAGCTCTCCAACTCAGAAAGAATAGCTCAGGAGATTGTTGCTCTCGCTAATACCGGGGGTGGCGTAATGATCTTTGGGGTTAACGATCATTTACGTGTTGAAGGAGTCGATGATGCTGAGACTGTTCAGGAAGAGCTAGTACGGATCTGCCGGGAAGAGATAGAACCTCCAATTGTTCCCTTCATCGACAGAATTGCTTTTGACAGCGGTCGCCGGATCGTAGCTCTTGATATTGATGGAAAACGGCGACCTTATCGCACCCGCGAAGGACGGTATTATCTGCGAGTTGGTTCTGAAAAGCGTGAAGCCTCTCGTGAAGAACTTTCCCAGCTTTTGGATGAGGCACGTCCTATCCGCTACGAGAACGTTGGCACACCGGGCGCAACCATCCAAGATATTGATGAAGCTCATCTCTGGAGTTTCTTGCGCGAGTTTGAAGGCGATGCCTTGCAAGGAACAAACGTCGCAGGTTATCCAACTGAGCAAGTTCTGGAACGAGATCTGCTCCTGGCAACGCAGAACGGTGGTGAATTAGTACCTACTATAGCGGGCGTACTGCTGTTTGGGCATGATGCGAGCGTGGCGGAATTACTGCCGCGTGCCGCAATACTGGCGACGCGTTTTGCTGGAGAGTCGATTCAAGATCCAATTGTTGAGCGGGTGCGGATAACTGGTAACTTGATGACGCTATTCGAGTCAACGATGAGTTTCATTGGACGTTACTGTGATCTTTGGGAGAGTAGACCGCGGGGACTTGCGGCGCCGGGTACCAGCGAGAGTCCAATTCCAGCACGTGGAAATTATCATCGTGCTGCGGTGACTGAAGCGGTTACAAACATGATCGTGCACCGCGATCTGGTTCTTCGTGAGCAGCCGACGCGATTACATATCTTTGATCGTTCACTTGAATTCATGAACCCACGCCGGACGTCTGGGTTCTCGCCTCTTGCTGCTAGAGCAATTCGCTATGGTGTGCCGCAAAGATTGAATCCGCAGCTTGCGGCGATGTTTTCGAGTTCAGCTTATGGTTTGAACTTGGCTGAGGGAGGATTGCCGATGCTTTTCCGTGAGGCTCGACAGTTCTCTGGTCGACGAGTCGACTTAGTTGCGTTCAATGATGAGTTTCGTCTGCGGATTCACAGTGGGTAAATGAGTAAATCGTGAATCGTGAATCGTGAATCGGTCTACTCGTCCACTCAATCCACTTTGTCCAACTCTGAGTTGAAAGAGTGTGCGAACTCCTGCTCCTCACTAGTCCTTCGGCGCAATATAGTACTGGCGCGCTTGGATGACATAATCCTTATCGTCATACTGGCCGTCGCCGTTGACGTCTACCCTTACAGTTAACTTGTGCTGTTTGCCGTCGCGGATGTCCCCCGGGTTAAATGCGAGACTGTACTGACTTCGTAACAGCGCATTGATCGATCCTAAAACTTTCGGAAGCTCACCCTCAAATGTAACCGGAAAATAAGCGCCACCGGTCTCCTTTGCGAAAGTGTTAAGAGTATTTCCTGCCTGGAGGAATGTCATTCTACCAGGCATGCCTGTGAGACTATCAGTGGCAGGAAGCCTGTCACCATAACGCTTGAAGAACAAATTACCGGTGCCAATGATGTAGACAGGAATTCCAGCATTCTGTAAAACCTTGCGAGCGTCACCGTAGTTGATCTTGCTGAACGTATCTATACCGGAGGCAACAAGCACAACAGCTCGTCTTCTTCCCTGAACGCTGACCAGACCTGAATAATCCGCTTTCTCAGTTTCTGAATTCTCAAGGACGACAGCATCTCCGCGTCCCCCTACAAGGACGAACTTGAGCGCATCGAAGAGATTTGTCTCCCGAAAAGCTGGATAGTTACGAAGTAACAAACTAATCACCGAGTTGATACGCCCCGGATCATTTGTGAAGTCTGTCAAAGGAGTTGGCCGCATATCGAAAGCTACTACAGAAACATAGTCGTCGGGTGGTTTAATAAACTGCGACAGGAACATGGCTGTGGGACGGATCACCTCATAAGTGCCTGGATCGAAACCACCGCTTCCGTAATACCCGAACACTTCTGACCATTTGCTGTATTCAACCACCATTACCACGGTGATTGGAGCCTCCGGAGTTGAAAAGTTGGTTATCTGTTGCTGTGTTCCGTGAGCAAAAATTGCGAAATTATCTTTCTTTAAGCCTGTGACAATCTGACCACTCTTTTTGTGGTAAACCACAGCATCCACGTTCACAATATTTGTTTCAATCTTGATCGTTTCAGCTTCCTGTGGTTTGCCAACCAGATCGTCTGGCAGCGGGTCCTGGTGCTCTTCCTGCTGCTGCTGACCGGGTTGTGCTGGTCGCTGATTCTTCTTCTGAGTAGAAGGCGGTTGCCGGCGCGACTGCGCAAAAGCTAGATCCGCGGTGGTTTCCGCTAACAGACTAAAAACTAATGTTAAGGCGAATAAGTAGGAGGAGAGTTTTAGAGCTTTCATGACATTTACCTTGCAAAACGTGGAAGACAGTCACAGAAACATGAGTTTCCGCAACACACAGTTGAATGGCGGCCCGTAACCTCTGATGCATCGAATTAGCTTCGGGGTTTTCCCACTTCTTAACGTAGTGCCGTGCCGCCTGCTTCCGCTTCGATCACAACGTCATAGGTTCCAGTGTTGTCGTTCAGGTAACCTTCGTTAACTCCGAGAAAAAGTACACCATCACGTTGGGCGACGAAGTCATGCCTCGTTCCAATCATGATGAAATCATCGTTATCGTCCCCGATAACGGCTATCAGCGCTCCGGTTGGTTCTGTGCGCATTAGTTTATCGTTATCTGACATTGTGCGGTCACCCGCAGGCGTTGAGAAACGACCACGACCCAATGAAATTCGTCCCGACCCGGTGATCCGAAGCCGTTGGCCCTTACGCACCACAAGCCCGCTATTGGTCCATCCATTGTTCGTATTGTCGCCACGCACCGCTACCTTAATAGTAAAGAAAGTAGGCGCAGCTCCCGATACGGGCTGAGTCGTGCTTGATGGAGTGGTTCTGGGTGGCGACACCGGCTCAGTGCGTGTGGGGGTGGGTGTCGTAACTCGCTCATCTGCCACTACTGCTGCTGCTGAATCAAATTCAATTGATTCGATGTCTTCAACATAAATAGTGGTTTGGCTACGGCGTCCGCGCTCGCCCGTTCCAATCAGGACGGTGAACTGTTGATCTCGAAACCCAATTACCTGTCCACGAATGACGTTTCCATCTTTTAAACGAATTGTATCCGCTAAAGCAGGAGCGATCAGGGACAGGACCAGGGCAAACGCAAAGAACGGGTAAGAAATCTGTTTCATGGTTCTTCTCCCAAAGAGCTTTTCAGTACGGAGGTTTAGCAAGACTCGATTGCTTTTGCAAGCGGGAGAGAGTATGGCCATTAGGCTCATGCGATGCATTTGCTCAACAAATGGTTTGTTGATTATCGCAGATGTTGTCTCAATCGGCGAGGTGGCTTAGACTTTTGAAAACGTATTCGAAAGAAAAGGCTGTTATGTTGCCGCTTCAGGGTATTTTCGAAGTAGCCGTTCGCGTGAAGGATCTTTCTCGGGCTGAAGCCTTTTACAAGGAGGTGCTTGGGCTGCGCGAAGGCATTCGCGATGAGGAGAGAAAATGGGTCTTTTTGTGGGCAGGCAGCAATGCGGGCATGATTGTGCTACAGGAAGACAAGGGCGACTGGCCAGTTCAACATTTTGCCTTCCGAGTTGCTGCCACAGATTTAGAACGAGCCGCTGCCATGCTGCGGGAAAAGGGGGTTCGGGTTTCCGAACCAGTGCGGCACGGTTCGATGGGGGGCACTTCTGTCTATTTCGAGGATCCAGATGGTCATGACCTGGAATTGTACGCCGGATTTGATCCGTAGTCCGTTGTCCGTGGTCAGTTGTCAGCGTCCGTAGACAAAAGTTCGTTGTCAGTTGTCCGTGGTCCGTTGTTCGGTTGGTTGTACAACTGACTACGGACAACGGACCACGGACAAAATCGGAATCTCGTGCCTGTGAAAGTACAAAGCCACGGCGCTGCCGATAAAGACAACCACTGCTAATGCGAATAGCTCGCCGCGATCCTCCACAGCCGGAATCGTAATACCCAATGTTGTCAGGTGCGCGAAGATTGCTCCCGAGATTGTGCCCAAACCCAGGATTGCTCCATAAACTGCGGTTCTGGGGATTAACAAGAGAATTGAAGCCACGAGTTCGATTACTCCTGAGCCGATCCTTCCCCAGGGCTCCGCTCCCAACGTGCTGAAGATGTAGACAGACTCTTTGGCTCCAGTGAATTTGAAAAACAATGTCTGCAATAGAATGATGGCTACAATGATGCGGATGGCCCAATCGACGATCGTCAAGGTTCTGGACAAGGTCATTAGTGTGCTCCTCTATTAATGTGGCACGGGTGTCCTGCCCGTAATGCTGGCCATGGATCATCTCATCCATCCAATAGCATTAGACCTATCAATCACGAGCAGGACGCCCGTGCCACAGTGCTTCTACAAATATTTGTCGCTAGAGGTGCGCCAGACCTTTCACCGCGATGGAAATAATTTTGTCCGAGCAGTCGCGCGAGAGTTCCAATAGAGGTAGGCTGGACACCCCGCTGGCGATTCTGGAAGCCTATTTCAAATGCAATTCGCCATTGCTCAAAAAGAACCTTGTAGGCTGCAAAAAGACTGTTCTTTGGGTCGTAGATATGGGTCGCTTCCGAAGTGACGCCGTTAAGTTCGACTACCTTAAAGTGACCCTGTTGAAACTCTTCCAGTGAGGGGGTACGAACATCAAACCTCCCAAAATAGAAACCCTGAAATCCCCTGGCAAGACGGTCAAAGGCTGCTTCCATCTCCTTTGTCTTGGTGTCGATGCCATCAAGAAAAATACTTCCGCGGCAATGAGTGCCGATCTCAACTAACTTAATCTGCTCTCCGTTCGCTGGAGTTTCCCAGAGCCGTTTGTGATTTGCGGTGAAGTACGCCCGGGCCATGCAAACAGACCGTTCATCTCCAAGAATTAGTTCTTCGAGATTGCGTTGACCGTCCCCAACTACTATAGGGAACAGCTTCCTTGTTATTGAAAAGACCTGTCCCTGTTTACTATCAGGATATCTACAATAGAAAACTCCAAATTCGAGTCCTTCAACGTACTCCTGAATAATCACATCTCCTTTTGACTTCAGCAGGTAGCTATCAAACTGCGCCGTGTTCCTGATAATTTCAACCCCTGCGCCGCGCTGGCCCACATTAGGCTTAAGAACCACCGGAAAGCTAAGCGAGTGAGTTGACATAAACTCTTGAGCTTGTCCACAGCGGGCGTCGTGATCGAGAGAGCCGTCTATTAGGGTGGAACGGACAAGGTAAGGATATGTCTCATGCCCATTGTTCAGGTGCTCAAGGATTTGGCTCTTCGACTCACCGATGAACCCACCGCTATCAATGGCAGGATTGGCACAGGTGAATAGTGTCAAGCTGCGGTACTTCAATCCGAGATAAAAAACATAAACTACTACCGGAGGATAAAAAATCCATGCAGGCCAGAATTCCCAACGAGTCGCTCGTCTCCAACTGGCAAGCAGCAGACGACGACCGCGAAAACTGCCCAGTCGCACTACGAGACGAACAATAATAAGCACGACACAAGCAGCAGCCGCCAATTTCAGCCATACCGTTCCACTTAATAACGTGGACTCGATAACCTGGCCACCAACAACTGCTGCAAGTCCGACTAGAAGTGGTGTCCAAACAGCCGCGGCTAGTAAAAAATAGAGGCTAAATTTCCAGAAACCGGTATCAAGCAGTCCCGCAGCAAAGTAGGTCGGGAGGCGAGTTCCTGGTATGAACCGGCTGATTGCGATCACAGGCAGGCCACGTCGCCGAAACCATTCTGAACTCCTTTCCACATCGATTGGGCGAACTAACCATTTAAGTGGAGCGCGCTGCAAAATAGGTCGTCCCAAAAACCTTCCAGCAAGAAACAGGAGAAGATCGCCAATAAAGATTCCGGTGAGACATGCAGCGGCTGCGAAAGCGAATCCGATCTTTGCTTCGGCAACCATAGCCCCGGCCCATACGCATGTCAGATCTTCACTGACGAGAGTAGCAAGTACTAAGGTAATGAAGATTATTAA
>CAZNPP010000056.1:0-15392 GCA_964574785.1 uncultured Chloracidobacterium sp. | reverse complement strand
TTCTGTAACGTTCGCCTTCATCCTTTCGGTGCGGGCCTGGTCGCTGCGAAGCTGGAAAAATTGAGCGCGTGACTCGGAACGTTTCGTGGTGGTGGGGCGAGAATGTTGAACTCGCAATTTTTCCAGCTTCTCCGCTCCCAGTTCTGTAACGTTCACCTTCATCCTTTCGCTTTCATCCTTGCCAACCTGGCTACTTCAACCTGAGCCTCCAAACACGGCGAACCACCATGGTAAGCAAACTCGATCAGTTCTTGAGTGACTGTTATTGCGCTCAGACTCATGGTCGCAGCGTCCTCGCGATGCATGCAGACAGAGTAAGGACCACGCTCGGGAAAGTGGCTACGGTGAAACTGATGAAGTTGCTTGATGCCCGCTTCTGAGTTCTGCGTTTCTACCAAACTATGAAAGTGTTGTTTGCGCAGCGTTTCAATCTCCGGTTCCCTTAATGATGACGAGACCAGAGGCACATCGCCTTCAGCATCAGGCTTCAGAATGCGATCGTGACCGGTCCAATGGAAAAGCATTGCCGTTTCAGAGGCACTTACAACTGCTAGCGTAAAAGGTCTAAAAGACTCGAGCTCACATTCGTCCAGAAGCTCCTGGATGTTTTTAGGTTCCCTGGAAGGGAGCAGATCACGCAGCAACAAGCCTCTGCTGACATAATCGTGACGTGATTCGACCTCTTCATCACCGTAGCGATTCAAAAGACAGAGCGTGATGCCAAACTGATTTACGCCTATCCAGGAACCACCATAATCGCGATCCACAGGCGAGATTAAGAAAACGCCTTGGCGTTCTTCGACCTTAGGACCCCGCGCATGCTTTCTTGTGTGCCGCTCATCGCGATTGCAAAGCAAGACATAACCGCCAGGCCTGCGCAACCAGCTCACCGTGCACATGCAACTTCCTCGCGCCAGTGTTTTAGTGTTGACGGCGCCACGCCAAACTCTGGGCCTGGTTCGATGCCGTGCAGCCTCAGCAACATCGCAATTAAGGAGTAGTGGTGGATAGTGTGACTTTGCAGGAATTCAAGCTCTCGCACGACTGACGATACGCACCAAGAAGTTGGACTTAATCCACAGTCCTCTGTGCTGACCAGCAATGGTCGTGAGCGGTCGTATGTGGAGATGGCGTGGAGTTTGGCGACGATTTCGTGGAGACGACTCCGGGCAACACTACAATCTTGCTCTGTTAGTTGTTCTCTTTTCCGCAAGTTGTAATTGATAATTCCGATTTGGACGCCCTCCAGATAACTCTGAAAGAACTCAAGACAGTGGCGCAGATGGCCGCCAATACTGCCACGGGGAGATAACGGACTTGTGCTCGAGTAAACATTGCTGTCAATGCGCCCGAGTAACAGATCCATCTGTTCCAGCAAAGCTATGCAATTAGCAATGAGGCGAGTCTGCTGCTGCACTGTCATGTCTCCCGTGTCACGCCGAAGCGTGCGAACAAAGAGTTGACAGCCGACCATAGCTCTTTAGCAAGCACTCTACGATCGGGTGCACGTATGGGCTCTGGTCCAAAGGAGACTTGAGCTTCGAAGGCAGGCACCTGTAGCAGCCTAAAAACATGTTTTGCAAAGGGAATGTCTTGCCACCAGCAGACTGAGTCTTCTGCGGAGAGCTCGGGAGCGGGTACTGAATAGTTGATGCTTGCGTAGTGGACCGGCAACTGGCGTCGAGCTGCCACTTCGAGAAGCGACGAGCGAAACGGCGCCACGGAATGTCCCGCGGTGCTGGTGCCTTCAGGAAACAGCACTACACCCAATCCTTTTTTCATCGTGCTCTCGGCTTTTGCCATGGCTCGCAGAATGTCCCGCTTCTGAGAACGATTAATAAAGATGGTGTCTAGACTGCGACAGAGAAGCCCTAGAATCGGCCATTTGGCAACCTCGCTCTTGGCGATGAAGGCACAGTCAACCTGGGACTCGAGAACAACTACGTCGACGTAGCTAAGGTGATTTGAAACGAGCAGGAAAGGCGAAGTAGGTGGTTCGTTAAGCACCCTTATCTTCATCCCGATGATTCGTGCGCAAGTGCGCGCCCAGCCCTGGAAGTTACGGCTGCGCCAATTAGCTGTTCGTGTTCGTGACGCAAGCACGAAAGGAATACCTGCCAGCCAAACAACGTAGTACCTGGCTGTCACGCCGAATAATGCAAATAACCTTATCAGTGCTCGCAAACGCTTCATCGGCGCCTCAGTTGCTAACTGTCGAGAAACAACCGTCGTGTTCTAGGATCGATCTTACAAATATCGAAAATGACGAGAAAGTCTATAGTTTTGAAGCGCCGGTCAATTGCCGGCGGACTGCAGACCCGTGCGCCTATACTTAAATAATTGCTGAACAGCTTTGGAACTTTCACAATAGCTGCTGATGCAGGGGGTTCGTCACTATAACACTGGAAGTCCTGCTTGACTCCAACAAAAAAGTTTGGGTGCAGATATCCGTTCTCTCTAAGATGTTCGAGCGTCTGAATCCCCTCGCGCTGGTCCTGACTAGTCAATGAGCAGCACCCAAATAGATATCGTTTTTTCTGGGCGATTGCGTAGAGTCCAAGTCCTTTCCAGAGAAGAAAGAGAACTTGGCGGTTACGATGTTGAACTGCGATACAGGCTCGGCCAAGTTCGACCGACTCACGAATCACTTGAGCGGGTAAATTATTTAGATCGAATTCGGCGGCTGAGTAAAAACCGTTTTCATCTCCGGACATCTCGAGTGTTCGGAGTCGATAGGTTCCTACAACCTCGTCAGTATCTTTTTCTTTAACGATTAGGTGGTGGCAAGTTGCGTCAAACTCATCCCGATCGCGACCGGTTCTAAATGAAGACTCAAGACCTTCGCCTAGTTCGAGGTTGAATACTTCAAACCGCAGCTTTAATGCAGCTTCAATTTCTTCAAGGCTTTGGGCCAGGCTAACAACGTATCTGCTGTCTGCGAAACTGATTTTGGGGGATGCTTTTAACGCAAAGCCGCCAAGCTGCCAAGGCGCAAAGGAATCTTTAATGAGCTTCACAAATTATAATCCCCCACGATCAGTACTCCTCATGTGGAACTCCCAGATGATCACTCCTCATCAATCAGTCTGTAACGCTTTCTTGAAATTCCCTTGCGCCTTTGCACCCTTGCGCCTTTTGCGTTAAGAACTCTTTGCGTCAAAACCTTTTCGCGGCGAGCGCTCTGGGAGTTGTCGTGTACACATCCTCGACCGCGGCTCGTAGCAACTCAGCCACGCTCCACGCCTGGGCCACGCAACCACAAGGGCTAAAAGGTGCATCACCTTCAAAGATCTCCGAGACCTGGCCCAGGCATGCTTCATTGAGATGCTCCTTGAATGTCTCGAGCCAACTAAGTGCCACTTCGCGACCAGCAGTTGCTCCGAAAGTCTTGATGTAAGCCGTAATGAAGGGGCCCATCAGCCACGGCCAGACCGTTCCCTGATGATAGGCGCTGTCACGACTCAACGGGCCACCCTGATAGTGTCCCTTATACTCCGAATCGCTGGGTGACAGTGTGCGCAAGCCTCGAGGAGTCAGCAATTCTCGTTGAATTACAGCAAGAATCTTCTTAGCCCGAGCTTTTGAAACCATTGAATGCGTCAGACTAACGGCGAAGATCTGGTTGGGCCTGATCGAGCCATCCCGCCGATCACCATCCACAACGTCATATAGGCAACCAAGGTCTGCGTTCCAAAACTGGTCGTTGAAACTCTTCCGTGCTTTCGCCGCCTCGGTCACACACTCAGCGGCAAATGCGGTATCGGCGAACTTCCGGGCCAGCTCCTCCATAACTTTCAAAGCGTTATACCAAAGTGCCTGGATCTCGACTGGCTTACCGTGACGAGGTGTAACGACCCAATCGCCAACTTTCGCATCCATCCAGGTTAACTGCACTCCGGGTTCACCAGCGGAAAGCAGCCCATCAATATCAACGTGTATGTTGTAGCGCGTACCCCGCCGGTGCCAGGCAATAATGTCCTTCAAAACGTCGTAGAGTTCTCGTCGCACAAAGTCGTAGTCATTTGTATAGCGCAGGAGAGATCGTACGGCTTCAAAAAACCACAATGTTGCATCGACAGTGTTGTATTCAGGAGTTTCTCCTGCATCCGGAAAGCGATTAGGCAACATTCCCTGGTCCACGTGACGAGCAAACTCAGTAAGAATGCGCTTCGCTATTTCACTGCGACCGGTGGCAAGCGTGAGCCCGGACAAGGCGATCATTGTGTCGCGCCCCCAATCACTGAACCAGTGATATCCAGCAATAACAGTCTTTTGATCGTCGCGAGCGGCGATGAACTGATCTGCGGCAGAGACCAGGAACCTCCCGAACTCGTTAGGAATAGTCGAAGATTCCGCAATTCTATTTCGCCGTTCTATTTCCTGCTGGCGGTAATAGTCAGCGTTGCGGATATCGTAACGCTCTGTTGAAGCGATAATTCGGGCGCGCCGATGCCGTAAAAGATCAAACGTGAACACGAGTGGACTGAAGAGATCTTCGGTGAAGTCAAGCCCTCGTTCCTGCTCAACTGTGTACTCAAAGTTGCGGTACCAATATCCGGTTTTATCGATCTCGACGAAATCGTGAGAGAAGTGGAGCGCCGGTAAGTCAGAGTAGGGTTTAATCGAGGTGATCCCATCATCGGTGAACACTTCAGGGCGAAGCGCTGTGTTTTCATGAGTTGTGCTGTGATAATCCCGAAAAGCTATTAACGGGCGGATCTCCAGTTGCACTTCTTCGTTGATCGGTACTTCAAGCAACTCGTAGTGAACAACTGTTGTGTTTTGCCCTTGAACCATGAAAACCGATTTTTGGAGCTGCAAACCTTCCACTTCATACGAGAACACCGGAAACGGATCGAGACGAAAGGCTGTTTGATAGAGGAAACCCTGCGGGTGAACAATCCCGGGATATTGATTCACAGACAACTCATAGCGGCGGCCATCGATTACGAGAACCTCTTCAAACTTCGAAAGCATGACGATGCGACCGACTGGCGGTTTCGTCGCCGCCGTTAGCAGACCATGATATCGGCGGGTGTTCATGCCGGTGACGGTCGAGGAGGCGAACCCACCAAGGCCATTAGTTTCAAGCCATTCCAACTTGAAAGCTTCGCTCTGGTCCCTTAGCTTCTCTGCTTCGAGCTTTATCATGCCATCCACCTTTTTGAATAATCTGTGTAATCGGCGTAATCTGCGGATGGAATCTTAGATCGCAGCCACCTCGCAGAAGACCTTGATCGCATCCTTCGCGTTAGTCAGCTTCTCGAATAGCTCTTCGTAATTCTCCAACCCTTTCACCGGATGTGTTAGCAACTGCCCAAGCCAACCAGGATACTGGGCTTCGGCATGGGCCATATCCTTAACTCCCATTTCAAAGTATTCACGATTGGCATTGACGGTGCCAACCATCACCTTGTTACCCAACACGAACTCTAGATTGATCTTATCTGCGGGGACTTCAATGCGGCGATCTCCACCAGTCACGCTCGAAAGCACCAGGACCCCGTTCTTGCCCAAAGCTTGCATGCTGTCGAACACCACCTGAGAAGACCCGGTGGCTTCAAAAATAATGTCGAATGGGCCAAACGCCTTCGCCCCCTCAGTTATCGAGACTTCGTCAGTCGACTGATAGTTGGCGCCAATAGCTTCAAGTAGATCTGAATTGAAGTAAGGCTTCTTCTTGCGTCCAAACGCAGTGACTTCAAGGCCGCGCAACCTTAAGAGCAATGCTGCCAGCAGGCCAATTGTTCCTGCCCCCATAACTGCGGCTCGCTTTGGACGCCACACACGCAGTCGCCGTTGGATCTCGTAAGCTTGAGCGATGCCTTTTTCGACGACTGTCGTAGGTTCGAGCAGTACTCCGACCTCTTTCAGCCCCTGCGGCACCTTGACTATGAACTCAGCGTCATCAACGTAATATTCGCTCATGAAGCCGTGGCGCAGATTTATCCCACGCTCGAAATAGGTATCGTCGGTTGTCATGTCATTGGTTCCGATCAAATCATAGATACTTGATCCCGGACGACGGACTGTGGCAACCACGTAATCCCCTGCTCTTAGTTCGGATACGTTGGGACCAACGCTCTCGACTTGCCCGAAGCTTTCATGACCTATTATGAGAAAGTCGTATCCTTCTGGCGCAGCTCCGTATTCAGCCGCGTTAATTTCTTTATCTGTTCCGTCTACCCCAACACGAAGGACTCGCACTAGCACTCCTCGGCCATCAGGAACGTCGGTCACCTTTGGTATGGGCAGCTCGGTTAGATGGACGCTATCAGGTGTTCCTGGTTTTACTGCTATTGCTTTCATTAGTGCTCCTTACAAATTGATATTTCTCAGGTTCAACCTGCTTCCTCAGCCCAGTAAGTTGCAATTCCGATTTGAGCAAGCGTTGAAAGTACGCGACTCGGATCACCCCAGTCACTCCAGGTCACATCCTTAACTGCCATAACGGCAAGCTTATTCGCACTTCGGGCCAATACCACGTCTGAAAAGTTTATTGGTGGTATCTCCGAATAGAGTTTCCGGATCGCTGCTGATTCTTCTTGAGTTGCCAGCACCGGTTTCACTGACACAAAGGCTGCAAAGAGATCAGGGACAGCATTTCTGATTAAGTGAAGAAATCGGGACACCTGACCAACCATCACAAAACTGTTCCAAAGAAATCCCTGCTCCATCAGCTTCGTAGCAACTGTTAGCGACGGTTTCTCCCAAAAGCGCGTCACGCGTCTAATCGCCTTAGGTAGAGACTCAAGAATGGATAGTGAAGGTTCAATCCATCCGTACTCCGTCTCGGGGCGATCAGGCTCGATGCCTAACAAGACAATCATCTCAGGTTCAACTCTCACTGCCCTGAAAGCTGAGCCAACATGGGCCATGAAAATCTGGTTGTTGGAGAGATAATGATCTGAAGGGAAGAAGGCGACAATGGCCCTCGGATCAAGCTGCTCAAGGCGCAGCAGGCTGTAGAGAATCGCAGGCGCCGTCCCTAAGTTTGACGGCTGTATTACAAGGTTTTGCGCCGGAAACTCATTAAGCAGCGGCTGATAGAAATCCCTATGTGTTTCAGTCAGGCTCAAGAGTGTCTGCTTCGAAGGAATCAAAAGCGAGACCCGGCGGCGAGTCTGATCAAGCAGCGTCTCATTCGATAGTATTGGGCAGAACTGTTTAGGCCGCTCATCACCGGCAATCGCCCGTGTCAACGAACGAAGGCGCGTGCCATCCCCACCCGCTAAGATAATTGCCCAACGGTGATCCCGTCGTTTGTAGTGCGAATTCGCTTTATTAAAAAGCCTGGTGGCACCAACGAATCTTCTTTGGTTGCGTACGTGATGAGCCATAATCAACAGTCCTATTCAGTCTATTCACCGCTTTGCTTCAGCAGTTTTGCTACCACGCCCGTCCAACCAGTCTGATGGCTGGCGCCAATTCCGGCGCCGTTGTCGCCATGAAAGTATTCATGGAAAAGAATTAGGTCTCTCCAATGAGGATCTGTTTGGAACTTCTCAATTCCACCAAAAACTGGCCGGCGACCATCGGGAGTTTGTAGAAATATGTGAGACAGCCGGCGCGAGATCTCCGCGGCTACTTCCCAAAGCGTCATCATTTGTCCGGAACCGGTCGGACACTCGACCTTGAAGTCGTTTCCGAGAAAATGATGGAACTTTTGCAGTGACTCGATAATCAAGTAATTGACAGGGAACCAAATGGGCCCACGCCAGTTCGAATTGCCGCCGAATAGCCCGGTGCTTGATTCGGCTGGTTCATAATCAACTCGATGTTCAGTTCCGTTCACCCTCAATATGTACGGGTTGTCTTTGTGAGTACGCGAGAGGGCCCGGATTCCGTAAGGCGAGAGAAACTCATTTTCATCCAACATCACTTGGAGCACGCGGCGAAGGCGATCACGTCCGACCACCGACAACAGCCGGCGATTACCGTTGTTCGGTACTCTCATGCAGCCCGCAGTCAGATCAGGACGGTTTTCGAGAAACCACTCTAGCCTTCTTTTGAAACCCGGTAGCTTATCGACAATTTCGCTTTCAAGTGTTTCAACCGCAAAGAGCGGAATCAACCCGACCATCGAGCGGACCTTCAAGGGCAGGTGCTCGTTGTTGGGAAGGTGTAGGACGTCATAGAAGAAACCATCTTCTTCATTCCAAAGCGCAGAGCCATCATTCCCCACGTTGTTCATTGCTTCGGCAATGTAGATAAAGTGTTCCCAGAACTTGCTTGCTACATCCTCATAAACGGGATCTTCCTTAGCCAATTCCATAGCAATTGCCAGCAGATTGAGGGTGTACATGGCCATCCAGCTTGTACCGTCTGACTGCTCGATATGGCCCCCAGTGGGCAGCGGCGCGCTCCGGTCAAAGACGCCGATGTTATCCAGGCCGAGGAATCCGCCCTCGAAGATATTGTTGCCTTCAGCATCTTTGCGATTCACCCACCAGGTAAAGTTGAGCACCAACTTGTGGAACACTCGCTCGAGGAATTTTCGATCGCCCACGCCGGTTCGCTTCTGTTCGATCTTGTAAACGCGCCAGGCAGCCCAGGCATGAACCGGTGGGTTTACATCTCCGAAGGCCCACTCGTAAGCTGGCAGTTGACCATTAGGATGCATGTACCACTCACGCAGAAGCAGTACGAGTTGTTCTTTGGCGAATTCAGAGTCGATTAGGGCCAGGGGAACGCAATGGAAGGCAAGATCCCACGCCGCATACCACGGGTACTCCCACTTGTCTGGCATCGAGATCACATCAGCGTTATAGAGATGGCGCCAGTCGCGGTTCCGACCATTAACCCGTTCCGCCGGGGGACTCAATGTCGCTGGATCGCCCTCAAGCCAGTCTTTAACTACGTAGTGATAGAACTGTTTGGACCAAAGCAGACCAGCAAATGATTGCCGCATTACATTGCGAGCATCGGCCGAAAGGTTGCTGGGGATTACTCGATCATAGAACTCATCAGCCTCGCGAATTCGCCGAGCAAAGATCGCATCGAAATCTGAGAATACTTCATCTAGTGCTGGAATCTTCTTGTCACTAAGTCGCAGACGAACAGTTACTGTTTCTCCGGGTTGGACCATCAATGAGTAGTGAGCTGCGGCCTTCGTACCAACCTGCTCAGGATTAACTGAATTGTGAGCCCTGTGAACGATGTAGTTGTTGATTCCGTCCTTTACGTAAGCGGACCCGTTCTGTGCTCCGAAGAGGCGTTGACTATTGGTTTCGTTTTCGGTGAAGAGCAGCTCGGGCTCAGCATCGCAATAGAGCCAACGGCGACCATAGCGATAATGATCCAATTCGATAGTTCCATCGCTTTGGCTGCGGCGCTGAAGAATTGGTTTTGGATCGTTTGTGTTGCCCCAGGCCCAGCGGTTACGAAACCAGATAGTTGGCAGCAGATGAAGGGGCGCGGCCTCCGGTCCACGGTTGACCGCGCTGATGCGAACCAGAATGTCTTCGACATCGACTTTGGCGTATTCGACGTAAACATCGAAGTAGCGATCTTCGTTAAAAACCCCCGTATCGAGCAATTCGAACTCGGGAGCGTCTTTGCCGCGACGCCGATTCTCTGCAACGAGTTGGCCGTAGGGGAACTCAGCCTGCGGGTACTTGTACAAGTATTTCATGTAAGAGTGAGTTGGGGTCGAATCGAGATAGAAGTAATACTCCTTTACATCTTCACCATGATTGCCCTCAGGACCAGTCAGACCAAAAGCACGTTCTTTCAAGATCGGATCGCGACCATTCCAGAGCGCCAAAGCAAAGCAGATCATCTGATGACGATCTGAAATGCCTGCGAGCCCATCTTCGTTCCAGCGGTAAGCGCGCGACCGTGCATGGTCGTGTGGCAGGTAGTCCCAGGCCGTGCCATACGGGCTGTAGTCTTCACGCACGGTACCCCACGCGCGCTCGCTGAGGTACGGTCCCCAGCGTTTCCAGTGAGCGATGCGCGCTCGCGACTGCTCGAGTCGTTCTTCCTCAGCCAGTGGGCGAGTGCGGTTCGATTTTGTAGCCCGGTTTTTCTGAGTAGACAGCCGGGTAATGAGTTCTGTTGCCATTTCTTACTTTTGTTTAAGATCTCTTAACTCGGTTCTGCCACATTGCGGGCAGGTATGTGCCTCTTGAAGCACGCCACCGAATGTTGGATCGAATTTGTTAACGTCCGTCTCTGCGGTGTAATCAACTTTGATTGCATGATGGTTCATCTCTACGCCACATTCAGGACAGATCATTTTGTTTGTATGTGTCATGGCGGGTTCTCTTCATCATAGGACCGCCAACTGCTAATGTAGTCGGCGTGGTCCAGCAAAGCCTTACAGTGAAGTTTAAAGCGTTACATTCTCACGACCGTAGCGGAGTACTCTGGCCATCCAGATGAGTTCTTTAAGAAACTTATCGATGCGTCTAATGTAGGCATCGTCGAGGAGTTTGCCTTCGGGGTCAAAAAGGTTCTGCGCTGTCGAAAAGTTGCCGTCCCAGAAAATTGTTACCAGGCCCAGCTCTCTCATTACAGGTAATAGGTTTTCAATTACGCGAGCGCCACCGAAGCTCCCTGCGGAAACGCCACAGATTCCGACAGCTTTATGGATATACTCCTTCAAGTTGGTATCCAGGGCGTGCTTGAGTAATCCGGGGTAGCCGTGGTTGTATTCTGGAACAACGAGAACCAGCGCATCGGCTTGCGCAACTGCTGCTGAGAAGCGCTCATTCTTGATTGCCTCACCTGCATCATCGATAGGAAAGTGCAGCTCCAATAGATCAATCAGTTCCGTTTCGACGCCGTCACGTTTCTTTACCTCCTCAAACACGAACTTGGCGACGTTTTCGCTTGCACGACCTTTACGGGTTGTGCCGAGGATTACGGGGATAAAGAGTGGCCTTTGGGTCATGGAAGATCCCTCCACAAAGCCGAAGTTGATTTTGGGTGTGGCCTTAGTATGTCACTGATCTTTCTGCCAAGCTACACGAAACGATCCACAGATTACGCCGATTACGCAGATTATGCAGATAGTGTTTGGCTCTTGAGGTTTGGTGGATCCGAAATATTGCCATTGCGGCCATTTACTTCCACCAAGTGACATGAAAATTACGCGAACTGGAATTAGTGTTAGTTCGTGTGGTTTGGTGGATATATCTTGCTTAATGACCCGCTTCAACCAGAGCCATTGCGTGGCCATCAGGGTCCCGAACAAGTAATCCCTTCGAGAAACCAAGCCTGTTGGTATTAATGCTTACAACTCCAGGTGAAATAAACCGGTACTTTCGCGAAACGATATTCAGAGCTGCTTTGTCAATCTCTCTAACCGTCAGAGTTGTTTGCCAGTGAAAGAGATCATTGGCATTTGCGTCAGCCGGAAATGGCCGACCATTACGAGGCGAAAGGTACTCGAGAAATTCGATTCCTGGTCCACCACCAGCAGCCCGAAGACTTGTGATGCGCAATCGTGCACCGAAGACATTGTTTAAGTATTCCTGCTCAATGCCATAGTTTTCACTCGTACCCGCTATCGTCATCCCCAAGAGATCCTGATAAAACTCCAGGCTGGCTTCGGTATTACTCACCACTATTGCAGTGTGATCTATTCCCAGAAATAACTTGTCAGTTTTGCGCTGCCACTTTGGATCGCCCTTCCCCGTAGGAAACTGAAGTATCTCGAGTGCATGCTTATCCGGATCCTTAAAATAGAACGCTTTGATCCCGCCTGCATTCTTGTTCCAGTCTGGTAATCTCTGTGGTCCAGTGGAAGCATGTTCAACCTTGTTCTGACGGAGCCAGGCGTACGCCTTCTCCATGTCATTCGTAATAATCGCGACGTGTTGGAACCAATGATCATTACTGCGCGAGTCAATCGGGATTGGGCGCCCCTTGGGCGCAAGGTATTCGGTTAATTCGATGTGCTCCTCACCGAGTTGGAGTCGTACAACGCGCATGCGCAGCCCGAAGACTCCCTGGAAGCGCTCGTAATCCGGTCCTGTAACTTCAACGTCTGAAACCTTTTCGAAGGAAAGTACTTTTGTATAGAACTCAAGCGAGCGATCCATATCAGAGACTGTCATGCCGACGACTGCTACCCGCTCAACCGCTACGTTTAAGCGGGTTGGGAAGGGGACGCGCGAGCCTGTTACGGCGCGCGCGTCCTTCGGCAGAAGCTGAGCTTTGGCAGGAGAAACAAAAATGCTCAGCGAAAGTAGAAGTAGCCAGGTGATGAAAGACGAGATTCGCAGCTCCTTAAACAGATTGGATCGTTTCTTAAGGCTAATGACTTTCACAACATGATCCCTTTCTATCCACTCGTCCAACCAACTACTGCAAACGCTCTAAGAGATGATCACCGACTCGCAGCGCATTCGCCATGATTGTCAGAGCCGGATTTACGGCGCCGCTTGACGGGAAGAAACTCGCATCAACAACGTAGAGATTGTCTACCTCATGCGCCTTACAGTTTGCATCGAGCGCAGATGTGGCTGGATCATTTCCAAATCGCACGGTTCCATTCTGATGGGCCACCGCTGCCAATGGCAGTCTTTGGCCCAGGTAAAGATGCCTTGCAAAGAGACCTTGATGACATTGATGACCATGAACATCGCAGTTTGTCTTCTTCATGGCTTCTTTCAGCTTAGCTTGCAGGCGGTTGTGACCCTCAACGTTATTCAGCCTGTAACTCACCATGATCTCGCCATTGCGGTTTAGCGTTACGCGATTCTCCGGATCTGGAAGGTCCTCCGAAGTAAGCCAGAAATCGAGTGAGTGCTTTGCCATTAGGTCGAGCGTCCAGCCCGGCGCAATAGCGGGTGCACCTGCCTTCAGTGTGTCAGCGTCAAGCTTGCCGACAAATGAGATATGGCCCATCGGAAAATCCCAGTCTCGCGAGCCGAAATAGAAATCATTAATAGCAAGTGTCTTTTGAAAGATTGTTGGGTTCGGACACTTAGAGAGAGCCATCAATACTGAGTTGATGTGACCCATATAGTGACGGCCAACCACATCTGAACCATTTGCTAATCCTCGCGGGTGTTTCTCGTTAGCAGAGCGCAGTAATAGAGCCGCTGAGTTCACTGCGCCGCAGGATACAACGACAATATCTGAAGAGAATTCCTCGAGCGCCCCATTCCGCTTAACCACCACCTTATTGACGTCCCGACCTGAGGATGTGGTCTCCAGACGCACGACCATCGCATTCGTGAGCAAAGAAACGTTTTCGTGTTTTAGTGCTGGATCTACGCAGACAACCTGAGCATCCGACTTAGCATTAATCAGACAAGGGTGACCATCGCAGGTGTTACACCTGATACATAGACTTTTGTTTGCATTCTTTTCGTCAAGCATGATTCCGAGCGGCACATGAAAAGGCTTCAGACCCGCACGTTCGAGATCATCTGAGAGGTGCTGAATTCGAATCTCATGGCTAACTGCGGGATAGGGAAAAGGTCCGCTAGCCCATGGCTCTGTAGGATCTTCGCCTCGGTTGCCATGCACGTGATAGAGACTCTCGGCTTGGGTGTAGTAAGGCTCTAATTCATCATAAGCAATGGGCCACGCGGGGGAGGCGCCGCCGTGGTGACGAATCTCGCCAAAATCCTCCTTGCGCAAGCGAAATAGCGCGGCGCCATAGAATTTTGTGTTGCCGCCGACGTAATAGTTCGTATGTGGATGGAGGGGTTCTCCCTTGTTGTCGTACCAGGCTTCCTTGGTGTTGTACTTCGCCTCGAGATTGACGGCGCGTGTGCTCCAATTATCCTTTTCGCGCGGGACGTAACCACCTCGTTCAAGCAAGAGAATTCTTTTTCCTGAGGGCGCAAGTCTGTAAGCAAGGGTCCCTCCGCCAGCGCCAGTGCCGATGATTATCACGTCGTAATGATTGTTAGTTGACATCTTTTATCTCCAGTGCCTGAGACAGATCTACACTTGCGGATCGACTGACCCGTTGTTTTCGTTTAGTGATGAGTGGTTTCTTCTCTCCGGGGTCCCGCGGAATTAGTCGTTCGCCTTCTCGATTCCTTACTAGCTGGCAAGAGTGGAACGGTACTTCATGCTTCTAACCTGGGAATCAGGTACAGCCTCGGTGTGCTCCTCTTTTGTTGAGGCCTGTCTCTTAGTCTTAACTCGGCCACCACGAAACCAAGTTGCCTCGATGGAATCTCTGAGCTTCAATCGAGCGCGGTGAAGCATCACCCAGAGGTTGCTGGGTGTAATGTTCAACAGTTCGCAAATTTCGGAGGAACTCAACCCCTCGATCTCGCGAAGGACAAAGACGCGCGCTAAGGTTGGGGGTAATTCTGAAAGGCAGCGGTTTAGAACTCCCCAAAACTCTTTTTTCTCGAGCAGCGCTGCCGCGTCCAGATTCCAGTCAACAGGCGCCATATCCTTTCGCCAATGACCAGCCCATTCTCCCGTGTTTCTAAATGGCTCGAAGTCTTCTTCGGCGAACTCATCCGTTTGCACAACCTCTTTGTTCTTTCCGAGTTTTCTGAAATGGTCGAAGATCTTATGTTTCAGAATTCCCACGAGCCAGGTTCGCTCTGAGCCTCTGCCTTCAAATCTCTTGTAGGCCTGCAGAGCTGCAAGAAATGTTTCTTGCACAACGTCCTCGGCCGCAGTCTTGTCTCGTAGCCGAAACATCGCATAGCCAAATAAGTAATCAGCGTGCTGATCTACCCAAGCAGTCGGGTCGTGTAGACGATTTTCCTGGGATGTCATTGGAGTTAGCCTCCGTTAAGCTGCTCTCTGAGTAACGGGGATGCGTTAATCAAAACCGCACCCCGACCTCTCAGGTCTTTGAGCAGGGCAATACCTTTGCGATCGGCGAAGAGGACTTCGGCTAGATCGATGTTCAATGGTTTAGCCGTCTCGCCGATCTTGGTGCAAAAATTACTGAGTTCCCCTACCCAGGGACCTACTAGTTGACCTTCGAGCAGCAGGACCGGCTTTCCATTCTGAGACTTGTCTGTGATTCTTAGCATGTTATGGATAACTCCTGGATTTTCTGACTAGCCCGAAGTGCAAGGCTTGATCCAAATGGAATCAGGCCCAACTATCAAAAGCTATCTGTTGCATTCAGGTGAGTTAGCCGCTACTTCGTAAAAGGAGTAAGTCGTCGCTTGTCCTACGATATTTCGTGGCTTCGTGGGTAGGAGAGTCATCTCGTGGGCGGTACCCACGAAATGTCGTGGCTGATAGCAGGTACGCAGAGGGGCGAGAAAGAAATCCTGGTGCGTAAGCGTCCACCTTGTAAGCCAAAAAAAGAGGGAAGGCCGTACTTTTAGTCATTGCGGATCTGAGGCAATGCACCATAAAGACTACCCTCGTGGAAGCGCAGCGATCCTGTGTTAAGGGAGTTGCGCAACTGTGCAGGGCGCGACGGATTTACCGAACCGGGAGCGGAG
>CAZNPP010000055.1:0-24081 GCA_964574785.1 uncultured Chloracidobacterium sp. | reverse complement strand
AGGAAGTTCTCGAAAAGTATCCGTCCATCGCGAGATTCGTTCTGATGCTCCCACCGAGTGCGCGACTTGTTCCAGTCCTCAAAAGACTTCTCTAAATGAAATTGCACCGTGTAGATTAGTTGTTTATTCTCACGTCGAACCATCATTTGATTTCGACAGAGATATGAAGTTGCCAACAGGGTAAAGCCTTCAGGGATACTATCGAGTTGTAGCCCATGGTTTTGCCACACGCGCAGGATCCCGGCTTGGCGAGTGTATTCCTGCCAAGGTCCACCATCAGAGTCCGAGATACCCAAGAAAATCGGATCCTCGAGATCAGTTATACGAATGAATCGATATTGGTACTCGTGCGGTCGACCTTCCCGCTGGGCGTGTTGCTCCAATCTATCAAGTGTAACGACCTGCGCCCCAAAACTAAGCCCTACCAATTGATGTCCGCCACAGATCGCAAGCACCGGGACCTTTGTCGCCCGAATAAAATTGCCAAAATCCTGAATTAGTTCTGGACGATAAAAATCGAAATCCCTCAGTGTGCCGCTGAGAACAATAGCATCGGGTTTAAACTCTTCGGATGTAGCTCTTAGATTAGAAAGGTGAGTAACTTCGATCGTAGCTTCCTTCACTAAACGCTGAATGTTACTCACAATGTTTTCGATGGCCATTGAGGCAATTTGCCGCTCTCTCTTGATTTCCGTAGCGAAAGTGTCGCCCCATGCTTCACGCGCCACGGTCGACATATCTCCCTCATCGCGAAGGAGGTTGTCAACGACGAGGACCCGAGCCCGTTCGATCGATTTCTCGATGGGTTCGTAACGGCAGAATGTCCGCTGATTGAACGGAAAAGGCAGCAAATCGTCTATTTCGGAATCGAGGGAATCTTGGGTAAGCTCGCGAATCTGTTGTCTCATGTCTGCTGTATGGTTAAGAAATTACAACTACTTTCGGCGCTGTTTCGTCGTTAGTTTAAAATCGGGGATTGCCGGGCCTGCGCCCAACTCAGCAATTTCCTTCCTTAGTCTAGCAACTAACAGACCGCGTACCCGAGTGCGGAAGGCATCGTTACGTTCCGCGGCTTGACGATTCGTCATAAGAAGCATTCGGTGCCACGACGACTCGAGCACGTCCGCTACCAGTGCAACCTTTGTTATGTCATAAGGCACAGCTACATCCTTACAGCCAATCCTGGCAAAAACGGACAAGTATCGTGCGGTTGCGAGGTCTGGGCAATGCAGACGGCGCCGGGCTATTTTCAATTCTACTCCCAGAAGAGTGTGTTGAATTTCGACGCGACTGTTGGGCTTCAAATCCCCAAAATGGTAAGACCTGGTTCGAATCTTCAAAATGCGTTCGCGATAGATGTTCGGCAACCATGATTCCCGGAGTTGTTGAATTACTCTATCGGCGTAGTCTGCGGCGGTCACGACATTATAGAGATTACCGCATTGTTAACGATTTTGCTGGCCGAGTCTGCAGGGCATTAATAACTCGACCAGGGAAAAGCCCCAAATAAAGAACCCCGCCAATCGTTAGAACTAATGCCAAAGCGATACTCGCTGGAATGGGCGGAGGTGCCCAAGCTGTGGTACGGCCCCTAAAGAACATAACAATAATAAGGCGCAGGTAGTAGTAGGCCGATACGGCTGTGTTCAGAACACCAACAACAACCAGCCCGTAATAACCGGCATCAAGAGCAGCACGAAAGACCAGAACCTTACCGATGAATCCGGCAGTCAACGGCATGCCCAGTAGACTTAACATGAAAAGTGAAAGAGAAAAAGCAAGCACTGGAGCTTCGAAACCGATGCCATTGTAATCTTCAACTTCCGTGCGGCGATCGCCACTTCGAGCTATGAGCTGAACTACCGCAAAGGCTCCTATGTTCATAAGGGCATAGGTCAGAAGGTAGAAAGCCACTGCGGCAATGGCAACATTTCGCTGATCTACATCGAGTGCAGCGCCGGCGGCTACAAATCCAACCAATGCATACCCCGCGTGAGCGATTGAAGAGTACGCTAAGAGGCGTTTAACGTTGTTCTGTACAATTGCCACTACGTTTCCGACGGTCATTGTAGTGATCGCAAGTACAACGAGCACCTGGAGCCAAGTGGAATGCAAGAGGTTAGAGATCGAAGGTTCGGTTGTCGCAACTACGAAGGGGAATCCAAAAACAAACACCCGAATGAATGACGCAAAGCCAGAAGCCTTTGGTCCGGCGGCCATGAACGCTGTGACTACAGTTGGAGCTCCTTCATAAACGTCGGGCGTCCAAACATGAAAGGGGGCGGAGGCGATCTTGAACCCAAAACCAACCAGTAACATTGCCGCTCCAGCAAAAAGGAGTGGCGGATATTGAGAGTCGTTAAGCCGTGTGGCAATTTCTGCAATGTTGGTTGTGCCCGGGAGTCCAGCCGTAGTGGTGGTCGCACCATAGATCAACGCAATGCCGTACAGGAGGAAAGCAGAAGAGAACGAACCAAGAATGAAGTACTTCATCGATGACTCATTTGAGCGAACATCGGTGCGCCTGAAGCCCGCCATTACGTAGGTGGCTATGGAAAGGATTTCGAGGCCAAGAAATATAATTACCAGATCGCCGCCTGATGCCATCAACATCATTCCTACCGTCGCAAACATCAGCAGGCAATGGAACTCTCCGGCTGGCAATCTTTCGCTCTCAACCCAAAATACTGAGATCAAAACTGTCAGGGCAGCAACGACTATGAACACCAAAGTAAAACTTAGTCGCATGGTGTCCAGAACAATCATTCCATTAAATGCCTGAGCAGGACCAACCCAAAACGACCACAGCCAAATTGCGGCAATACTCGCGCCTGCCAGTCCAGCGAGGGATAAGCCTCCAGTAATCCACCTTTGAGTGGGACGCGCGAAAGCGTCGACCAGCATCACCGCGACACCTACAAGCGCGACAATCAACTCGGGCATTATTAGCCAGAAGCTGATGTCTGGTGGCGCAAACTGCAATGCTAAAGAATGGTTCATAGCTCCGGATCTTTTATGTGGTCGGAGGTTGCAAATGAACCACCACTAGGTGGCATTGCCACCCGAACCCGCACTGCTTCAACTGCCTCACGGGAACGATCAAGGAAAGGGCGCGGATATACACCCATGACTACCATAAGAACTAAGAGTGGTAGGAGCAGACCAAACTCTCGTCGATTGAGATCTCGAAGGCTGGCGTTCTCTGGATTCGTTATTTTGCCAAAGATCACGCGCTGTAGCATCCACAACATATAAACGGCGGCCCAAATGACACCGGTGGCAGCCAGCATTGTTGCTGTCCACGATCGGGTTATTGCATTCGAGGTCCAGGTTCCTACAAGGATTAGAAACTCACCAACAAATCCATTCAAGAACGGCAAACCAATAGAAGAAAGAGAAGCAAGCACAAAGAATGTTGAAAACCAGGGCATGGGCGTCGCTAGTCCACCAAAGTCGCTAATCATACGAGTATGTCTGCGTTCGTAGATCATGCCGACGAACAGAAACAGCGCTCCTGTTGAAACGCCATGGTTTAGCATTTGGTAGAGCGAGCCCTGCATGCCAAGTTCTGTAAAGGAAAACAGTCCGAGCACAACGAAGCCCATATGGCTAACGGAAGAGTAAGCTACGAGGCGCTTAACATCGGGCTGCACCATTGCCACAAGCGCGCCATAGATAATGCCTATGACAGCAAGCGTAATCATGATCCACGCAAACTGCCGGGACATTTCAGGAAAGAGACCTATGTTGAACCGCAAGAGGCCATAAGTACCCATTTTCAACAGCACACCGGCAAGAATCACTGAACCGGCGGTTGGAGCTTCGGTGTGAGCGTCCGGAAGCCATGTGTGTAGTGGGAACAATGGCACCTTGATACAGAAGGAGAATGCGAATGCTAAGAACAGCCAAAACTCTGCTCGCGGTGATAAGGTGGCCGCTCCCTCCTGCATTGATGCGAGAATTGTCGTGTAGTCGAACGTCCCATAGATGTAATAGAGCGCAATAATACCTACCAGCATCAGCAGACTGCCGATTGCCGTATAGATAAAGAACTTTACTGCTGCATAAATTCTCTCCGCTCCTCCCCAAATACCAATGAGGAAAAACATCGGGATAAGCGAAGCTTCAAAGAAAAGGTAAAAGACGAGTAGATCGAGCGACACAAAGACGCCGATCATGGCGCTCTCAAGTATGAGCAGAAAGACATAGTATGAGAGCTGACGCTTCTGTATTCCGGTCCAACTTGAAAGCACAGCGATAGGCATTAGCAGGGTTGTTAGTAGGACAAGCCATAAGCTGATGCCGTCGACTCCGATGTGATAACGAGCTCCGATTGCACCTATCCATGGAATGTCCTGTTCAAAACGAAATTCGGCCGTGCCAGCTCCTACTCCTCGAATTAGCAGTAGCGAGAGTGCAAAAGTCACTATTGTAAAGGCCAGTGCAATCCACTTGTAGTCAGACTCGCGCCTGCTGGACGAGAAGCTGTAAGCCACGGCCACTATGGCGCCTAGCACAGGCAATAGTATTAGTAATGTTAAGAGGTGACGCTCCATGATTTATCTAACCAGGCCAAGTGCAATGGCGCCAAAGTATGCAAAGATGCCGATGACTACTAGTGCCCCCACCAAAATGATTGCTGCGTATCCTCGAACAAAACCCGCATGCATATAACGGATGAGCCGCCCGGCTTCAGTAACCGCTCGGCCCAACGAATGCAGAAATCCATCTATTACTCCAATATCGAAGAGCTTCCACAGACCTTCACGAGCTGTAACCAGGATAGGCTTAACGGCGACAGCATCATAAAACTCATCCACGTAGTACTTGTTCTCGATAATTCTCGGCATCTGAAGCAATGGACGTCTCTGGAAAACCCGCCAGCCAATACCAATTCCCACGATAGCGATTATTACGGAAATCAACGTGAGGAGTCGCTCTTGGCGTATCTCCTCCGGGGAGTGCGCATGAGCTATGACGTCCTGGGCATGCTCAAGGGGAGCTATTGGAGGTGGTCCATCTACCGTTTGAGGAGGCGGCGACAGCAAGTATAGTTCGTCAATACTGGCTTCGTGACTCACTGCCGGTATGTGATGTACCACGGGCACTAGCGTTTCTTCTATGTAATTTACCGGGTGATCAGTAACGAGTGATCCGAGTGCGTACGGAACACCGATGAATCCTCCAATGGTTGAGAGAATTGCAAGTACGATTAAAGGCACTCGCATGACTAAAGGAGATTCATGTGGTTCATGAGATATGTGAGTCCGCGGTTCTTCGTGATGGACCTTTGCGTCGTGTTCAATCGGTGGTGGTTCGCGGAAGCGTTCAGTCCCCCAGAATGTCATCACCATCATTCGGGTCATGTAGACAGCCGTTATCAGTGCTGTTAAGGCGCCAACACCCCAAAGGATCCTGGCAAACGTAGCGTCGGGGATACTGAATTCCGGTGCACTCCAGGCCTTCCAAAGGATTTCGTCTTTTGAGAAGAACCCTGCGAAGAAAGGAATTCCGCAGATAGCGAACCAACCAGCAATCATCGTAATCCAGGTAACCGGCATGTACTTCTTGAGGCCACCCATCCGTCGCATGTCCTGCTCGTGGTGCATGCCATGGATAACAGAACCTGAACCTAAAAAGAGAAGGGCTTTAAAGAAGGCATGCGTAATTACATGGAAGATTGCGGCTACAAACGCTCCGACGCCGCAGGCTAGAAACATGTAGCCCAGTTGCGAAACAGTCGAGTAGGCGAGCACCTTCTTAATATCGTTTTGCGCTAAGCCAATTGTTGCGGCGAAGATTGCAGTAGCGGCGCCTATGACTGCCACTACAAACATTGCAGCCGGCGCATGCGTGTAAATCGCCGAGCAGCGCACGATCATATAGACACCTGCGGTCACCATCGTCGCTGCGTGTATCAGCGCAGAAACCGGCGTTGGTCCAGCCATAGCATCCGGCAACCAGACGAAGAGTGGAATTTGCGCACTTTTCCCGATCGCACCTATGAAGAGAAGGATCGCTGCGGACGTTATGCCTCCCGCGAAGATAGCCTGCCAGGTAAAAGGGTCGACGCCCATTCCCGCAATGATGTCGAGAGCGCTCGAGACACCATGGAGGGGCTTCTCAAAAAAACTGATTGAGCCAGTAAGAAAGAAGATCAGCATCAATCCCAGCATGAATCCCCAATCGCCAACACGATTAGTAATGAAAGCTTTCTTGGCCGCGTCACCGGCCTCCTTTCGATCAAGGTAATAACCGATTAGGAGATACGAGCAGAGGCCTACGCCTTCCCAACCCACAAACATGAGCAGGAAGTTGTCGGCAAGAACCAGTATGAGCATCGCAAACATGAATAGGTTCAGGTAAGCGAAGAATCGGTAGAACCCGCTGTCGCCATGCATGTAGCCGATGGCGAAGACATGTATTAAGAAGCCCACGAAGGTAACGAACATGGTATAGGTGCCGCTGAGCCGGTCCATGGCAAGAGCAAAATCGGCTCGGAAGCGACCCACCTCAATCCAGGTCCAGAGATGATCGATGATAGGTTCAGTAGAGCGTAGCGCGCCTCCGGATTTGAAAGAAAGATAGAAGGCTATAACGGTGGAAATCCCGACGGCGGTGCAGGCCACAATGCCAATAAAGCGTTCGTTGCGCAGGCGCCGACCTACCAGCCAATTGATCACAGCACCGGCAAGCGGCGCAAATATGATTAAGCTAAGCAGGTTAGTTTCCATGTTTGCCAGTTGTCAGTAGTCCGTTTGTCCGTCGTAGTTGTCAGTGGTCTATAACAACGGACAACGGACCACTGACAACGGACCAAATCAGAGCTTCATTATGCTTGCATCATCCACATCTAACGATTCGCGGTTGCGGAATATTGCGATAATGATGCCTAAGCCAACTGCGGCTTCCGCAGCAGCGACCGTCATCACGATAAAGACAAAGAGCTGACCGGTCACATCATGAAAGAAACTAGAGAACGCAACAAAAGTCAGATTTACCGAGTTGAGCATCAGCTCTATACACATGAACATCGCGATAGCGTTACGCTTTATAAGTACGCCTACTACGCCAATCGTGAAAAGAATGGCCGATAGCGCGAGATACCATGAGAGCTGTGGTTCCATAAAGGTTTCAGTCGTCAATCATCGATCTAATCAGCAGGCGAGGCAGACCCAGAGGATTCGGATTCAATCTGTGTCGGCCCAGCAGTCTCGCTTGACTGAGGCATTGGCACAACTTGACCCCCGAAGGCATCCACCACTTCAGATGAAATGGATGTTGGACGACTTGCGAGTGTCATCGCTCCAACAATCGCCATCAGCAGGAGTATCGATGTGATTTCAAAGGGCAATAGATACTTTGTGAACAGCCCGATTCCAACAGAGGCAGTCAGACCGACATCAGAAAACGGATCCCGCGGAGTTGTAGGTGTTGCCTGTACTGAATACAGAATAAAAGCCGTTTCGGCGATCAGAAGGGCAGCAAGTCCTATAGCGGTTGGTACCAAGAACGCCAGACGCGGGCGCCGGCGCACTTCCTCCTCAACGTTGAGCAGCATTATTACAAAGACAACAAGCACCATGATTGCGCCTGCATAAACAATTACCTGGACTGCTGCAATAAAAGGCGCCGCCAGCATCAGATACAAGCAGGCAAGGGAAATAAAGACGCCGATTAAAGAGATCGCACTGTAGAGCGGATTGCGCTGTACGACTACTGCAATTGCGCAGCCTATCGCGAGCCCAGCAAACAGAATGAAGAGAAGTGCTAGCATGGGTTATCTCGTGAATCGTAAATCGTGAATAGTTGTGAGATCGTGAAATAATGCGGCGCATTATGTAACATCGATTTACGATTCACGATTCACGATTCAGGATTCACGAATTTACAGTACTCCAAACAATACCAACGTCGCTGTAATAACTATGTTCACGATCGCTGCCGGAAGAAGAAACTTCCAGCCGAAGCTCATCAATTGATCGAACCGAAAACGTGGTAGCGTGCCCCTAAGCCAAATGTAGAAGAACAAAAAGCCAATCACCTTCACCAGAAAACCAATGGCACTCACCAGACCAAAAAGAAACGTGCCCCGCCCAAAAATAGCTTCCGCAAACGGCACGTTCCAACCACCGAGAAAAAGCGTAGCGGCGAGCATCGATACGGTAAACATGTTGATGTACTCGGCCATAAAAAAGAGTGCGAATTTCATTGCGCTATATTCGGTATGAAATCCGGCAACAAGTTCCGTCTCCGCTTCCGGTAAATCGAAAGGTATGCGGTTGGTTTCGGCGATCGCTGAAATCATATAGATGATGAAGCCGATCGGTTGAAGCCAAAAGACAAACCAGCCCGCTCCGTACCATCGCGACTGGGCTTCTACGATACTCTGCAGATCAAGAGTACCCGCTTGCAGCACTACACCCACCAGTGCCAAGGCAAGCGATAGCTCATATGAGATCATCTGCGCCGATGAGCGCAGACCTCCCATCAGACTGTACTTGTTATTCGAAGACCAACCCGCGAGTGCGATCCCGTAAACACCGATTGAAGCGACGCCGAGAACGTACAATAACGCCACGTCAAAACGCGCAATGACCAGCTCAATAGTGCCTATGAAAGGAATGTAGATCTCCGGGCCGAACGGATACACGATGAGCGACATCAGGGCGGCAATGGTGATGAGCACAGGGGCTAGAAAATAGATAAAGCGCGTGGATTTATCCGGAACAATGTCCTCTTTTAAGATGAATTTGAGGAGGTCGGCAAAAGGTTGGAGCACTCCACCATAGCCAACGCGGTTGGGTCCGAGACGTCCCTGGATAAAACCTAGAATCCGACGTTCGGCAAGGACCGTGTAGGCCACGATCATTAGCACTACTGTAAAGGCAATCGTAATCGCGACGAGCTTAAGGCCGACGTCGATTATGGTTTCCATATTCCCACAGTCCGACAAACTTCAGTTTGTCGTTTCTGCTTTCGTGCGAGTTCGCGTGGTTTGGTGGATCAATTTATTAATCAATGCTAGTTCTAGCCACGAAACTAAGTGAGATCTGTTTCAACTTTCGTGCGAGTTCGCGTGGTTTGGTGGATCAGTTCTTTGCCGTTTGAAGTGATCCACCAAACCACATGAAATAAGACGAAGTTGTCTCAAACTTTCATCCGGAAAAACGTCCGAGCTCAAGCGACAAACTAAGTTTGTTCGGACTAATCGCCTGCGGTAACAGGCTCCCCGCGCAAGCTCGCATCTACTGTGATCTGGTACAGGGGCGAAATATATACCGTTTCAGGACGTGGGTTGCCGGTTGCAAGCAGGTGAAATTGCGGCACCTTATCTGTCAAGGTTCCAATCCTGAAGAGTTCGTGCCCCACGTCCGGCGTGGTCCAGATCTTTTCGTCGGTATCACGTAAACTCTCGACCACACTCCGCAACGCCGCTATCTCAGGTCCCAGTTGTTTCTCTTGAGCAAGTGCATGTTGTACCTGCACCGGTTTTGACTCGTCCTTCAGCAGGGGGTAACGAAGTCCGCCATAAGCTGGAATCCGCTCTGCGATCTCTTTGAAGACAGCGCTAACTGACATTTGATACCCAAAATCGACTCCGAGCTCATTTGCCAACTGGGCCACAATTAACCAGTCTGGCTTGCTCTGATTCACCGGCAGAATTGACTGACGCACCCTCTGAACAAGGCCGGCATTGTTTGTAAAAGTTCCATCAACTTCTGCAAAGGATGCCGCGGGCAGCACGACATCAGCAAATCGAGTCGTATCGGTTTCAAAGAGTTCATGAACAACAAGAAAATCGAGTTTGCTAAGTGCGTCCGCACGCTCTGCAAGCTGACCAGGTAAAAAGCTTCCGGCGACATAAAGCGCTCGAATGGACTCGCCTGCTGCGGCCAGCATTTCGGTGGCGTTCATTGCGCCTCGCATGAGGCCCATATCGTGAGCGCCAATGCTGTTGTTATATAAAGGAAGTGGATGCAGAAGAACGCGACGGTTTTCGGCTGCAAGCTTGTAAGGCAACTGAGCCAATGCGATTTGGGCGGCGGCGCTGACTTCACCGCCGAACATGATGATGAGGTCTCCTTCAGTGGTGACGAGGAACTCGCGCAGAGCGTTAAGTTCCTCCACTTTAACTCCAAGCCTGCCGGCGGAATACGACGTGCTATTTGGTTCAACCAGTGCGAGTACTGCAGCATCAAGCATCCCTGGCCGCACATGAACGAACTGCGCTGACTGTTCAATCAGGCGAATCGGCACACTATTTACAACGAGGAGATTGGCGCCACCATTGCGCACTGCCTGGCGAATCTGTTTACCTGTTAACGGTTGAAGCTCCTCAGGTTCACCGCCCAGTAACAAGATTGTTCTTGCATGCCGGATGTCATGGTGAGTAGCGAGATGCCCACCTAGATTCTCGAAGAATGGCTGCAGACTAAAAGCATCAGCCGCAGTGTAGTTCTCAGTACCCACGAGTTCCGTCGCGAATTTGTATAAGGTGTACAGAGACTCATTTGTGAGTCGGGGGCTGGCAACTACTCCAATTGCATTGCGACCGTGAGCATCAGCAACCCTATCGAGGTTTTGGGCCACGTGACGGACAGCTTCATCCCATGTTGTTGGAATCAATCTGCCGCCCTTCTTATAGCGAATAAGTGGCGTGCGCAAGCGAGCTTCATGATTAACAAACGGATGCCCAAAGCGGCCCTTTACGCAAAGGAATTCGCCATTAATTCCGTTGACATAACGATCGCGGGCGACTACCCGCATTAACTCGCCCCCGCGCGAGCCAAGCGACATTTGGCAGCCATCTGAACAGTAGGTACAAGTCGAGATAGTTTGGGCCAACTCCCAGGGGCGTGCTTGATGACGATAGGTACCATCGAGGAGAGTGCCCGTTGGACAAACCTCGATGCAGTTGCCGCATTGCGAACAGTCGAGCCAACCGCCATACGTGCCAATTACCGTATGAGCGCCGCGACCACCGGCTTCGATTGCATCTTCGCCCATCCATTCATCGCAAACACGTGTGCAGCGCTTACAGAGAATGCAGCGCTGCGGATCATTTGCGACCATGGGTGACAAGTACTTCTCGGGATGATAGTTCTTGCTCTCAGTAAAACGTTCTTCGAGACCACCCCAATCGAAAGCCATCTCTTGGAGCTCACACTCGCCACCGCGATCACAGACCGGGCAATCAAGAGGGTGGTTCGCTAAAAGAAACTCGAGCATTGCCCGCTGAGCCTTTTCGATCTCCTCACTCTTAGTCGTTACCACCATGCCATCGGTACAAATGATTGTGCAGGAGGTTTGAAGCTTAGGCATCTTTTCGATGCGCACCAAACACATGCGACAAGAGGCTTGGAGAGCAAGATCGGCGTAGTAGCAGAATGAGGGAATGTCAAAACCTTCCTCGCGGCACACATCGATCAGGCGTGCCCCCTTGGGTACGTTGAATTCTCTATTGTTAATGGTGACCTTTATTGACTCCATTCAGTTTTTGCTAATGTATCTGTCTACGATACTCACTAATGCGTTGATTCTTTCGTCTGTCTCCGCAAAGGTTGCAGTTATCTCTTCGAACCGAGCATTCATCCGTTCATTAGCTTCTTTGATCTCGCTCTCGTGCATCTCAGCTATTGTTAGTCGAGAAGCAATTGCCTCTTCATGGCGAGCCATCCTAGTGTCGGCTTTAGCTTGATTCTCGGCGAACACGGCCTGCTGTTCGATCACCGTTCCTAACAGATTCTTAAATCGAAGGTACTCCTCTTCGGTCATGGCACTCTCCTCTCATGTACTGTTAGTCAGCCACTTCTTAAAATCCTCCGGAAACCGTTTAATCGCAGATTGAATTGGCCAGGCCGCAGCATCGCCCAATGGACAGAAGGATTTACCTTCGATGTTGTCGCATAAATCCAACATCAGTTTCGCGTCCTCAGGACGTCCACCACCATTGGAAATGCGCTTGAAAATCTTTACTAACCAATCGGTACCTTCTCGGCAGGGCGTACACCAGCCGCAGGATTCATGTTTGTAGAACTCGGTTAGATTCTTTGTTGACTCAAAGACATCAACGGTTTCATCCATGACAATGAATCCGCCCGACCCGACCATGGAACCCGCGGCCACGAGACCCTCGTAGTCCATCCGCACATCTTTCCCGATAATGTCATCAGCACGCATGATGTAGACCGAGGAGCCACCTGGAATCACCGCTTTCAACTTTTTGCCATTAAGCATTCCCTGGCAGTCTTCCATGATGAACTTCTCCATGTCATCGTATCCCATGGGTAGTTCGTAGACGCCTGGACGCTTCACATGACCTGAAACTGACCAGAGTTTTGTGCCGCCACTCTTTTCGGTACCCAATTTCTGGTAAGCCTCGCCTCCCATCTTGATGATATCGGGTACTGCAGTAAGCGTCTCTACATTGTTAACGACAGTGGGGCAGCCATATAGGCCTGAAACGGCAGGGAAGGGAGGTTTCATCCGCGGGTGCCCTCGCATTCCTTCAAGAGAACTCAGAAGAGCGGTCTCTTCCCCGCAAATATAAGCACCAGCTCCTGTGTGTGTGTGGATGTCGCAAGTTAGGGCGCTACCGAGAATGTTCTCACCGAGCAACCTTGCGGCGCGGGCCTCGTCAAGAGCAACATCCATGATATCGATTAGGTATTTGTACTCGCCACGCGTGTAGATGTAGCCGGTTTTTGAACCAAGTGCGTATGCAGCGATCAGCATCCCTTCAATAAGGAGGTGCGGATCGCGCTCCATCAGATAACGATCCTTAAATGTGCCCGGCTCTGACTCATCAGCATTGCAAACGACATATTTCGGTTTTGGCGAGTCTTTCGGTACGAAGCTCCACTTCATGCCAGTAGGAAATCCAGCGCCACCACGTCCTCGCAAAGCAGACTTCTTTACCTCGGTGATGACGTCGTCGGGTGACATTGAGGTCAAAACCTGGCGCAGAGCCTCATAGCCGCCATGCTTTTTATAGACTTCTAGCTTCCGCGAGTTCTCGAGATGAACTCGTGCCAGTTGAAGCGGTTCGCAACCAATGGCGCCAATAAACATGGTGAATGGTTGTCAGTAGTCAGTAGTCCGTTGTCCGTTGTTCGTTGATACTGGCTACTGACAACCGACAACTGACAACGGACAACTTTTCACGGAAGTGCTCCAAGAATCTCATCCACCCTTTCTGGAGTTAAGTTCTCGTGATAATCGAAATTAATCTGAAACATTGGCGCTGTGCCGCAGGAACCGAGACACTCCACTTCTGACAACGTAAAACGACCATCAGGTGTAGTTTCCCCTACGTTGATTCCCAGTTTCTCAGCGCAGTGCCGCGTAATCTTGTCTGAGCCCATTATTTTGCATGACAGCGTCCGGCAGATTTGGATGTGGTACTTTCCAATCGGCTCCGTATGGAGCATTGAATAGAAAGTGGCCACCTCCCAAATATCTGTGATACGCAACTTTAATCGTTTCGCCAGATATGCTACTCCGGGAGGATCCAAATAACCCCGCTCACGTTGAACAATAAACATCAGCGGGAGGATCGCCGAACGCATCACCGGATACTTTGCGAGATGGCGATCAATCTCCGCCTCGACTTCAGGCGAGAAGCTATCGATCTCGTCTGGAACATTTACTGGCTGGGACCGCGGTCCCATATGAATTAGCTGCATAGTGGTCCGTTGTCAGTTGCCCTTTGTCCGTAGTCAGTGGTCAGTTGTCCGTTGTCAGTTGTCGGTGGGCGATCTAAGGAACAAGGGTTAACTACCTGACAATGGACCACTGACAACTGACCACTGACCACTAACAACTGACCACCGACTACCGATCAATTTCTCCCAGAACAATATCCAGGGAACCAATGACTGCCACGACGTCTGCTATCATTGCCCCCTTTACCATGTATGGCAGAGCCGAAAGGTTGATAAAGCTTGGGCCGCGAAAATGAACTCGATTTGGCTTTGGTCCACCGTCAGACTTGACGTACACACCCAGTTCACCCTTTGAAGCCTCTATCACTTGGTAAACTTCGCCGGCCGGGACATCAAATCCTTCTGCTACTATTAGAAAGTGATGAATGAGCGCATCCATGTGCGTCTTCATTGCTTCCCGATCCGGAAGCACGACCTTTGGGGCATCAGCTTTAATCGGACCAGGCCTTAACCTTCCTAAGGCCTGCTTGACTATCTTCTGCGACTCTACGAACTCCTGCATGCGCACCAGATACCGCGACCAAACGTCGCCATCAGACTCCGTGGGAATGTCGAAGTCGTAGTTCTCATATCCTGTGTAGGGATTAGCCTTACGAATATCAAGCTTTACACCACAGCCTCGCAAGCTCGGTCCTGACAGACCCAGATCAATGGCATCTTCCGCCGAAATCTTTCCCACACCTTGGGTACGACGTTGAAAGATTCTGTTGCCGGTCAAGAGCTTGTGAAATTCATCAACTGCTTTTGGGAATTCATCCAAAAACTGCTGTACTCGACGCTCGAAGCCGGCAGGCAGATCCATCATTAAACCGCCGATTCGAAAGTAGGAAGGAGTAAGACGACCCCCTGATGCTGCCTCGATAAGGTTGAGAATCTTCTCGCGTTGACGAAAGCAGTAGAAGAAAACAGTCATCGCACCCAAATCAAGGGCTTGAGTGCCAAGCCAGACAAGATGCGATGCTATTCGCTGTAACTCACAAGTCAGGACTCTGATAGTCTGGGCTCTCTCCGGAATCTCCAAGCCAAGCAACTTCTCGACTGCCATCACATAGGCCAAGTTATTTCCCAGGGGATTGAGGTAATCCATCCGATCAGTAATGACAATGCCCTGTTGATACTTCTTATATTCAAAGAGCTTCTCCATCCCGGTGTGAAGGTAACCAATATCCGGAGTGGCTTTAACTACCATCTCGCCATCAAGAATTAACTCGAGGCGCAGCACGCCATGGGTCGATGGGTGTTGTGGCCCCATCGAGATAGTCATTTGACTATCGAGCGGCCGATCAACGACTTCGAATTGAGACGGTATGTTTGAGACGGTGCTCATCTCTTTACTTCAGGCTATAAGGTTCATAACCGCGCAAGGGAAAGTCCTTGCGGAGAGCATGTCCTTGCCAATCCTCCGGCAAAAGAATTCTTCTCAGGTCCGGGTGCCCTTCAAAAATTACACCAAAGAGGTCATAAGTTTCTCGCTCATGCCAATTTGCCGTACGCCAAACTTCCGTCACTGTGGGCACACGGACGTCATCCTCGTTCAGGACCACTTTTAATCTCAGCCGATGGTAAAAGGTTGTTGAAAACAGATGATAGTTGACCTCAAACCTCGGCTCTTCCTCAACTCCCCGATCTGCGCCGGTGATATCGGATAAGAAATCGAACTTCCCTGCAGGAGTTGTTTTGAGGAAAGAGCAAACACTTACTATATGTTCGCGAGGAACAACTGCGGTGACCTCGGCATAGGCCTCTATGATTTCGGTGATTAATTCCGGGCGCTCACGCTGCAACGCCGCCACCAATTGGGACGGCGTTTCTTTGGTTTCGGGAGTATTTGCTGTTGGCTGCTCAAGAGAGCCGTGCTCGTTGTTTGCCTCTGTTGTCATCTAAGAAACCAGCATATCGAATCATTCTATGAAGAGCGCCGGCGTTCATGGCGTGAAGCGATTGTATAAGGTCGCGACTCCGTAGACACAGATTCTTTCACAGTTGATCCATCGGTGACCGGTAGTGTTCCGGGAGCGAAAGCTTCGCGCGCTTCCTCCTCAGGTACATCCCGCCGATCTCTGACAGACTCTTTCATCACCTTATCCTGCAGCATCATTACCGCGTGAATCAGCATTTCGGGTCGTGGTGGGCAGCCGGGTATGTAGACGTCAACAGGGACAATCTTGTCGACTCCTTGCACGATCGCGTAATTGTCAAAAACACCACCAGACGTTGCGCACGCTCCCATAGAAATTACCCATTTAGGTTCCGGCATCTGATCGTAAATGCGGCGCAGTACGGGAGCCATCTTGCGCGAAACTCTTCCGGAGACAATCATCACGTCAGCCTGCCGTGGACTTGCGCGAAAAACCTCCGAACCGAAGCGCGCGAGGTCATTTCGGGCCGAAGTTGCATTCATCATCTCTATGGCACAGCAAGCCAGACCAAAAGTTGCCGGCCAGAGTGACGACTTACGTGCCCAATTTATGAGCGAGTCCAACCGAGTCGTCAGGACTTCCGGTAAAGCTTGAGAGATGACATTCTCGAGACCCATGAAAACTCCGAACTAAGCTGCCGTCCGTTCGCCTTGAGCGCGAATCCTTTCAGTTTCTGACAGCAAACGTGCCTCTGCTTCAACCTCGCGCCTTGCTGCCTCTCCCCAGTCCAGGGCCCCTTTCTTGATGACATAGATAAGTCCAGCAAAAAGCAGCCCTACAAACAACATCATTTCAACGTAGGCCAGCATTGCTAGATCATAAGCAGGGCTGGCTAGCGTCTTAAAAACCACCGCCCACGGAATAAGAAAGATGACCTCAATGTCAAACAGAATGAAGAGCATTGCGATGAGGTAGAACTTAACTGAAAAGCGCTCACGCGCTGACCCTACCGGATCCTTGCCACATTCGTATGGCATCAATTTTGTTTTTGTTCGCTTGCGCTGGCCAACCAACTGCGAGAGCAGAACGTTTCCGATTGCGAAGCCGGCTGCGACGATGAACATCAGCAGTATCGGCAAGTAGTCGTACAAGTTAAACGACATCGAACGCCCTTCAGTAATCACATCTGAGCCACTAGCATTGATGGATCAGAGCCGATAACTTCGAGATTGAGAATCATTGTACAAGCGAATCCTAGTCGATGTGATTTAGGGTGTCAAGCAAGGTACTATTTAGGTAATCGCCTCAGAAAATGGTGATTGACCCTGCAAAAATTACTGTGTTACCGTGCGCTTGAACCTCACTTTGAGGTGGTCGGTTTAATATCCCTTGGACGTGGAATTAAGACCGTGATAACTGGCTATAACACCGACGTTGAACATGATGGAGTTGTTTACCATGTGCAAACTGAGGACAAGGGTCTTGACACTCCTATAATTCTTTCACTTGTATATGCAGGTGGCGCTATTCTGGCCAGCAAGCGTTCACCCTATGAAGACCTCCTTGCTTCCGGGTTTAGTGAACATGCTCTCGCCGAAAGGTTAAACAGGCAGCACAGACTTATTTGTGCGGCTATACTTGCAGGCCGCATAGCTGACCTTAGGAGAATGGGAAGTGCTGAGGCTGTCTCACCAATTGCTGTCTTCCCAATTAAGGACAATGGGAAAGAGACTGTCCCTGATACTGAGCAAGCCGAGCCAGAAGTTGACACGACCCAAGAGATTATCTCCTCACCACCACTGTCCAGGGAGTCCCCGCTAGGTGCCATAACCGAGCGAACCGAGGGCTTAACGGTTACGCTCCTTGACGATGAAGAGGAATTTCGCTCCGGGGATTCTCTGATGTTGCGAGTTCTGGTGTCTTATCGCAAGGGTGATGAAGAGCAACCGTTGAAGGGCGTTGCTGTCTCGGTAAAAATACTTGGCACAACATTCCGGCCGCAGATCCAGACGATCAAAACCGAAAGTGATGGAGTGGCAATCATAACTACGCAGGTTCCGCAATTCAGTTCAGGTCGTGCCGCAATACTCATAAGAACCTCAGCCAACGGAGAAACCACCGAAATCAGGCGCGTGATTCTACCGGGCGTTTGAAGGAGCAGACAGCTTGCTAATTCAAATAAATGGTGGGGATCGCGAAATTGTTGAGAAAAGCACTTTGCAGGAACTGCTGGCGGTTCTCGAACTTCCTTCAGACCGCATTGCAATAGAACTCAATGGAACGGTGGTTAGGCGGGGGGACTGGCCAAACACGCACTTGGCAGAGGGCGATCGGGTAGAGATCGTGCACTTCGTCGGCGGCGGTCTTCAGATTTTTGAGCTATGATGTACTGCGAACAACCACTAATAAAAAGAACTGAGTTTCATCCAAACCATGACAACTGTTGTATCTGCCCAACAAAAAGACCACTTTGAGATTGCGGGACGAGTTTATACATCTCGATTGATCATCGGTACCGGTAAATATCGTAGTTATGAGGAGATGAAAACAGCGCACCGCGCTTCAGGCGCCGAGATGGTTACGGTTGCCGTAAGGCGTGTGCCACTGGACCGCAGTACAGAGTCGTTTCTGGACCATCTCGACCCTTCGTTGCAGATTTTGCCAAACACTGCGGGATGCTACACGGCGGAAGAAGCAATCCGGACAGCAAGACTGGCCCGTGAGGCGCTTCAGACGGACCTAATTAAACTTGAAGTAATTGGCGATCAAACCACGCTCTTTCCAGACAATGAACAGACACTTGAAGCAGCGCGAGTGTTGGTAAAGGAAGGTTTTACTGTTCTTCCTTATTTCAACGATGATCTGATCATGGCAAAGAAGCTTCTGGATGTTGGTTGTCCTGCTGTTATGCCCCTGGCAGCTCCGATAGGTTCAGGTCTCGGAGTACAAAATCCCGCAAATCTTCGGATCATGCGTGAACAATTGCCGCAGGCAACAATCATTGTCGATGCTGGAGTTGGTACTGCGAGTGATGCGACTATCGCTATGGAGTTGGGAGCGGATGCGGTGTTGATGAACACTGCGATTGCTGAGGCGCGTGATTCCGCAAAGATGGCTGAAGCCATGAAACTGTCCCTTGAGGCTGGTCGTTTGGCGTATCTTGCTGGTCGCATGGAAAAGCGCCTTTACGCCAGTGCGTCGAGCCCTTTGCAAGGAGTGGTACGTTAAAAGAGCTGGTGCGGGAGTTGCACCGTTTCTTACGCGGACGAAAGGTCCTTTTCCCGGTAAGAACAGTGTTGTTAAATCGCTCGGATCATCTACCATTCTCGGATAATTCTGCATTGCAAGAGGCGAGCAAGCATTTGTTACTGTCGAGTTGCGTGGATGTGGTGAGCCCGCTGCGAAATCCGCAACGTTGTTCTGCGTGTCTGTGCAGCCCTCATTACTCCTAAGTATCGCATTCGTATTGCTTGGCGCCGCTGTTGGTCCTGCTCCCTCATAACAGCTTGCCGTGCTTCCATAACCGACAAGATCAATAATTGTGTCACTGACTGGACATGCGCCGCTTAGGGGCGATGTAGAGTTCAGCAGCGCAACCTTTCCAGCCGTAGCTGCCATAACAATCGTGCCTGTAGCATCTGGAGCCGGTAGGTCAGCGCCGTTGCTACCTCCTGATGTTTGCTGGATTAGATAGTATTGACCAGGAGCTAGCGAGATCGATGTGAGAGGAGTTACCGACCACGTCGCAGCTGTCGCACTCGCATACTGAATTGACCACCCAGAGATGTCGAGTGGGACCTCCCCGCGGTTATAGATTTCGATGAAATCGTTTCGAAATGGAGCACCCGAGTTTCCACCGCCTCCATAGACCTGGCTGATGACCACAGCCGCTGGCGGCGGAGGTGAAGGAGTTGGGGAAGGTGATGGTGATGGTGATGGAGTGGGTGATGGAGAAGCAACAGGTGTGGGAGAAGGCGAAGGCTCTGGACCAGGAGTAGGGGCGCTGTTCAAGTTTTGCGGATCACTTGGTGCTACAAGTATAAAGTCGCTCAGATTATCGCTTGTATCCTGAGTGCTTCCGTCTGAACCTCCCGGCTTTCGCTCGTAACTCTGATTGGTATCGCTTGCCAGTGGGGGAAGGTGAGTGCCTTCCTTGAATGCGGAGCCCGCGGCCATGCCTACCTGGTCGACCACGAAGTCGTCTGGAAGTGTCAACGCAATCCCTCCGTCGTTGCTGATTCCGCTGGAGAACGATTGATCGCCGGGAACCATGCCGCTGTATGCAGAATTAACAGCAAGAAAATGCCCGCGTGGTGGCAGAACCACAGTTGAAGCAATCGTCATCCGAGTGGTAACAGCACCGGAGCTGCTCGAGCCACGAAGCTTCCAGCCGCCAACAGCTATGGCACTGTCCGAGTTGTTATAGAGTTCGATAAATTCATCATTAGCTCCGATTGGACCGCGGGTCCTAAACTCGCTTATTACTATCGGCGGTGCTGGGCTTGGGCTCGGAACGGGAGAAGGAGAGGGAGAAGGCGGCGGGGACGGTGATGGAGACGGAGAAGGGGACGGAGACGGAGATGGCGTTGGTGATGGAGTAGGTACTACGAACGATATCGGAGGAGACTTTACGCCGCGAGCGGAAGCGGTTATCTCGCATTTTCCGGGAGCTACTGCGCGAGCAACTCCAGTATTTGAAATCGTTGCTATTGAGGTGTCAGATGATCGCCATGTGAAGATGACATCTTCCAACACCTGGTCATTTGCGTCAGTAGCCACAGCTTCAAATTGCAGCTCGTTTCCAACGTCGACACTTCCAAATGGTGGAGAAATGGTGATTCTTGAGATTGCCGGTGATGGCAGGAAAGGAGAGCCGTCTATGCGGATGCCGGGACTGAACAATCTCCTGTCACTGAGAGAGGCTGTTTGATGCAGAACAAAAATGCCACTGACATCTGGCGAGCGTGTAAGCGATTGATTTTGATCGCCACGAAGACCGGTTGGCCCACCATAGCCAACAAATGTAATCATCCTGCCTGAGTTATCGCGAAGAGTTACGATGGCACCCGAATTGAGAAGGCCAAGACCGCCACTTGAAGCCTTGAAGACTTGCGCCTTTCCAAAAGACTGAGACTCCTGATCCGGATTACCGCCACCAAAAACCACGATCGCAGCGCCCGCCGGAAGAATGGTTCCTGAGGCGAATCTATGGCGTACGGAGTCCGTCGTAGCTGTTGGACTTCGAGTAGATAATTGAAACCCACTGATGTCGAGGTCGCGAGTTGTTGAATTAACAAGCTCTACAAATTCATCCTGGCTAGAATCCCGAACACCATCGCCATTGGCATCTCCAGCAATACCATCTGGTGGATCAGCTAATATCTCGTTAATCATGATGTCTCTTAGAACACTGCCAGAGAGTGTTACCGTTACTCTGTTGCTTTCAATGTTCTCAGCATGAACCAGCAGATCAACTGCCCCAAGTCCACGCAAGTCTGAAGGAACCTTAAAGTGAATTTGGTCCAGTCCCGGAAGACTTGCAGATGCAGTTATTGCTTCAGAAGCTAAAACTTGGCCAGCCATTGAGAGAGTTACTTGCGAGGCATTGCGAGCGCCTGTGGCAAAGAGAATCACGCGAAGTCTGTCGTCCGTTGGATCGAATGGTCCACTCATCATCGTATCGGCATTTAGGATCACTGCTTCGCCGCGCCCATCGCCACTAATTGTGAACACGCCTGGAGCAACAGGCATAATGTCGATACTCGTCTGTGATTCGAATCCGTCTGCATTTCTTACAAGAACCTGTGCTGTACCTATACTTGTCGAGGGTGGCAGCACAAAGTTTACCTGGCCTGGAGAAACAAAGAGTAATTGGGCTCGTTCACCATTTACAGTGACCGTTGTCCCTAGATAGGAAAAAGGAAACGAAGCGCCGGGTTGAGGCTTAATCTGTCGAGTTTGATGTGCCAGAGCATTCCCTCGAGCAACAACGATGCTGCCTTGAGCTAACGTTTTGATAGGTTCATTGCCCATAGCGGCAGCATTCATTAAAACCAGATCTCCAAACATAGGTCGTGGAGTAAGGCTTAACATATAGATCTCGGAATTGTTGGCATTGTCGTTCTCAGAAACTATATCCGTAAGCACTCGTGGGAAACTAAACACAATTCTGGATCCGTCATCGTTTAAGGAAGCAACTACTTCCGCCGTTGCGCGAGATGGAGCGGTCGTTAGTTTCGAGAACTGGCCACTCGGTATGTCGTAAAAGTAGAGCTCGACGCTGTTATCCGAGTTCTGACCAATAACATTTCGCCGAGTAGCAAAGGCGATTCGCTTGCCATCACCGCTAATTGTCGGCTGAAGGTTAACGTCATTTACCCTCACTCCGAGATTTGTTATTTGACGCGCACTCCCGGATGACTCATCGAAGAGAAATACCTGGGACTGATTGGCTGATTGTTCAGAGCTATAGACCACTCGTTGACCGTCATCGCTGACTGCACGACCATACGTTAACGACAGCGTTCCTTTGGCAATGCTGCGTGTTGTGTTAGTCAACCGCTCGAATATGAGGAGTTCTTGTTGGTTATCAGTCTCGCGAAGATAAGCAACGCGAGAGCCGTCACCGCTTATCTTCGCGTTCGTAGCTCCGGGTAGCTCGAGGGAACTTGTTACCTGCGTAAAAGTCAGAGCAGCAACATCGTAAATGAACACTTCGAAATTGTTATTATCGTTTAGACCCACCAGGTCTCGGTTTGAGGAAAAAGCGATCAGGAGACCACTGTCACTAATTGAAGGGCTAAAGCTTCCGTCTATAGTGCGACTTGAAGGGGTAGCGGGTGCTGTATCCGTCACCTGTTTCAGATCTGTACCTTCCAGTAGAAAGATTTCAGAATTGCGATCCGCATTTCTGCCAACCAGGTCTTCCGTTGATGCAAAAGCGATTCGCGATCCATCCTGTGAGAGCGCCGGAGCAACCGCTCGGCTGTTTGCAAACGGTGTCAAGGTACTAGCGTCAATATGCCCACGGTAGGCTCGGAAACCGGTTACTCCTTCGTTGGTGAGATCGCCTGTGGATTCGAAGCTGACGTGCTGACCATCGCCACTTATCGACGGGTTGAGGCTAAGAATTTCCTCGCTTGTCACTGTAATCTTGACCAAGTCTTGGGCAGTCTGACTACGGCTTGTCCAGATCAGAGAGACAAGAATTGTTACGAGGATTAAATAGAGGAAGGTGAGAGCGATAATACGAAGCATGATGAGGCTGCTCCTTCTTAATCAGATATAAGTCGTGCTGCGCTATTCTACTCATCCACCAGTGAATGGCAAGAGAGTGAAACACTTTTTTCGCGCGCGCTAACAGCTAGCGAAGCACCTAATGAACTGAACTACTCTCTCGCTACCGGCAGATACCCTATGCTTCAAGCATAGGGTGTCTCTGCCAGTAGCGTCTGAGTAGTGCAGTTCTTGGGGGAGATTGCGTGGTTAAGGCGAAACTGAAGCCAGGGTATATTTCGGATAAGGCTTCGTGATAAGTAATAACCTTCAACAGGTACGTTCTGGGATATGCCGGTCTCTAATCCCGGCTTCTAACCCTGAAGGTAACCATTTGGAATTCGCTCATTAAGAATATTCTTAGAACCCTCTGATCCTTGGCTGAAAGGTTAAAAATAGATGAAGATACTCATTAGTGGCTCCCACGGTTTAGTCGGTTCGGCTCTCATAACATCGCTTGAGTTAAAAGAGCACGATTCTTATCGGCTGGTCCGTCGCCCTCCTCGTGCGGAATCAGCCGAAATCGAGTGGAGTCCGGACCGATACAGCATTGCCATGGCTCGACTCGAGGGATTTGATGCTGTGGTTCATCTCGCCGGCGAGAGCATAGCCGGAGGCCGCTGGACCGAGGAGAAGAAACGCCGAATCCGTGAAAGCCGCGTACAAGGCACAAAACTTCTGAGCGAATCCTTCGTTCAACTAAGCCAGCCGCCGAAAACCTTTATCTCTGCCTCGGCTATCGGTTATTACGGCGATAGGGATGACGAAGTCCTCACCGAATCGAGTGCGCCCGGGAACGACTTTTTGGCAAAAGTGGGCGTGGAGTGGGAAAAAGCAACCGAAGCAGCGGCGCAGAAGGGAATAAGAGTTGTCATTCTACGCTTCGGAATCATTCTCGATAGTAAAGGGGGGGCTTTGGCGAAGATGTTGCCACCATTTCGCATGGGTGTTGGTGGAAAAATAGGCACTGGAAAACAGTGGATGAGCTGGATTGCGCTTGATGATGTCATCGGCGTTATAAACCTTGTGCTGGCGAACGATTCCCTTGCAGGACCAATTAACGTTGTGGCCCAGAATCCAGTGCGCAATGCGGAGTTCACAAAGACTCTCGGCAAGGTATTGTCGCGTCCCACATTCTTTCCAGTCCCGGCATTTGGTGCGCGTCTGGCTTTTGGTGAGATGGCAGATGCGCTTCTCTTATCAAGTCAGCGTGTAGAGCC
>CAZNPP010000054.1:17686-24557 GCA_964574785.1 uncultured Chloracidobacterium sp. | reverse complement strand
TGCGGGCAGCATGCTGAGTCCGACCAGAATCAGAAGGAGCCCAATAATTAGAGCAGTCGGTCTTGTTGTCATAGATAATCACTCATCACTCGTCACACATTTGTCACTCATCACTGATTGCTGATCGCTATTCGTTAAACTGAAACCTACTCTCAACTGCTGGAAGCAGGGGTTCCTCTCCTTCAGACGAAGAAGGCAGAGGCTGTGGCCGCGACAGGTCAGCATATTGAAGCTTGTATAGTCTCCAGTAAAGACCCCGCTGGACCAGAAGTTCCTGGTGCGTGCCTTGCTCGCGGATCTCGCCATGATGAAGCACAATAATCTGGTCGGCACGTTGAATGGTAGATAACCGATGTGCGACCACAATCGAGGTTCGATCCCGCATAACCCGCTCTATTGCCTGCTGGATTAGTTGTTCGGTTTCAGTGTCGATCGAACTGGTGGCTTCATCCAAAATCAACAGAGCAGGATCGAAGGCGAGCGCCCGCGCAAACGAAATCAGTTGTTTTTGACCTACTGACAGACCAGCACCTCGTTCCTTAATCTCTGCCTCATATCCACCCTTAAGGCGGTCAATGAAACGATCAGCATGAACTTCCCGGGCAGCCCATTGCACACGTTCATCTGAAATGTCTTCGCGGCCCAGACGGATATTGCTTGCTACAGTCCCACTGAAAAGAAAGATATCCTGAAGGACAACCGCAAAGTTCTCGCGTAACGAACGCAAATCCCAATCTCGCAGATCAACTCCATCCAAAAGTATCCGACCTCGTTGTACGTCATAGAACCGCATTAAGAGGTTTGTGATAGTTGTTTTGCCGGAGCCGGTGTGACCTACTAAGGCAATCGATTGCCCCGGTGCAACGGTAAATGAAACATCCTTCAGCACCCACTCGTCCTTGTTGTAGGCGAACCAAACATTTTCGAACTCAATGCGACCGCGTGCGCGGCCGAACTTCACCGGGTCTTTGGGTGTCGAGATAGTGATTGGCAGATCAAGTGTCTTGAATATGCGATGAGATGCAACAACGGCTGATTGCAGCACATTATATTTGTCCGAGATATCTCTGATCGGCTGAAATAAAAAACCCGAATATTGGATGAACGCGACGAGAGCGCCGAGCGACAGAACTGTGTTCTCCGGCGTATTTTGCATCACTCGATAGCCGCCGTACCAAATAACCAGAGCAATACCGACGGCGCCTATGAAATCGACGAGCGGGAAAAATACGGCGTAGAAGAAGATAGTTTCAATATTGGCCCGCCGGTGGTCATCGTTGATGCGGTTAAACTTATCGACCGACTTTGCTTCGGCGTTAAAGAGTTGGACAGTCTGCGCTCCGGCAAAGTGCTCCTGAAGGAAGGCGTTTATACGTGCAATTCTGGTCCTTACCATGTCATAACCGCGTCGCGCACCTTTGCGAAACCAGGTCGTAGCGGCAAACAGCATGGGAACGGTCAAGAGAGTTACCAGTGTGAGGCGAACATCCATCCAAAGCATCATGGCGATGATGGCAAAGATCATTACCAGATCACCTAGAACATCCGTCACTCCCTGTGTAAAGAGTTCATTAAGCGCATCAACATCATTGGTCAACCGAGTCATAATGCGTCCAACCGGGTTGCGGTCGTAATAAGCAACCTCCTGATGTTGCAGCTTGTCATACAGTTCCCTGCGGATATCAAACATCACATACTGACCAACTGTATTAAGCAACAGTGCCTGAAAGTATGAGAAGATGAGCCTTAGGAATTGAACACCAACAAAAAGGCCCACCAATATCATCAGACCATCAGTAATTCCAGGCAGGATGTACCAGTCGATTGCATATTGCGTGAACTTCGGCTGTAGCACACCTAACAGATTGAGCATCAGCGTCAGAAAAAGTGCTGGCACAAGCAGGCGCACGTAAGGCTTTAGATAGCGCAGAAGTCGCCGCGCTATCTGGAGATCATAGGTCTTTCCGATTGCCTCCTCTTCGTGAAACTGTTTGACCGCTGTCGACATACGTTTCGTTTAGGTGGCCGCCAACTCCTCTTCAAGCAGTTGTCGCTCATAAAGTGCAGCGTATTCTCCATCTTGCGAGAGAAGTTCCTCGTGATTGCCCCGCTCGATGATGCGACCTTCTTCGAGCACACAGATAACATCAGCATTCTTCACGGTCGAGATCCGATGCGAAACGAAGATGGTAGTGCGATGACGCGTAACGTCCCGAAGTCTTTCCAATATTCTTTCTTCTGTGTATGTATCAACTGAGGAAAGCGCGTCATCCAATATCAAGATCTTTGGTTGCCGTAACAGTGCGCGCGCAATTGCTGTTCGCTGTTTCTGACCACCTGAGAGAGTAATGCCTCGCTCACCAACGAGAGTTTCCATGCCCTCTGGAAAGGTCTCAATGTCTGCACTCAGACCCGCAACTTCTGATGCCCATGCCACGTCTTCTGATTTAGTTTGACGTACACCAAAGGCAATGTTGCTAGCCAGCGAGTCGCTAAACAAAAAAGTCTCCTGAGGTACAAATCCAATGCTCGAGCGAAGTTGGGGAAGTGGATAGTCTGTTACAGAGACTCCGTCAATGAGAACAGTGTTGGCGGGTGCTTCAAGCAGACGCGCGATCAGGCTAACGAGAGTCGACTTACCACTTCCTGTTCGACCCACGAAAGCAACGGTTTGGCCCGCAGGAATGAACAGGTTGATATCATGAAGTACTGGTTCGTCGTGCGGGTGGTACTTGAAAGTAAGATTCCGGAATTCAATAGCTCCGCGAATAGGCGGTTGCTCTTTCACGTTCTCATCATCTGAAATAGCCGGCTTGATCGAGAAAATAGCGTTCATTCTCTTGAGGCTTGCAGTTCCGCGCTGATACAAATTGACTACGTATCCGAGCGCAATCAACGGCCAGATCAGACGGGTAAGATACAAGTTGAACATCGTGAACTGACCCACCGTAATCTCCCCGCGAACTGCCAGTGGAACACCAGCCCAGATGATCAGTACAAAACCCATGCCGATCAGAAACTGCATTAGTGGGCGCATTAGAGCATCGATTCTGACCAAGCTCAGATTTCGCTCCGCATATTGCCGATTAAGTTTTTCAAAGGCGCTAATCTCAGCCGGTTCCTGAGCGTAAGCTCGTACTACGCGTACGCCGGTAAAGTTCTCCTGTGCTCGTGCGGTAATGTGGGCAAAGAATTCTTGAATTTTCTCAAACCTTACATGCACCTGCTGCCCAAAATATTTAACTGTGAGCGATACGAGCGGCATCGTCACGAACAGTAAGAGGGTCAACCACCAGTGGATCATGAACATCAACGGCAGTACCAGCACCACGACAAACAGCGTCTGCAGTGTGTACATGATCATCGGGCCCGCGAGTTGTCGCACGGCAGCCAGATCATTAGTAGCTCGTGCCATCAAATCGCCGATACGATGCTCTTGAAAAAACGAGAGGGGTTGATCGACAAGATGGGTGTAGAAGTCGCGACGCAGGTCGTATTCGATATGACGAGACATTCCAATAAGGATCCGTCTCTGAAGGAACAAGAAGGTACCGCTGACAGCGCTGGCGCCCAGAACCTTGAGAGCGGAGATGGTTAACGCACCCCAGGAGATCTCGCCCCAATTCTCATCTATAGCCTGACCGACAAAAAGTGGAATAGTAAGACTGAATACAACACTGGCGAGGATGCAGAAAATGCCTGTAACTAAGTGGACTTTATAGGGCCGAAAGTAGTGCGCAAATTTTCGAAGGTCATCCATGTACTACGCCTGAAACTCGCTGGGTTGGTATTAACCCCAAGATGCGAAGGGGTATGATGCGCGATCTTGTGTCCGGACGCCAAACGCGGAGACGTTCTCAGATGCGTTTCCAGCAACGATTATTTTGTGAAGTTGTCTGGGAGTGGAGGTTTGGCGAGCTTTTCTATGTTAATGCTCGTCCGAAACTGTCAAGGACTGCGGTGGCACACTTACACGATCACGACCACTCTCTTTTGCCAGGTAGAGTGCTTTGTCGGCTGCATTAACTAGCGCATCACGTGCCGAGGCATGGAAGGGAAATGTTGCCACGCCAAACGAGGCGCTCATTGCCCCAAAACCCGGCAACTCGGTTTGTCGGATGCAGCGACGAAGTCGCTCTGCAGCCAGTTGAGCCCCCTCGATATTAGCCTGGGGAAGAATAATAGCGAACTCATCGCCACCAAAGCGGGCAGCTGTATCAACCGCTCGCAGTTCCGAACGCAAACTTTGAGCTACCTGGCGTAGCGCTGTGTCTCCAGCCTCATGTCCAGCGGCGTCGTTGATACGTTTGAAATAGTCGAGGTCGATCATAATCAGTGAAAGTGGCTGCCGCATGCGTGTAGCAAGGTGCAGATCACGTTCGAGCTGGAGTTCGAACGATCGGCGGTTGTGACAGCCAGTGAGAGCATCGGTTAGAGCGAGTTCTTCCATTTGAGCATAAAGATGCGCCTGGTAAACAGCCACAGTTAGTTGATCCGCAACTGTATGTAGTAGCAGCAGCTCATTCTCCGCCCAAATGCAACCCGGATCATCAGATAGGACCAAGAGGAATCCAACACGGCCTTCATTCCGAAGTAGCGGTACCAGGGCGTGCGCGGACCCACCGTCCCCATCAACAACTGAACCTTTCGTTTGCCCAGACATTTCCGCAGCCAGTGTTTTCACGCGCTCCATTAGATCTGCTCGGATTGATTCTTCATTATCTTTGGCCTGTCGAAAGTGGTGTTTTGTGACCTCTCTTCCTACTAGTTCACCTTCTACTCGAACAACGCAATCGACGTTAAGGGCTCGCCCCACTTCTGTGGCTGCGGTAGATAGAACGACGTCGAGGTCTAAGGAATTCCTGATTGTTGTAGCAATGTGATTCACGGCAAGTTCGCACTCTGCTTGCTCTTGAAGAAGACGAGCAAGCTTTGTCGTTACTCCCAACGTTAGTTGAAGAGAGGTTGCCTTTGGCATTGAGAGACGCACTGCTTCAGCAAAGGAGCGTGCGTATACGGGATACTCGGCAGTTACCCTGGCCATCAGATATTCGAGGCCTGAATAAACGACATCGGGTTCAAAGGTCCAAATGACCATGTCGCCGCTATCATCTTCGTCCTCACTGCGCACGGAAGCGAGAAGCGCAGAAAACCTAGCATCAGCTATTATCGCAAACCGTTCATAGATTGTGTCTTCTGTGCTTCTTTTCAGAACAATTGGTTGATTAGCGCCTTTGGGTGGGCTAAGGCTTAGAGTTGTGAGCGAGTCGTTAGGATCAGCAATTAGAAAGAAGCTGTGAGCTGTACTGACGAGTTCTTTAATACGATTAATTTCTCTCGAGGATCGTGCGCTAACGAAAGGAAGACGCTCGATAACCAGTGCGCTTAAATTGTTCTCAAGAACAACATCCTCAAAGTAGCGATGAAGCTGAGCAATCATCGAAGGACCGCACCGCAAAGGCGTTAATTGTCGCCGGTGGTGAGCCAACAATGAATGATAGAAGGAATGCATTAACTACAAACCAGTCGAAGGTATAGAAGTTCTGTTTTGTTCGGGGCGAAATGCTTTAAAGAAAACGTCAACGGAAAGCCTAAAATTATTCTACATAGATCGTTAATAGGTGTCCACGCAGAAATCTGAGTTGTTTTTTGTTTGAGAAGCAATCTTTTTACATGCGAATGTAGGTGCTGAGCGCGGTGGCTATTAGCGTCTTGTTGTCATCGAACACGTCAGCCTTAACAACAATCAAACGACGTCCTGCACGTAATACTTCGGCGGTTGCTCGAGCTTTCCCATCCTTTAGAGGTCTCAAATAGCTAACAGTCAAATCCACTGTGGTAGTTTGTTCGCCTGCCGGTAGTATTGAAATGATTGCAAAAGCTGTAGCTGTATCGATCAACGACGCGACGGCGCCACCATGGACAACTCCATTGTTACGTTTAAGATCATCCCTGACTTCTAACGCGAGTGTTACCTGCCCAGACTCAGCAGTCTCCAAATTGATTCCCAGCAACTTTGCGAAAGGAACAGTGTCAAGCGCTCGAGAAATCAGGTTTCGTTGAGCATCATTGAGTTCCATTAACGATAGCTCGCCTCTGGGTTTATCGGTTCAACAATTACTGCCGTGCCATATGCCAGAACTTCCGTCACTCCAGTTGAGACTTCAGTCGCATCGTAACGAGCGCCAACGATTGCGTTTGCTCCAATCTCAGTTGCGTGTTGAATCATAATCTCGAATGCATCGGCCCGGGTTTGCTCGCAGAGTTTTGTCCAGACGGTAATATTTCCGCCGACAACGGTTTGTAGCTGAGCTCCAATGGTGGCAAAGATGTTTCGGGAGCGGACAACGATACCGCGCACGACACCGAGATTCTGCACAATCCGATGGTTGGGAAGTTCAAACGTCGTAGTGACCATCTGGTGCGAAACTGAATAACGTGGCGGGCTGACTGCGTAGGGCACTTTTCGCTGAAGGTCAGTGTTCATTTCCTCACTCCGGCTTTTTGACTTTTGAAGAGAGTGGTCTTTTTTCCCGTTTTAGGCGACCTGATGTCACGGTCCTCTGGAATCCAAAGATACTTTTCGAGATCGCAGCACCCTTTCTTGTCAAACTCGACACCCTCTGATTCCAACATCCTCTGCTGTTTGTCGTGCGGTAGAACAACTCGAATCGTCGAGCATGCCCCTCTAGCATTTATTACGCGATGCCAGGGGGTTCGGTCATCTGAGCCATGCATTGCAAAGCCAACTGTTCTCGGCGTGTAGCCGTCACCTAGAATTTCAGCAATTTGGCCATAGGTCATCACACGACCGTGTGGAATCTTGCGAACAATTCCATAAATGGCTTGGCGATAATCAGGATTGCTCATT
>CAZNPP010000054.1:12162-17586 GCA_964574785.1 uncultured Chloracidobacterium sp. | reverse complement strand
ACGAGGATTACCGCGATACTCTGCTACTAAATCTCTCGTAATTGCCGGGAGGTTATCAGGTATTTCCACGACCGTTGCGTCCCCAATGAGGATTTCCAACGGCAATGAATCCAATCGTGGCGCGCCGGCGATAAAGTGAGCTGGTGCGTCTACGTGTGTGCCGGTATGCGCCCCGAAGTGAATTACAGAAACATTAGCGGGATCTCCCTTAGCCAGGGACAGCCACTGTTTGACTTCGATTCCCGGATCTCCCGGATATGTCGGAGTGTGTCCCGAGAGTGGAATGCTCACATCATAAATGCGCATGCAGGTTTCCTGAGCTAAAGATTAGCGGCCCATGGTAATGTTCGGTCGAGAACAGTGTCAACGCCCGGCATTGTCCGCCATTGCTTCATCAGTTTGTCGTCTTCCCAGTTTCTTTTTTTCCCATCGTGGACGAAGAACTGATCCACGAACTAAACACGAACAACCATCCCACGATCTTATCGTCTTCTAGTCGTCCAAACCCTATGGCCCACCTGCCAGTTTGTGTCATTTCGTGTGGCTTCGTGGAAAGAAAACCCAATCCAATCCACGAAATAACACTAAATAAACACGAAACATGTAACGATGATTAGACTTGCCGCTTTATTTCCCTTGCGTTAGCATCTGCGTCTTCTACAACATCATCAGGAGTAGGACCATTACTAACCACAGCGCAGCACGCCGGCCACGAGTTGCCGCCTCGACTTATTTGAACTCGGCGCCACTCGTGTGGAGCTTTTTGCATGGATCCCGTCGCGACGAGATTGAACATATCGAAGCGGTTCCCGCTCGTTGCGCCGACATGCTCGCGAATGCTGAAGCGGATGTCGCACTCGTTCCCGTTATTGAATATCAGAGAATTCCAAACTTAGTCCTGATTCCGGACGTCTGCGTAGGATCGCGAAAAGCGGTTCGAAGTGTTGTTCTGGCGACTAAGAAGAAGGATTTAAAGAACCTCCGGCGCATAGCTCTGGACGAATCATCCAGAACTTCTGTAGCACTCTTGAAGATAATCTTCCGAGAGTTTTTAGCATATGAGCCTGAATGGCACATCTCTGTTCCCGATATCGAGCGGATGCTCAGTGAAGACGATGCAGCTCTGATCATAGGTGATCCGGGCATGACCTTTACTAGGGAAAATCTCAACGTGTTTGATCTTGCGAAGTTGTGGCGGGAATATACGGGCTTTGGCTTTGTCTTTGCGATGTGGATGCTGCGGCCCGAATCACCGGCAGCTGCGAAGAGTATTGATTTCCGTGCAGCATGCGAAGAAGGCATCGAACGAATAGAAGAGATCGTAGAGGTATACCAACCACTGCTGAAACTATCTCGTCAGGATTTGTTTGAGTATTTGACCCAGAACATTAGCTTCTTCCTCGATGAGGAGATGAAATCCGGACTAGAATTGTATTTTGAATTAGCTCACAAACATGGTCTGATTCCGGGGCTCAAGTCTTTGAAAACACTCGATGCATAGCTTAGTATTCGAGTAGATCGGAACACGTCACGAGTCATGAAGGAAATCGATTACACTCAAAAGATTCTCGATCGTGTGCTTTCTGGAAGCAGATTGAACGCAGAGGCATGCACCGCGTTGCTCGAGTCGCACGATATTGCCCAGATCGGAGCGGCGGCGGACGAGATTCGCAAACGCAAACATCCTGACAACATCGTTACGTACATCATCGACCGAAACATCAACTATACAAACGTATGCAATGTCGTTTGCACCTTCTGCGCTTTCTATCGTAGGCCGGGAGCCCCCGATACGTATGTCAGGACTATTGAGGAAATCTGCGAGAAGATTGATGAGACCATTGCGCTCGGTGGTACTGGAGTCTTAATGCAGGGTGGTCTCCATCCTGATTTCGGTATTGACTGGTACGAGGATTTACTACGGACACTGCGTGCCAAGTATCCAGGTTTTCAGCTCCACTGTTTTTCGCCACCTGAAATTCACAACATTCACTTAATCTCGGGATTGGATTACGAAACAATCCTGCAACGCTTGAAAGCAGCCGGGTTGTACAGCCTGCCTGGTGGTGGCGCCGAGATCCTTGATGACGAAGTCCGTAAACGTGTCGCCACAAAATGCACAACCGACGAATGGTTAGGAGTGATGCGTGCAGTTCACCGGGTCGGCTTAAGGTCAACCGCAACGATGATGTTTGGTATCGGCGATCGCATTGAACATCGCGTTAGACATCTCCAACGAATCCGCGATCTGCAGGATGAAACGGGCGGGTTCACAGCGTTTATTCCCTGGACTTTTCAACGGGAAAATACTGCCCTGGGGCGTCGCATCAAGGAAGAGCCAACCGGCATCGACTATCTGAAGATGCTTTCCGTATCGCGGCTGTTTCTTGACAACATCGATAATTTTCAATCGTCATGGCTCACACAAGGTTTAAAGCTTGGGCAGGTTGCGCTTCGCTTCGGCGCTAACGACATGGGCTCGATCATGATTGAGGAAAATGTCGTTTCAGCGGCTGGTGCACACAATAGAGCTGACGAACGTATGTTGCGATTTTTGATAAGCGAAGCTGGCTTTATACCGCAGCAGCGCGACATTCTTTATAGACATGTACAGCGTGAGAACCTTCCCGATCCCGGAGTGAAAGAATCGACGCCACTGAGAGAACTCTCAGTGATGATCGCAGACTAGACTTCCTTACCCTTTCTGCAAAGATGAATCCTCGTAAACGCGAGATATCAACCTTGCTATTTGACTGGGATGGCACGCTTGTGGACTCTGCAACTCTCGGCTTAGTGGCGTTTCAAAAGTCCTTCGCTGCCCTCGGAATGAACTTTGACGAGACTATCTATAAGGCTACTTACTCGCCAAACTGGTATGCAATCTATGAGGCTATGAGTCTTCCCAAAGATAAATGGAGCATGGCCGACGAACTCTGGATCCATCATTATGGTGAACAAACAGCAGCATTGGTCGAAGGCGCATGTGAGACGGTAGCTGATTTGAGTAGTAAGGGTTATAGGCTTGGCGTCGTTAGTAGTGGCAGTGCCGCCAGGGTTGGCCGAGAGATATCAAATCTCGGCCTCGAAGGAGTCTTTGAGGTGGTCGTCTGTAATGAGCAGATGGTTGAAAAGAAGCCGCATCCCGAGGGTCTCCACAAAGCAATGACTCTCATGAAGTGCATGCGTGAAGAGACTTGTTACGTAGGCGACAGTCCTGAAGACATACAGATGGGGAAATCCGCCAACGTTCTCACCGTTGGGGTGCGGAGTGCCTATCCTACAAGTTGGAAACTGATCAGCGCTGATCCCGATATCTACATCGAGTCACTCAGCAAACTTTCAAGCCACTTTTAACCAGATGAAGGCGACAGTCAGTCCCCGTGTAAAGATCTGTTGTATCGGCAGCATTGCTGAGGCCTGGCTAGCGATAGAACATGGCGCTGCTGCGGTCGGTTTAGTTTCGGAGATGCCGAGTGGACCTGGCGTGATCAACGAGGACTTAATTGCTGACATCGCAGCCGTGCTCCCGCCGTCAATTGGAGCATTTCTCCTCACCAGCAAAGAGGATCCTGGTGCGATTATCGAGCAACAACGACGTCTGCGTGTGAATACGATTCAGATCTGCGATCGGTTGTCGCCGGGCAGTCATCGCGAGCTACGAAAGGCGCTGCCTGGAGTTTCGTTGGTCCAGGTAATTCACATTCATGGAGAGGAATCAGTTGCCGAGGCTATGGATGTGGCTCCTCATGTTGATGCTATTCTTCTTGATTCCGGTAATCAGATGTTAGCTATCAAGGAGCTTGGAGGGACAGGTCGAGTTCATGATTGGAGCCTCAGTGCGCGGATTAGGGAGATGGTTTCGGTCCCGGTGTTTCTTGCTGGTGGGCTAAATCCGACAAATGTGAGGGAGGCAATAAGGCAGGTTGGCCCATTTGGTTTGGATGTTTGCAGCGGTGTTCGTACAAATGGGAAGCTTGATGAGAATAGGCTTTCGATGTTCTTCGAAACTGTCAGAGGCGGAAGACACGAGTAACCCAACTGCCCAAGACGCAGAGTTCCAGACTCTTCTCCCGGTCAGTCAAGTTCTTCTGGTGCTTCGTTCCTTGTTTTCCAATAGCCAGGGCGTCGTTTCAAGTGAGCAATCGCAATAATGACGATCTCATCTGCGACAACCTTATATACAATTTGATAAGGAAATCGGCGAACTAAAACACGACGCGTTCGCCCATCTGGAGACGGTGTGCCTATTTGAGATTGTGTTTCAATGAGGGAGGTTGCGTGCACGACAGCATCGAAGAATTCGCGGCCTAGTCCACGGCGTTGCTCTTCGTAGCGACGTATGGCGGCTGAAAACTCCTTGCTTGCGGCCTCGAGGTTGCGCAGTCTCCGAGTCACCGATTCAGAATGCCGATTCTAATCCGACGCTTGACGCTTTCCCATGACTCCAGCTTTTCGGTTCCCGCCTCAAGGGCTTCAACTCTGCGCTGGATTTCCTCTTCCCAGGCACTAGCGACGTCAGGATCAGCAGGGCCATCAAGGCTCGCGAGTAATTCGGCTGCAAGTTCGGCGCGTGCTCCCGCATCGAGTCGGAGCGCATCGGCTAGTATGGATTCAGTAGCTTTTGTCATTTGCTTCCATATTACTTTGCTGGATGGCGGCCTAACAAGGGGCTGAGCTGGCGACCCAAAAAGCTTCTCCAGATCTTGGATAGTTATTTATATCCTGTTACTTAGAAGTGCTCTTTACAAACCTGAGGATTCTGAGCAGAGTCTGCAGGTTCTTTAAACTAAAGCGCAAAGCTGCAGAATACAAGCGATATTGACACGAGTGTCTGCGGCTTTGGGTTAGATCCCTTTTCGCTAACAGCCGTCACGTGTAATTTAGCACACCCGTATGCATTATCAGTTTCCATTCGCCGTTTGTTAGTGAGTAGACCTTACAGACTCTTCCTTTCCAGTGGTTCTCTCGTCCTTCGTTATCAATCCAGAGAGTATCAATATCGACAACGGCAAATGCTCCATCACCTTCTTTTGATATCTCAATCTTCTTGATCTCACGGTGGTTGTGAGCTAGGCGGTGTGTGTCGAACAAGTCCTGCCAGCCCCGCTTCCAACGCTCTCGATCAAAACGGCCTAGCTCCATAACCCAGTCCATTGGGTCATGCGATTGAGTGGTTCGCGGCCATGGCCAAACCATGTCGGGATGGAAGATGGTCAACAGTAGGTCAACATCCCGAGTATTCCAGGCACGCGTCTCGCGGTGAACAATTTCTTCAATTTCTTGCTGACGATCTGGATGCATATACTTTGAACCTCTGCGATGCCATGGGCTCGTCCCATGGAGCCTCGCGTTCACTTGCTACAAAACAAAGACTAAACAGAACCTCTGCGATGCCATGGGCTTGTCCCATGGAGGCTCACGTTC
>CAZNPP010000054.1:0-12062 GCA_964574785.1 uncultured Chloracidobacterium sp. | reverse complement strand
AGACTAAACAGAACCTCTGCGATGCCATGGGCTTGTCCCATGGAGGCTCACGTTCACTTGCTACAAAACAAAGACTAAACAGAACCTCTGCGATGCCATGGGCTTGTCCCATGGAGGCTCACGTTCGCCGCTACAAAATGTTTACTAGCAACAAGCGTGAGCCTCCCATGGGACAAGCCCATGGCATCCATCGCGCGTGTTCTTCTAGCAACAAGCGTGAGCCTCCATGGGACAAACCCATGGCATCGGTAGTATCGACAGTGCAACTCCGCCCCTTCGGTCACTCGAGGATAGATGGTCTGTCAGAATGTAAACTTTACTGCCAACTGCAATTGACGAGGATCGCCCACTCCAGTTCGCAAGAACCCATCGAAATTGAAGAGTCCCGGGGTAACTAGAGGGTTGATGTTGTTCGCATTGTTGAATGTATTGAACATCTCGACTATTGGCGTTAGTGCAAAGCGCTCCCCAAATCTGAACGGTCTCTGCAGCCTCCAGTCAAACGAAAAGTATTGGTTGTCTTTCCGTGCTGTATTTCGATTCGTAGCCGTGCGAACACCGGGCGTGATGGGTTGAGCGGTGCGGCCCTGCACGCGGAAATTTCCCTCGAGTCCCGCCGGTAACTCAGCAAACATGAAGAAGTTGAACTTGTGACGAATGTCGCGATCAGACAAGGCATAGTCCAACTGCAGGTTGTTTATATCAAACGATCTATCGGTGAATGGATCCCGCTCATTTGAGTCGTCATCGAGATCCTTGGCCAGAACGTAGTTCCATTCAAACTGATAATTCCGGCTGAATCGTTTTCTCATTCCCACAGTAAAGCCACGGTAGAGTGATTTGCCCAGAGCGCTGGTCACCATCACTTCTCCTAAAGCATCTGCAAAGAACCCATTACTGTTGATGTTCAGGAACCGCGTGAGATGCACGCCCTTAGCATGGGTGAAGTCGAGATAGAAAGAGATGTCGCTGGCAATCTCCTGTTCGAACGCTACGTTCGTTGTATAGATCCTCGGGTTTGCGTAATCGCGACTGAAAACGCGAACGCCGGTGAAGCACGGGAATGGATTTGTTCCGCACGAACTTGCTGTTGGTGTTACCAAGCCGGGCCACATGGGAACAACCTCGGAATCGGGAATTCCAAAACCGAGCAACAATCCAATCAAACCGGTATCCCGAAAGATTGTTTGTTGCTGGACCCCATTCGTTGTAATTGAGCCAACCTGAGACAACATATTCTGGCGCGCATTGTAGATGCCGTAGCTTGCTCTCAGCACGGACTTGCCAGCCTTGCTAATGTCCCAGGCAAATCCTACTCGCGGTTGAAACATTTTCTTGGGGCTTGGAAGAGTGCCATCTGACGGGAAACGAGGATCACCTAGAGCAAAACCATAGGCAGTTTGCGCAGGTGGAACGACCGGCTCGGGAAAAATCTGAGCTTCCCAACGCAGCCCATAACTCAGAGTAAAGTGTGGTCTTACTTGCCACTTATCCTGAATAAAAAGACTGTAGTCATTATTCGTAATCGTCGATGCCCCGGCAGCATCTGTTGCTGGTCCGGAGAGGCCGGCGCCCTGCAAATAGAGAAGAAGCGGTCCACCCGTTCTGGTACTTCCTGCAGGACAGTCCGCAAGAACGTCAACATAGCTGCCGTCCGAACAGCCTGCTGTGCGTGGCCCAAAGCCCGAACCAATGGCACCCGGGGTGGCATAACGCAAGAAACCGGTAACACTGTCGAAAATGTAACGGCCGGTGAAGAAGCCACGGAATACCTGATCGTTATATGAATGTAGCCAGTCGCCGCCGAACTTAATCGTGTGATTGCCTGAAACAATCGAGAAGTTATCCTTGACATGGGTCCGCCAGAGCAGTTCATCGATGGTCGGCTGGAGGAAAAAGGGATTTCCAAAACGAAAGGTATCTACAAAGCCCATCGCCGTATCGGCCGGAACGTTGGACTGAACAGCCGAACGCGGTCGCAGTTCGCGTGTATAGGAGAAGTGGGCTTCATTTACTTTGGTCGGCGATATTGTGCTGATGAAATTTGAATTCAGCACATTGATTTTTGAAGGACCTTCAATACCATTGGCCGAGTTCCCATAGGTTGAGACATCGAAGGTTTGATTTGTGTTCTTCGAATAGTCGAAGTTATAAGACACAGCCAGCTTGTGAGCATTGCTGATGTTGAAATCTACCTTGCCAAGAATGGCGGTGTTGCGTATGGGATGTTGTACCGGCAGACCTTCCTCTTGATTTCTTGTGCTGCTGAAGAAGTTGATCAAGGCAAGCCTTTGACAATCCGCGCTGCCGTTAATCAGTGCTTCATTTGACTGGATCGTAGGGTTTGAAACCGAGCAGGGTGTTCCGATAGGTTCGCTCAGGTTAGCACGCGTTAGGTTCTCGCGAATGCTTTCAAGAGCAAAAAAGTAGAAAGCCTTATCTTTCTTTATAGGTCCGCCTATAGTCCCGCCAAACTGCTCACGACGAAAGTCTGTCAGGGGCTTGCCATCTGATGTATTAGCTGTCAGGGCTTCAAGTCGTTGAAAATGGAAAAGGCTGCCGTGAACCTCATTAGTCCCTGATTTAGTAATGACGTTGATGATACCGCCTGCAGTTCGGCCAAACTCAGCACTTGCGCCCGTGGCTACAACCTGAAACTCTTTCACGGCTTCGAGTGTGATATCAATTGCCGCTCGCTGACCCCCAAGTTGTTCTCCAAAAAAACCATTGTTGTAGTCGCCACCATCAAGGCTCACATTATTAAAGACCCCGCGTTGTCCAGCAAACGAGATCTCATCACCATCAGGACCTTGAACAATGCTGACACCGGGAGTGAGCGTGAGCAGATCTTCAAACTTTCGGCCTAGAATCGGGGTGGTACTAACAGCCGTCTCGTTTAGCGTGGTACTAGATTCTGTCTTAAGAGTATCGACCGTTGGCGTTGCCGTTATCGTAACGCGCTCCTCCAACCCGGAGACCTTCATCGAAAGTGGTAGGTTAATAGCCTGACCCACTGTCAGATCCACTCTTTCAACGACAAGGGTGGCGAAACCCTCTTTCGTTACAGTCACAGTGTAACGGCCTGATGGGAGTGATAAGGCAACAAAGCGCCCTTCGTTGTCGGTGCTTAGGTTTCTTACAAAGTTTGTATTCACATTTCGGACTTCGATCGCGGAGCCAGGTACTGCGGCTCCATTTTCGTCCAACACAATTCCCTGAATCGTTCCGGTAGTTATCTGAGTTTGGGAGTTAGTAGCGACCGCTGCAAACAAGATGACGAGCAGACAAATACTTAATCCCTTGAACCCGGGGGCAAAAGGGCCTAACGAGGCGTTGAACATAGTTTTCTCCTGTGGCTGGTGAGATTCAGATTGTCGAATGTTGGGTCGTATTCAGGAATAATCTCAGGGATTCTCCAACGAGTTGGGAACGGGTAACGTATGCATATTTTGGGTGCCGTTCGAATGAACCACCGCATATGGATCGGGTTGTTCTTTAACGAGTCTCCCTAGAAAGTGGGGTCATCTTAGATAAACAATAATTGTGGTGTCAATAACGAAGTGAAGTTGAAGTCTTTGGTCTTTGGTTTTTGGTCTTCGGTCTTTGGTTAGGCTTCTCGCCCGCTACTGGGCGCTCGCAGGTGGCAATGATTCAGTTAATGGCAGAAGCTGAAACTCCTAAGGCTGAAGCCGACGGAATCTGACGAGAAGTATTGAACAAAGGCCAAAAGCCAAAGGCCAAAACTGCTAAGCGCTCGCGACGCGGGGTAGAAGCGTTTCCTTTACCAGCTTGTTGTATCTTTCGGGCTGCTCCTGCTCAGGCATCATTCGACAAAAATCAAAAATTTCCAAACTTGCCAGGGGGTTCAAGGCAACAAGTTCTGCTCCCTGTGTTACCGGGTTAATCGTATCCTGTTTGCCCCAAACGAGGAGAGTTGGCTGAGAAAGCCGTGAGAATGCAGCCCGAACGTCGGTGTTCAGATAACCGGATAGAAAAGCCGCAATAGCATGCTGCGCGCCTGGTTGATGGCTTGTGGCATATAGATGGGCCACCAGTCGATCAGTCACTCGAACTTCATCGTAGAAAAGATGCTTGCTGGCATAATCGCGGATGCTACGTTCACTGGCAATCACATTATAGAAAGAGGTTCCGAGCACAGGTGATTGCAGGAGGCCATAAAATGCTGCTCCACCCATGCCCGGTCGACTACTAAACGTATCTGAAGCCGCTGGTGTGTTTAGGATTAGTGAACGTACCAGGCCAGGGTATTCATCAGCAACGCGGATCGCATAAGAAGCACCCAGGGAACTGGCGACGATAGAAACCGGATGCCCTGTAACCTCTTTTACAAAATCTGAGATCAGCTCGACGTAAAGATCTGTAGAATAAGAAACCGCGGCTGGCTTCTCAGAAAAACCAAAACCCAGCAGGTCTAAAGCAAAAACGCGAAAGTCTCTGGCGAGGACATCAAAGTTCTTCCTCCACATGAAACTTGATGCGCCAGCGCCAATTCCGTGAATGAAAACCAGGGGAGGGGCCGCACCGTTTGCTCCAGCTGTCTTGTAGAAAAGTCTGCCATGCTTCCACTGAAAAAAGTGGGCTTCACCCCCCAACGCGCTATCATCGGGCTCGTCGGCATTTCGGCGGATCGCAGCGTTAACTGCCGCAAGTGTTGCAACTCCAGCGCCACCTGCCAATACTGATCTCCAAAAAGCTCCTAATCTGCCCATTACTCACTGCGGAAGCGTGGTCCTAAATAATGTCGCACTTAGACAAACGCAAAATCAAACTGCTCCTGATGAACTGTGGGATCGCTGCTAATGTCTACTGTTCCAAGATACTGCTCTATTTCTATTAATACATCTCGTTCAGGCCCCCGTAGTGCACGAGCCACCTCAGGGTTGATTCGCAGTGTAGCCTGACCATTCACGGATTCTACTTTCATGCCTTTCGAAAGACGGCGCGCTTCCTCGAGCAGTTCGTAACATATTGTTTGCGGAGACTTAATCAGGCCGGCTCCCTGACAATACTGACAGGATGAACAAAGCGTTCTTTCAAGTGATTGCTTGACCCGCTTGCGGGTCATAATCACAAGGCCAAAGTCGTTAAAAGAGAGAACCTTCGTGGGTGACTTGTCATTGCGCAGAGCCTCTTGGAGTGCCTGCATAACTTTCTGCCGGTTTCGACGCTCCTCCATGTCAATGAGGTCCAGCACTATAATTCCGCCGAGATCTCGCAACCTAATCTGCCTGACGATCTCGTCAACGGCCTCGAGATTTGTTCGCGTGATCGTATCCTCCAAACGGCCCCCTCCACGCCCGACAAACTTGCCCGTGTTGACGTCGATCGCAACCAACGCCTCCGTTTGGTTGATAACCAGATAACCGCCAGACTTCAGCCAAACGCGCGGTTTGATTGCTTTGTCTATCTCGGCTTGAACGCCGTAGCTCTCCAGGATTGGGGTTTCGCGGGTGTAAAGTTTTACTCGCTTCACCATGCGAGGCTGAATGCGATTTACAAACTCAACAATGCGTTCGTACTCCTCCTCCGAATCCACACGAATCGTTGCAAAATCGTCTGACAACTGGTCGCGAAGAATACGTTGAACTAAATCAAGATCGCGGTGCACCAATGCCGGTGCCTTTGATTTTTCAGCCGCATTTCTAATATCCATCCAGGTTCTTACGAGATAACGAACATCCTCGCGCAAGTCTCGCTCACTGACTCCTACGCCTGCAGTACGAACAATGAAACCTCCTGACGGTACATCCTCATCGGCGCGAATCTGCTGGATCAATTTGCGCAGTCGATGACGTTCTCCGTCAGATTCTATCTTCCGCGACACTCCGATGTGCTCGACAGTTGGCATATAAACAAGGAAGCGACCTGGCAGAGCAATGTGAGATGTTATTCGGGCGCCTTTCTTAGCGATAGGTTCCTTAGCTATCTGTACAAGGATTTCCTGTCCTTCGCGCAGCAGGTCGGTAATTGCGGGCTGCTGACGATCACGCCTTGAAGAACCACGAACTGATCGTCCATTTCCGGTTCGTTCCCGAGATGTTTCCGGCGGCGGCTGACCTGCTGTAGTATCCGGCTGCGTCCCGGCTAGTTCGGCATTCTCCTCAATTTCGTCTTGTCCGTTGGCGGGCGCGGTTTCAGTAGCGTTTGAGGCAGGCCGGTCCTTTCCCCCTCGTCGCCTTCTACGACCTCCGCGCCTGGTCGCAAATTCACCGCGCGAACGGGTCTCATTAATGCGAGCTTCAGCATCATTGAAAAGCGTAAGCTCGGACGCATCTTGAGGCTCCGGTTCAGATGCTTTGCGCTTCGAACTCTTTTTGGAAGCAGGCTTTTTGCTGCTTGCTTTTTTCTTCGGACCCTTAGTGGTAGCCGTCTTTCGTGTGGCGCGTTTTTTAGTGGGGGCAGCGGGCTTCTCTTCAACTTCTAAAACTGGTTCTAGTTCGTCGCGCGTTTCTACTCCAGTTTCAGATCCAGCAACCCGTTGCCTGGCAGTACTTGCATCTTCCTCATCACTAATGCGTTCAAAGGAACTAACTGATAACGCATCAGTCTCGACATCGTCTATAAAGTTCTCGATGTGCGCTTCAACAGGTTCGTAGGGCCGTACCTGCACTTCACTGATGGCCTCAGCACTTTCAGTGTCTTCTACGCGTTGGAAAGAACCGCTCTCATATCCTCCCGCCGGAAGGACACTGCCAACCTCCACAACCCGGAGATCGTCTTCCAAATTGAATTCCACAGCATGAATCTGGTCAAAAATCCGTTCCTGAAGCCGGGCGTCTTTAAACATCTCGCCATTCACGGCAGCAATTTCTTCCTCGTCAATGATTCTTTGAATGGAAGGGTCACCTGCGAGAAAGGGGGTTTTGATGGTGTCTTCTCCATAACGTGCGGGGCTCGGAGACACGCGCTCTGTTCGCGTCTCTCCGCCCTTGTCGCGTCCTCTCCGTCTGCCGCGCCTACCCCGCGATCGTTCCAGCACACTCTCGTCGGTACCTTCAGTGGTCGGCGAGGGTATGATTTCGCTCTCACGAAGCGGTTCGGCGCGCTCGTGCGTTGCTTCGATGTGGTGGTCTCGTTGAAGGTGAGCAAGTGTTAGGTGGTCGGCAGCTGCTCGAGCGGCATCGATCTCGCCTTTCTTTGCTTTATCGATAACAATGCGTTCGAACTCTTCTTCTTCGTCGAAAAAGTCCGAAACATAGAGAAAGGCATCACGCTCTAGTCCAATATCCACAAAGGCTGACTGCATGCCTGGCAGAACGCGCATGACCCTTCCTTTGTAGATATTTCCCACAATACCTTGATTATCTTCGCCGCGTTCGATGTAGAACTCTGTAACTTTCTCATTCTCAACTATTGCTATCTTCTTTTCGCGTCCATTGACGCTGACGATTAATTCTTTTGCCATGATCTAGCTTATGTCTCCTCAAATGTCTGCCTACTGGAACATCGCTCAATACTTCCTGGCTTTGAGTTTTGGTTAAGCGCAAGTCTAAGTGCTTGGTGGTAGAGCGTTCTTCTAAGGTGTTTCGTAGCCAGGCAACGCATCCTTCAAGCTTAATAGCGAGTTTGACGCCTGGCTGTTGAGCGAGATTTGACATCCCGCCAGAGAGCGATTCTGTGTGGAGTTTGGGCTCAGCGTAAAAATGCAGCCCGATGGAGGTGGTTTGCGGTGCATGTGGGACAAGCCTCGATAGTGGAGGAGCTTCATCCACACCACACCAGTGATCTGAGCAATTCAACAGAAAACCTGACTAGCCTGCTCTCGCGTTTGCAATCATGAACAGGGAGCACACTTTGCAGGTTGTCTGAGAATTCAGGTCTCAGTAGCTTGCATTGTTTGTGCTCGCAACCTTGTTCCGGGATTAGCGCGGTTGCAAGGGCTCAGCCGTCATCTTACGTATGCCTAAAAGGCTCCTGCGCCTTGACGGCTTCCATCTAAAGGTTAAAACACTTAGTCGTTCAATTGTACGACCATCAAAATCGCACGGCTCGCCCTGTTGCACACGTCAGAAACTCCGCTTTTTGTTTCTTTCTTCAAAAGCTTTTCGGTCGGCATAGCAGCGCCGAAAGGAAACTTCCGGCAGGACGAGCTGGACTGGAGTATACCCGAAGCTTGGCGAAACGCGAAGCGACACCTTTGTTTAATCGTCAGTAGTTGCACACGATCCTGGCCCCCGAGGGTCTCCGCATGCGCCACATGCGCCCACCGGGAATTCACGTTCAAGGCCATCACCCGTTGACCTCGTGGGAGCAAAAACCGAAAGCTGCTTTTCGAGTTTGGCGCTTGAGCACGCTGGGCATTCGGGTTTTCCAGAACCAAGCATGATGAACTCGAAAGTGTGACGACATTCGCTACAGATGTATTCAAAAATTGGCATCGCTCTACTTAATTCGCTTTTTCGGAGAACAGTATATCGTTTTCGGAATTGAGACCGCCAATTATACGAAAAGCAGAATTATGCAGCAATAGGACTACTTTCATGCAACTTTTCCTTTTGGCTTTCCGTTAGGCGGCTATAATGGGAACCTCCCCGTCAGAACTAATTGTAGACTAAGCGTTTCACGTGTGTTTGCTCGGCGAAACACAAGGAGACTTCATTTATGCAGACTCTGAATATTAGGGCGCTTTTTTTTGTCATGGTTTCGGTTCTCTGGTTCTCGAGCGAGATTGCCGCCCAGTCAGAAGGCTTTTGGCCTCAGTGGCGTGGACCGAATCGTGATGGTATCTCTAAAGAAACTGGGTTGCTCAAGCAATGGCCAGCCGAAGGGCCACCACTACTCTGGAAAGCCACTGGCGCCGGATACGGTTATTCCTCTTTCGCCGTTACAAACGGTCGTCTTTACACCCTCGGACTCAGGGGAGACCGCGAATATGTTTTGGCATTCGATGTTGCAACGGGGAAGGAAGTTTGGGCAACAGCGCATGGCAAAGCCTTTCGTAATGATCGCGGGGACGGCCCACGCGGAACACCTACGGTTGATGGAGAAACAATCTATGCGCTCGGTGGAGGCGGAGACCTTTCGAGTCTGGATGTGCGCACGGGGCGGATGATTTGGACGATGAACATTCTTCAGACGTTTGGCGGGTCTAACATCACTTGGGGAATCAGCGAATCGCCTCTTATCGTTGGCGAGAAGCTGCTAGTCTCAGCGGGAGGTCGTGGAGCCTCAATTGTGGCCCTGAACAAGAAAGACGGATCTCTAATCTGGAAAAGTCAGAGCGACAAACCCAGTTACTCATCAGCAATTCCGCTTGAGATCGGAGGTAGGACGCAGGTGGTCTTCTTTACTTCGAACCGAGCTGTTGGCTTGGATATTCGTGATGGCCGTCTTCTATGGGAATACCCGCGACCATCAAATCGCGTAGCCAACGCTGCAACACCAATAGCACGGGCGAATCGGGTCTTTATCTCTTCGGATTACGGGACGGGCGGCGGTGTCGTAGAGATCAAGGCTGAAGGAAAAAGCGTCTCGGCGGAAGAAATTTACTTCACGCGTGAAATGCGTAACCACCACAGCAGTTCAGTGCTGATTGGCGACTATCTCTATGGATTTTCGAGTAGCATTCTGACAGCTATGCGCTTCGATACCGGTGAAGTTGCCTGGAAGGATCGGAGTGTTGGGAAGGGTTCTTTGACGTATGCCGACGGTCATCTCTATTGTCTAAGTGAGAACGGTGTTGTTGGGCTCGTTGAAGCTACTCCGGAAGGCTATAGAGAGAAAGCTCGGTTTCGCATCCCTCACGATGCTCTTCCCACATGGACTCATCCTGTTGTGGCAGGCGGCCGCCTGTACTTGCGGGATCAGAACACAATATACGCGTTTGATGTTAGACAGAAGAACTGAGAGCTAAGCTAATCTAGGCGACGCATACTTTACCGAGCGCGTCAGCCCATTTGCTCACTATCGGTTTGCCGTACATCTCCTGCTCTTTTTGCCGGCGAATGGCACAGGCACGGCGAAACGCTCCCATTTCGCCGTACTTGGCAATCGAAACGGAAGTTCTTCCTCGTTTCTCTCTACCTGCATTCCAGGAGACTTCGTAAACCTCATTGTTGTAAATGGTACCGTCTTTGCCACGATATTTCTTTACCGTGCGGCGGACACCCACTACGCCACTCTTATTCCGGGGATTCGTTCCCACCAATACCCAGTCAGTTCGAGGCTTTCCAAGTTCCTGCTCGAGACGGTTCCGGCACTCGATGGCTTTCTTCAGGGCCAGCTCTTTTCCGCCGTTAGCTTTGTCACTCAGGAATTTCGACTTAGTTACGTTTCCGAGTCGAACCCTTACATACCATCCGACTGTGTTGTTCTCGGGGCAATCGATACGGCTGATTCCTTTATGACCACTCTTTGCCATGGGTCCTAAACAAAATTCTCCTCTTTGATCTTCAATTTCACGGGAAGGTTACTGCAAAACTTATCGCGTTGAAGTCGACAAGTCAAAAGCGAAGGTGTTTTTAATAATTGATACTCTCACCTTTCTTAACTTTTACCTATCGCCCGCATCTAATGTTTTAGGAAATAACCCCATACGGTTTATGCATTAACCTAAACCGTATTGGTTTATATCCGTTTAAACCGAAAAACTCTTCAGGCGAGAGGGAATCTCTCATCAGGAATAACATTTGCAGCTCTCCTAATAAACCAATTTAAACTTTATTGGAACAATCTAGTATTTAAGGGGATTTGGATGAAAGTTAATTTGCTTATTCGATTAGCTCTCCCCTCAGTCACAGCAATAGTCGTACTCGTCGGCGCGACAGGTATAGCTAACGCACAACGCGGTGGGCAACAAAGGCAAGAGGCGCGAAGTGAGCGACAGCAGCGTGAAGCTCGTCCACAACGAAGTGAAACTCGCCCGCAACGGAGCGAAGTTCGCCCGCAACGCAGTGAAGCTCGCCCTCAACGGGGTGAAGCTCGCCCGCAGCGAAGTGAAGCTCGTCCGCAGCGAAGTGAAAGGAGACAGGAATCACGCGAGGTCGGAGTTCAACAGCGTCAGCAGAGACAGCAGCAGAACTCAGCGCGGATGCCGCAGCAACAACAGAGGCAGGAGCAGTGGCGTGCACAACAGCAGCAAAGAACGCAAGCAGAACGAGAGCAAAGACGTTTGAATCAGCAACAAACGGAGGCTCAAAGGCAGCAGAGGCGTTCGATTCCAGAAGTTCAACGACAGCAACGGCGTTCAATTGAACAAACTGAGTCTCAACGTGAACAGTGGCGTTCGTCACAGCAGCCACGAAGTTTGGAACAGCGTCGAACTCAGGATCGTCGGGGTAGTGATCAGAACATAACTCGACAACGTCAGAGCGAACGCACCCAACAGCAGCGGCTTGCCCAATATCAGCGCGAGCTGCAAAGACGACAACAGTTAGCTCGACAACGGCAGATAATACTCCAACAGCAGCGGCGGCTGGCTCAGCTCCGTTTCCAGCAACGATATCTGGCTCGTCTCCATCAAGACCAACTGCGACTGCAAAGCTGGCGATATAACTATTACGGACCTTACGATTATCGTTACCACCGTGGTGGCCGATACTATGTAACAAGTTCCTATGGCGCAGAAATGCTTAGGCAAGCTGTGCGATACGGTTATGAAGAAGGCTTTCGCGCTGGCTTAGCTGATCGTGAAGATGGTTGGAGTTTCAGTTATCAGGACTCCTATGCGTATCAGGATGCGACCGTTGGCTACACTGGCTACTATGTTGACCTAAGTGAATATCGATTCTACTTCCGCGAGGGCTTCCGCCGCGGATATGAAGATGGATACTACAGTCGCTATCAGTATGGCAGCTACAGTGGAGGTTCTTACAGTATTCTTGGAGCAGTTCTCGAGGCGATAATCAATGTAGGTCGCTTCTAACTCGTCGCCTTTTTCAAACGGCAGACTGAAGTGTCGGTTTCAATATCCGGCAAGCTTCAGTGTGCCGTTCTTTGTAAGAGAATCGATAAGCTAATCCACACAAAATCAATATCCACTAATCAACACGAAATGAAAGTTCGTGAGAATTCGTGCGAGTTCGTGGATAGAGCGCAAAAAG
>CAZNPP010000053.1:17877-24566 GCA_964574785.1 uncultured Chloracidobacterium sp. | reverse complement strand
TTTCGTAACGGGCCTGGCTCGCTGCGAAGCTGGAAAAACATTGAGCCCGCGTCTCAGAGCTTGCAGACGAGACTCTGAACCGCGTAGCCAACAAACTTCATCAAGGCGAAGAAATCCAGAACCTCAGCGCGTATGCCAATCGAGTAGCTCGCTTCATCGTGCTTGAAGTGTGGCGTCAGCCCGAACCACGAGAAATGCCTTTGGACAATCCAGAGCCCTCAGAGAGCCCTCGCATGGATTGCCTGGATGAGTGCCTTGAGACGCTTGCGACAGATGACCGCCAGTTGATTCTCGAGTTTTACGAAGGAGCAGGGCGTGAAAGAATTGACAGACGGAAACGGATGACGAAGACGCTGGGTATCACAGTTAATGCTCTGAAACTAAGAGCTTTTCACGTACGGCGCCGGCTGGAGAAGTGCATCAATCTGTGTGTGGAGCGCACCAGTTGAAACGTTTGGGTGCTCCGTGTCACTAGTCAGTAGGAGAGGTATTTTATGACCCGGATTGAGACTCCCAATGATGAGCTGATATTGCAGTACTTGTTGAATGAGCTACCAGATGACCAGTCTCAAGCTCTCGAGGAGAAATTCTTTGAGGACGACGAACTGTTCACGCTAATGGTAACGATCGAAGCTGATCTCGTCGATGACTATGCCAGAGATAAGTTGTCGAAAGCGGAGCGGCTTCGTTTCGAAAAAGGCTTTCTATTATCGAAGGAAAAACGGCAGATGACGGCCAACGCCCTGGCATTGGGGCAATTTACTGAAAGGAAATCCCGCGCAGTATCAAAAGAAGTTTTACATGAGACTACACCATCGCTATGGCAATCGATTTTGAACTTCTTCAGTCCGCAAAGTCCCGCATTTCAGTACGCGATGGCATTGTTATTTGCGGTAATGGCCATCGGCGCCGCTTGGTTTGCCTACGACAGTATTAGAATGCGCCAACAACTGGCCGCTAATCGAGAGCAGCAAGCTATGCGAGTGGAGGAGCTGCAGGAACAAATTAGACGAGTGCAACGGGAGAGGGAAGAACTCCAAGGGCGTCTTTCCGGACAGAATGAAGAACTCTCGAGTCAGTTGCAGAGCACAACCGAGCGCTTGGAGCAACTGGAGAGGGAACTGGCTGAGATACGTCAAAGCCAACCTACTATAGTTGCCGCTGTTTTGACTCCAGGCATTAGTCGAGGTGGTGATGAACCTCCCAATATTATCGTTCGCGCGTCGACACAGTTGTTAAGGTTCCAACTTCCTTTGCCAGAGGCGATCAGTGACTCAGAGAGCTATAGTGTGACTCTCAACGACGGCACTGGAGCGCGGGTTCTGCACTTGACAGGAGTAAGAGCGACCAAGACTCGAGCGGGCCTGGCACTTGTGGTGCGACTGTCCTCAAAATTACTAAAAGAGAATACTTACGTGCTCCTTGTAAGAGGAGAAGGCGTAGGTGAGCCGCAACCTGCGGAACCATATCAGTTCAGTGTAGTGAGGCAATAAGCACGTGCACGGGTCGTGTTTTTATACCCTGCTGATCTATAATCCAAGCATCGAGCGGTGAGGATCGATTCAAGTACCGGTGGTCGAGGTCATGAGCCGGGGCGTCAGAATGGCTTCTAGCCCTTAATCCTGTTTTCAGGAGCGCCAACCTCATTATCCCGCCGCTCGTTTCCGTCCGACTTAGATCTCATTCTGGCAACATAGGGCCAAAAACGTAAAACCGTTTTCTCCAGGAATCTGTGCAACCACTGAAAGCTTTCAGTGGATTCGTTTCAGGCAGCTATTCTTCGTATAAAGGAGGACAACCATGAGTGAACACGAACAATGCATAGGAATCTTTAAAGCTAAGAATCAGGTCCCAATCGACCTGGACCCGGCACATACAGCGCTGATAGTTGTGGATATGCAGCGCTATTTCACGCAACCTTCTTTTCCATTTACCGATGCATTCGAAAAGATGTCACCTGGCATTAGTTCTGGATACCTTCAGCGAGTGAGGGATACTGTAATCCCCAGCATTCAACGGCTACTGACTCGTTTTCGCGAAACTGGCGCCGCAATTGTCTTCACGGCCGTGGGTACGGAAACAAAAGATAGCAATGATCTACCGGGTTGGTTGCGTTCGTTTGACGATATGGGACTCGGTACTCTGGGTTCGAAGATCTGGCCTCCTGTTGGCGATTCCAGTTGGGTGGTTGATCCTATTTTCGATCCTCAACCGGGTGAGGTTGTGATCAACAAGCGTTCTGCCGGCGCATTCGCAACGACAGACCTGGAACAGCAATTACGAGCGAAGAACATTGATGCAGTTGTGGTAACGGGGGTAGCTACAGACGTGTGCGTTAGCACCACAGCTCGCGAAGCTGCTGATCGAAATTTCAAAGTTGTCGTGGTCAGCGACGCCTGCACGACGATCAGCGAGCAATTACATAAGGCAAACCTCGAAACACTGCATGTGTTTGGTTGGATTAGGAATGCTGATGAAGTTGTCGAGCTCCTACAGGCCCGCCGCAGCGCAGTGTAGCGACCGGTGAATGGTGAACAGTGAAAAGTGAAATGCCGAATGGCGACAAAAAGTCACCATTTACCATTCACCAGTCCATTACTCCATAAAGCTTAACTCGGGCACGAATCGAGCGAAGGTGCGCTCCTGTCTGATAACCACCCCAGATGGCATTTTTTCCATGACTTTGCGGGCCTCTTCTGGTCCCAGTGCCAGCACGAGTACCGGTCCCTTAGCTATCTCGGCAAAGTTCTCCCGCAACGTGAGTGAGACATACTCGTTCGCATCACCACCAAACACGGTTTGTGAAACCATATAGGTGGCTCCCGCCTTCTTCATGGCGGGCAGGAAATCGTTCTTCAGATAGTTCTCGTAATCCTGCCCCCTACCTGGCGTAATCTGCGCGGCGTGAACAACAGCAAGTTTAGGTGGACCCGTCATTTTACCTTCGACGCTGAGGTCAGGTCGCGTCCGGACAACAAATCGGCGGACACTGTTAACAAATGAACCGGCTTTCGCTTGCCACGCCGCAAAACCTTCCTTTCCGAGTCCCTTTTCTAGGTGACTGGGGCCGTCAAACTCTGCAAGCGTAGCAATCGGACTGACAATTACAAACTCAAATGCATCGCCGGCCGCGGAAGTACTCTGCCAAACGCTACGCCATTTGAGTCCGCCCTTGCGCAACGCTGGATTCGTCGTGCTCCTCATAAAATTTTGGAACTCGACCATCATCTCCGGCTTGACGCTAACGATCGTTAATGACACCCACTCGCCCGGAATGCCGGGTTGTTGGCTAGAGGTACCCGGAGCTTGAGCTAAGGTCATCTCAACCGACAAGACGCCGAGCAACAATACGATTGAAAGTGCTTGAAGCACCGTGACGCTGATTCGTTTCATGTTTCTGGTCCTCGTTTCTGGGGAAGAGTTTTGAAGAACTACGAAAGCAAAATTAGTTCTGAAACAGCAAGCGAGGCTCGCTGAATAATATTCACTGACTTGGACGAAGGAATGTCTAATTTTTGGAAAGTAACGTCCGGCACAAACTTCACCTCGGGAGCAGTGCAACTTTGAGCAACCGAACATAAAATTAGAAACTCGTCTCCGGACTCTATAACAGGCGTGTTTCTGAATCAAGTCAGCGATCCATTCTGGTTCCAAGCTCTTGGTGCGGTGATGGGAATGGATTGGCACTCGTCAGGCATTACCACATCGGTCATGGGTGGATTGAAGCGAGGCATCGGGCCACGTGCTGATGAGTTAGGACTTTACATCTGCGGTGGACGCGGTCGTTTCTCCCGAAACACTCCTAATGAATTGCGAATGGTCGCAGAACGGCGCGGTTTTGATGGCGAAGCTCTGGTGCGGACCAGCCGCCTTACAGCGCGCGTTGACAATAGTTGGTGAGCACCAAGGCACTATAATGAATCTGGTTGCTGCTCAAGCAGCGCGAGCCCAGACTGCACTACTCGACATCGCTCAGGAAACGCCTGAAAAAACTTTACGTGCCGCACGTCATCTGAAGCTTCCGCGGCATCACGAAGTGCGCGCGCAGAATGTCGATCTCAAGCGTCTCGGAGCTATTCTGGCCGTTGCCTACGAACGGGATCTGCGAGATTTCGCCGAACTTCTCCTGTTGGAAAAACTTGGTCCGCGCACGCTTCAATCGCTTGCTTTGATTGCAGAAGTGGTCCACGGCGCTCCCAGCCGTTTCACTGATCCTGCGCGATTCTCGTTCGCACACGGTGGTAAGGATCGTCACCCCTTTCCGGTGCCACTAAAGACGTATGACGAATCTGTAAATTTTTTGCGCAACACTCTCGACCAGGCTAAGGTTGGCGACAAGACAAACTGGATGGCTTTCGAAGACTGGAACGATTTGTTAGAGCGGTGGAAACTCAGTTGAACCAGTAGCTGACTTTGACGCAACCATTGCTCACGAGAACGAATTGTCTAAGTCGTTTAATGGTCGTTCAGTTTTTGACGACAAGCGCGGGCAACCGAGACAGGGGCTCACTATTTTGAAGCGGTTTACGTTGGGAAAGAAACCTGAGAATCTCGCGAAGCGCTCGTTCGCCTGGCGCTGACTCGAAGATAAACTGGGCATGGGCTGAGCCCTCGAGAATGATATGCGATCATTGCGAGCGTACTGCTGAACATAGATTTCACCTTTCCGCCAATTCACGAATTCGCCGGTTCAGGTATTTTTTCTCGACCTGGTTAGACGTCAGATCCAGAGCACGGGAGTATGCTGTAGCAGCCTCTTCAAAGTGCCTCATACGTCTAAGTAAGTCAGCGCGAGCAGCATGGTAGAAGGAGTAGTTATTTAGCTTTTTTGATGCAACTCCTGCGTCGATAAGTGACAATCCCTTTTCAAGCCCCTCGCTCATGGCAATCGCAACGGCGTGGTTAAGGCCCACAACAGGAGATGGATTGATCCGCATCAGTTCTGCATACAGTGCTGCAATCTGACGCCAGTCGGTTTCAGCGGCGGTTTTACCTTCGGCATGAACTGCTGCGATTGCTGCTTGTAGTTGGTAAGTGCCAAGGCGACCGAGACGAAGCGCAGTCTCGACGAGCCGCAATCCTTCTTCAATTTCTTCCAAATCCCACAGGGACCGATCCTGCTCTTCTAAAGTTACCAGTTCACCATCCCGATTCAATCGTGCATTGCGCCTGGAATCTTGGAGGAGCATCAACGCCAGTAAGCCTATATTTTCAGAATCATGCGACATCAGTTCGATTAGGACTCGTCCTAATCGAATCGCTTCAGCACAAAGATCTTTTCGGATCAGACTATCACCTGAAGTCGCTGCGTATCCTTCATTGAAGATCAGGTAAATGACTGCACGAACAGATGCCATGCGCTCAGTCAATAGTGTGACCGGGGGAACCTCGTACGGGATTTGAGCAATGCGGATTTTGTACTTAGCCCGGACAAGCCGCTGAGCCAGGGTAGACTCAGGCAAAAGGAAAGCTCGTGCAATCTCTGCAGTCGATAGGCCGCCTAAGGTACGGAGTGTTAAGGCAACCTGCGCCTCCTGACCAAGTGACGGATGACAGCAGGTGAAGATCAAACGCAACCTGTCGTCTGGATAGGCTGACTCCTCTTGAATAAGGTGATCAGCAGGTTGCAACTGGTCTGTTTCGTGCTCCAGTTCCAACTGCTTATGTTGTTTCGTCTTTTCCCGTCGAAGGGTGTCTATTAGCTTTCGATGAGCAACGGTTGTCAGCCAGGCGGCTGGATTGTGAGGAGTGCCGTCCCTCTCCCAGATTGCGACCGCTTTGAAGAAAGCTTCCTGGAGCGATTCTTCAGCCAGATCAAATGATCCAGAGCGACGGATGAGTGAAGAAATAATAAATGCGTACTCTTCTCGAAATACCCGCTCGAGAGTCTCGCGTGCTGCTGACATGCCGTAGGGTTGCATGCAACAGTGCGATATGCAAGTTGTAGAACACTGCCGAACTAGACAAGAAAAAAACTTGTCTTTGGCCTTAGGATTTTGAATTCAGGCTTTGGTGTTAGACTCCCATTATTGTCTACGCGAGAAACTTTTAAAGACCAAGCAAAAACCGAAGACCTAAGGCCTAAGACATTCCTTAATTCGCAAACAGATCTTCAAACTTGATCTTACTGATGCCGTCGCGTTTTTGGCGTGTTTCCCGCACCCATTCAGATACAGTCTTGATCATATCGCGTGCCGGATCCCTTCTGGACTTCTTTACCGGGGCTTCCGCCGACGGGATCTTCGCCCGTTCTCTTTCATCGCCCTTGATAACTTTAATTGGTCTGTTCATAATTCTTCATTCATGGGCGATTGAAAAGCGTCGAGTAACTTCGCATCGTCCGTCCATTTGCGGTCGTCATCACGCAGCCGCAGCAGTGAGATTCTTCTCAATCACCCGCGTTAGAGTGTCCCGAGAAGTTGCACCTACTATTCGCTCTTCCTCCTTACCATTTCGAAAGGCAATGAAAGTTGGAATTCCCTTGATTCCGTAACGTTGTGCCACAATCGGGCTATGATCAACATTGAGTTTTGCGATTCGTGCTTTGCCGGTATAGCGTTGCGCGATTTCGTCCACAATAGGTGTCATCATCCGGCACGGTGCACACCACTCAGCCCAAAAGTCAACTAGCACCGGTTCCGGCGACTCCAGAACTTCTTTGTCAAAATTATTGTCGTTAACCTCTACTA
>CAZNPP010000053.1:0-17777 GCA_964574785.1 uncultured Chloracidobacterium sp. | reverse complement strand
TTGTTCCCTCTTTCAAAAATTATTTTCCGGCACTTGCTTCTGAGCTTGCTTCTCCACTTGCTCTATAGATGCCGGCAAAAGTTTTACTGAACTCCTCAAAAGTCGTTGGTGTTGTATTAGCGGGCGACCTTTGCTCTTGCGGTCGCACTAGATCTTCGTTTACTGCCTTATATAGCTCTATAAGTTCATCTACCGCACTAGCGGACATTCCCATACTAGCGAGAGCTTGACGAACATCGTCATAAGAAAACTGCACGTACTTCAGATCATCTCTACCGATCGCCTTTCCCAAGACCCTGGTTGCCTCTGTCATGCTGATGTCCTTGGGACCCTGCAATTCGCGGACCAACTTGCCGCTGAAATCCAAGCTTTCAAGTAACTCTGCAGCAACTGCAGCTATGTCCTTTGTTGCGATCATTGCAATAGGCTTATCAGCTTCGAGTGCGCTGCCGTTAACTCCGAGATTCTTTATAGTGTCGACACCAAAAAGAAGATTTTCCATGAATGATGCTGGTCGCAGATGCACTACGTTCACGTTTTCAAGGTCGTTGAATCTTTGCTCAAGCTTGTGTAGGCCCTTGATTGGTCCGGTACCATCTTCGAGTTCTGCGCCAATGCTGCTAAGGGTTACAACATGAGAGACTCGACTGTTCTTAACTGCATCAGCAAGCGATTTGGCAACGCTGTCTTGGAAAGCTGGATAATTCTTAGCAAAATAGTTAGGTGGAATCATTGCGAACACACCTGTGGCATTTTCTAACGCTGTCTGGACGAATTTGGTATCGTCGACTGAACCAACGAATGGTTCGGCTCCTTTATCAATCAACGACTGCAAACGTTCCTTACTGCGGCCTATTGCTCGAACGTTGTGGCCGTGCTCGAGTAGGATCTCCGAAACAACACTACCGACGTTTCCCGTAGCTCCTGTGACTGCATAGATCTTGTTAGCCATCTAATCTTCTCCTGGTGAATCAGGTTCAAGTTCAAGGACTAATTATTCGGCCGCTTTACTGTTCAGCACTGAACCATTAGTCGAAAAAATTTTTAAACGCTTACTCATTCACGATACGGCTCAGGACGTTAAGGAGGCGTTGATGTTCCTCGTTCGTAATAAGACCCAAAAGCCTTTGTTCAGCTTCATGAAGTATTGAATTACCGATTTCGAATCGCGTTTGGCCTTCGTCCGTAATTGCGGCTCGTATGCAGCGCCGGTCTATCGAATCACTCACCCTTGTAACGAGGCCGTCTGCCTCCATTCGGTCTATCAATTGGGTTATATTTGACTTCACGCAACTAATCTTTTCAGCGAGTCTACCAAGCGGTAAGGGCTCGCCCGAGTCCACAAGGTGAGCCAAAACGCCTAGTTTTGCCAAAGAAATACCGACATGAGCAAGTTCCGCTTCGACGCGAGTTTCGATTTTTTGGCAAGCCCTAAGTACATTTATCAGCAGGAGATCTGAGCTTAAGTCCTTTAGTCTGCATTCCTGGCTTAACTCCAAGTCGTCGGTCACGCTCGTTTCGTTCATGGGTGAACTATACTCTGGTGAACGAAGCACGTCAAGGGGGTGGACGAAGTGGAGGGGGTGGTGGGGTGGACGGAGTAGACAGGGTGGACGAATGAGACGTCACCCCCCACTCATCACTGGTCACTCATGGACTCACTTACTTAACTCGTTACTCATTCGTCACTCACTTCCTGAGCCGATTTCCGCTATAATGCCTGCACTTGCTTACACGCCCAATACATGGGAGATCTAAACCAGAGGCACCATCACTACCTTGGCCACGCGATGGGTGGCTAGAGAGCTAACTATGCCCTATCTCAAACCTGAACGTCCGGAAAAGGTTACCGCGCCTTCATTACGCGCAAGTAAAAAACGTGGTGAGCGTCTTGTTTGTCTTACAGCTTACGACTACCCCACTGCGCGTCTTGTGGATGAAGCAGGAATTGACATCATTCTCGTGGGAGACAGTCTGGGAAATGTTGTGCTGGGATACGGCAATACTGTCCCAGTGACATTAGATGAGATCATTGCTCATACTCGGGCAGTGCGGCGGGGTGTTCATCGCGCCCTGCTCGTGGCTGATATGCCTTATGGATCTTTTCATACGGGCCAGGATGATGCTGTGCGCGCTGCACTGCGTCTTGTTAAGGAAGCCGGTGCTGAAGCTGTCAAGCTCGAGGGAGGAAGGAAACGAGTTCAATTGGTGAAGCGGCTTGTTGAGGAAGAGATCGCCGTGATGGGCCATGTTGGCCTTACCCCCCAGTCGGTTAATAAACTAGGTGGTTATCGAGTTCAGGGAAAGACTGCGGAAGCGGCGCGAGAACTGATCGACGATGCCCACGAGCTCGAGGACGCTGGTGCTTTCGCGATCGTGCTCGAAGTTGTCCCTCGTGAGATAGCGAAACTCATTACGGAAAGCGTAAGCATTCCTACAATAGGAATCGGCGCTGGTGTTCACTGCGATATTCAGGTGCTAGTGCTCCATGATATGTTAGGGCTATCATTTGGAAAACTTGCACGATTTGTAAGGCCCTATGCAAATCTGCGTGAGGTGATTACCGAAGCTATCACCCGTTACGCGGATGATGTCAGGTGCGGAACTTATCCTTCTGAGGCGGAGTCTTACTCCCTGCCTCGCGAGGCAGCAGAAGAACTGAACATCGTCACTCCGTTCAAGGACTCAACTACCGAAAAGTCCTAAATTTCCCTGGAAAACTATGGAGATCATCAACCGCCGCAAGCGCATGAGTTCGGTCGCGCGCAAAATCCGCCGCGAACACGATCGTACTATCGGTTTGGTCCCTACCATGGGTGCGCTTCACGAGGGACACCTCAGCCTTGTGAAAGAGGCACGCCGTATGTGCGATGTTGTGGTTGTTTCTGTATTTGTAAACCCAGCGCAGTTCGCGCCGGGTGAAGATTACGAGCGTTATCCACGTGATCTGACAAACGACACAGCAATCCTTACTGACTACAACGTAGATTACATCTTTGCACCTCCCGTTGAGGAGATATATCCGCGCAACTTTTCGACCTACGTGACGGTTGAAGGTCTCTCGGAACAACTTGAAGGGGCGGCACGCCCTGGGCATTTCAAGGGGGTCGCAACAATAGTCACAATTCTGCTCAATGTGGTTCGCCCGGACTTTGCCTACATTGGACAGAAGGATGCGCAACAAGCTTTAATTATCAAACGACTAGTTCGCGATTTGGCTTTCGATACGGAGATCATCGTCCTGCCCATTGTGCGCGAAGACTCAGGGTTGGCGATGTCTTCACGTAACCTCTATCTAAGTCAGGAAGAACAGCAAGCTGCAGCAGTGATTCACCAGGCGCTTGTCAAGGCTAAATCAACTTACAAAGAGGGTGAGCGAAGCGGCGCGCGACTTGCCGAACTGGTAAGATCCACTATAGAGGCTGAGCCGCGCGCACGGGTCGATTATGTCAGTGTTTCTGACGCTGACAGCTTCGAGAAACTTGAAAAGCTTGATGATAATCCGGTGTTGATAGCAGTAGCGGCTTATATAGGAAAGACTCGTTTGATTGATAACACCGTATTGAGTGCTGGTCGCAAGAAGGATAGCGTGCTAAAGAGTTAAGAGTTTCAACTTGAAGTATGCATGAAGTAAGTAAAAGCAAAGCTCACATTAAGTTCAAGCTAAACGGAGAAGGGACAGAAGTTGCTTTCGCTCCTCACAAAACATTGCTCGAAGTACTTCGTGAAGATCTTGGTCTAACCGGAACAAAGCATGGTTGTGAATTGGGGGAGTGCGGCACGTGTACTGTACTTGTGGATGGCCGCTCAATACTCTCTTGTCTCATGCTGGGGCTTGATGCCGAAGAGCGCGAAATTACAACGATCGAAGGTATGGCTGAAGCGGGGGAACTGCATCCACTACAAGTCACTTTTGCAGACCTGGGTGCGGCGCAATGTGGCTACTGCTCGCCTGGATTCTTGCTCGCAGCGAAAGAACTGCTCGATAAAAATCCTCACCCAAGTCGCGAAGTGATCAAAGAGGCTTTATCTGGAAATCTTTGCCGCTGCACCGGCTACATTAAGATCTATGAAGCCGTAGAGTTGGCTGCTGCTCGCTTGCGTGGCGAAGAGAGTGAACTACCACGCGAGAGCCTGTATGGCTGCGAATGAAGGATTTAGATGAAGAAGAATGGCCAGTCTCTTAAAGTAGTAGGTAAACCCTTTCGCAAAGTCGACGCGCGGGCAAAGTGTACAGGGCAGACACGGTTTGCTGATGACATTGTTCTGCCACGAATGCTCTTCTGTAAATTGTTGCGTAGTCATGAACCTCACGCCTTAATTAAGAGTATCGATACATCAAAAGCTCTGTCCCTGCCAGGTGTATTTGCCATCATCACCGGAAAAGATCTGCCGATCTCATACGGTATTCTCCCGGTAAGTCAGGACGAACACGCTCTGTGTATCGATAAGGTAAGGTTCGTAGGTGATCCCGTTGCCGCAGTTGCTGCCGTCGATGAGGACGTCGCCTTTGATGCAATCAATCTGATCGAAGTCGAGTATGAACGGCTGAATACTATCTCTTCTATAGAAGAGGCAGTCTTAATCGATGAGCCGCGGATTCATGAGTACGGCGATGGTGGCAACATTCACAAGAAAGTCTCACTTGAATTTGGGGATGTTGAGGAAGGATTTGCTGACGCCGATCTAATCCGTGAAGATACGTTCTTTTATGAAGGGAATACCCACTTGCCGCTGGAGCAGCATGCTGCGGTCGCCCACTTTGATCCAGATGGAAAGTTAACGCTGTGGAGTTCCACGCAGACGCCACATTATGTTCATCGTGCTCTTGCTAAAGTACTCGAACTTCCCGCCAGTCATGTGCGTGTGATCGCAACTCCTAACGGTGGTGGTTTTGGCGGTAAGAGCGATCCTTTCAATCACGAGGTTGTCGTCTGCAAACTCGCGATGATAACGGGCAGACCAGTAAAAGCCACACTTACTCGCGAAGAGGTTTTCTATTGTCATCGGGGACGTCATCCAGTGTTGATGCATGTGAAGACTGGTGTGAAGAAGGACGGCGCCATCACCGCAATGCACTTCAAATCCTTCCTCGATGGTGGGGCGTACGGCAGTTACGGAGTTGCCAGCACTTTTTATACAGGTGCGCTTCAGACCGTTACCTACGATGTGCCGCGTTACAAGTTCCAGGGAGTGCGGTGTTTTACCAACAAGCCGCCGTGTGGGCCAAAGCGGGGTCATGGCACTCCACAGCCGCGCTATGCTTTAGAAGTGCAAATCGACAAGATAGCCGAAGAACTCAACCTTGATCCTGCTGACATCCGCCGCAATCACCTCGTAAAGCCCTTCTCAGTAACCGCCAATTACCTGCGCATTGGTAGCATGGGACTTGGCGCTTGTATCGATAAAGTTACCAAAGGCGCCGATTGGAAAAACAAATTCTCAGGTTGGGATAGGAATAACCGAAGGCTTCCGGAACGTAAAGGCATTGGGCTCGCTTGTAGCTCGTATATCTGTGGCGCCGGGTTGCCGATCTATTGGAACAACATGCCACAGTCAGGAGTTCAGTTGCGTTTGGATCGGCAGGGTGGCGTCTGTGTTATGTGTGGCTCGACGGACATTGGACAGGGCTCGGACTCAATACTTGCCTACATTGTTGCTGAGGTGCTCGGGATCGACCCGTTCGACATCCGTGTTATCACTGCGGATACAGATCTGACACCTGTAGATCTCGGGAGTTATTCCAGCCGAGTCACACTAATGACTGGTAATGCTGCGATTCAGGCTGCCGAACGGGCCAGGGAACTGCTGGCGATTGCCGTCGCAGAGAAGCTCGGTGTGCCTATCGAAAACATTGCGCTTGCTGAGCGGCGTGTTTTTGATGTTGAAAACCCTGAGTTAGGGGTGACTTTTGCGGAAGCTGTAGTACTTGCTGAATCAAAGTTCGGCACGATTGGCACTGTGGGTTCATACTCGCCGCCGCCTTCTCCGGGAAAGTACAAGGGCGCCGGTGTTGGACCTTCACCAGCATACAGCTATTCGGCTGCGATCGCTGAGGTTGATGTAGATCCCAAAACTGGAATTGTAATTGTGGAGCGCATTTGGATAGCACACGACATTGGGCAATCGATAAATCCTGTTCTGGTGATGGGGCAAGTCGAGGGTAGCGTTTACATGGGTTTGGGCGAGATTTTGATGGAAGAGATGGCATACCGTACGAATCGGAATGTTGTTCACAAGTTTCCTTCGATGCTTGAATACAAGAGTCCAACGACGTTGGAAATGTGTGACGTCAAGACTTACTTAATTGAAGATGCAGATCCCAATGGGCCATTTGGGGCTAAAGAGGTAGGGCAGGGACCATTGCTGCCAGTTCCGCCTGCTGTGGCAAACGCTGTGTACGATGCTGTGGGCGTGCGAGTTGATGAAGTGCCGATCACGCCTGAGAAAGTTTTGAAGGCATTGCGTGAAAAGAGTAAAGGTAGAGATGGTCGATATGGACCAGACAGTGTTCCTGCGGTTGAATGGCCGCAGCCGTTGCGTGTGTTGACGCCGGCAGAAGGTGGAGATGGCAAAGAGATGCCACGCGTCGCCGTGCATTCTTGATAGCGATTTGCCCTATTTGTTGGCGAAAACACCTGAGTATGTGCGATTCGAGCAACCCCGACTGGAGCGAGGCCGTATAATTTCGCAGAGGCTTTCAATTATCTCACCTAAGTGAAAGAGGAGGCGGAAATGAGCGAAGACAAAACGGCACGGATGAACGGCAGGTCGTTTGAGGAGAGAGTGTTTGCTCGGTTTGATGCCCTGGACTCAAGCCTCAAAAGCGTCGATGCAAGGCTTGAAAGCGTTGAACTAAGACTAGCTAATGTCGAGACAAGGCTGGACAACGTCGAAACAAGGTTAGCAAGCGTTGAGACAAGGCTGGACAACGTCGAAACAAGGTTAGCAAGCGTTGAGACAAGGCTGGACAACGTCGAAATAAGGCTAGCAAGCGTTGAGACACGGCTGGGCAACGTCGAAATAAGGCTGGACCACATGGAAACCAGGTTGGAGAAACTGGAAGCAAGGCAATACGACACAAAACCAATCTGGGAACGGGCTTTGAGGGAGATCGCGGAACTACGGAACGAGATGCAAACGGGCTTTGAGAAACTTCGAATCGAGCTAGATGATGGATTGCGAAAAGCCACTAGTTACATCGATGCGTTAAACAAAAGCATTCTTGAGATCCGTGGGGAGCTTCATTACTTTGACAGGCGTATCGAAAAGCTCGAATCAAACGCATCATAACTTACTGATCTTATGATGAGACTCCCAAAATTTACTTATCGCATGCCGCGGGATATCGCGACTGCGGTAAGAATGATGGCTGATGCTGGCCCAGAAGGCCAGTTTGTAGCTGGTGGTACCGATCTCTATCCAAATATGAAGCGCCGGCAGCAGACACCCCGCACCGTCATCTCCGTAATCCGGCTACCTGAACTTAACCAGATCTCTGGCGAAGGAAAAACCGGGATCAGGATTGGCGCTTCTGTAACTCTGACCGAAATCTGTGAACATCCCTTAATCAATCGTGACTATCCTGCTGTTGCTCAGGCGGCGCGGCTTATCTCAACTCCTATCCTGCGAAACATGGGAACTATTGGTGGTAACCTTCTGCTGGATACGCGCTGCAATTATTACAATCAGAATTACGAATGGCGCAAAGGCATTAACTTTTGCCTGAAGAAGGATGGTGACATCTGCTGGGTAGCGCCAGGAAGCGCGAAGTGTTGGGCCGTTCAATCTTCTGATCTTGTACCGCTAATGGTGGCGATCGGAGCTCGTTTACGACTCGTCTCAACTCTTGGCGAGCGCATTGTTGATGCCGCCGGAATCTACAACGACGATGGGATCGACTATCTGAGGAAGCGGTCTGAAGAGCTGCTTGTCGACATTCATCTACCGCCAATAAATGGTTGGCGAGCGTCATATCAGAAGCTGCGACGCCGGGGCGCATTCGATTTTCCGGTACTTGGAGTTGCTGCTTGGGCGGAATTCGACACGACGGGTACCGTAACTGCTGCAAAAGTAGTACTCGGTGGGATAGCACCGGCGCCAATCGAGGTAAAAGAGGCGGGAGATGCGTTAGCGGGTAAGAGGCTTAATGAGGAGCATTTAGAGGCAGCAGCCGAGGCGGCTTACATTAAAGCGCGGCCGCTGGACAATACAGATTTTGTTATGAACTGGCGTAAACAGATGACGCGTCAGTACACGCTTAGGGCGTTGAAAGCCTTAAGGAGCCAATAGGTCCTATAGGTCGAATAGGTCCAATTCGTCCAATGGTCCACCCGGTCCACCTTCACCGAAAATCGTGTGAAGACACCGCCGTTAACTTGAAATGTAGTGGCTTCACTCGTCTAGCCTTCACTGAAATAACATTGTCTTGATTTTGCAGTACTCCCTCAATCAATAAAAAGGGATGGTCCACCAGCGTTCTGCGGTTCTTTTCAAAAAGCTGCGGCGTAACGATGATGTTTGCCACTCCCGTTTCATCTTCCAGACTTAAAAACATAAATCCTTTAGCAGTACCAGGCCGCTGGCGCACAATCACCCAACCGGCCACACGGACCCGCAAACCATTGCGCAACGTCTGCAGGTCACGCGCATGTAGAATTCCAAGCTTATTCAATTCGGCTCGATATTGGGCCACTGGATGCCGGCCAATCGTCAACCCCGTACCACGAAAATCCGCATCAAGCCTTTCCGCTAAAGTCATCTGCGTCAATGGTGAGTTTCCATCTCGTTCATGAAGCTCTTCAAATAAAGGCCCTGCCGGTCTAACCACACGTTCGACTTGCCACAATGCATCCCGCCGAGTAACCTTGTCCAAAGTCCAATGTCCAAAGTCCAAAGTCGAAGAAGGATCCAAAGTCGACTTTGGATTTTCTTTCGACATTGGACATTGGATATTGGACTTTGGACTTTGTATGAAATTCAACGCTCCAATCGAAGCAAGCTTTCTTAATTCATCTTTTCTGAGTTCAGGTACACGTCTGCGTAGATCATCAATTCCGACAAATAGCCCCTTCTCTCGCTCGCGCACAATGGCCCGTCCTGCTTCCTCTCGCAAACCTTTTACATAACGAAGCCCTAGTCGTAAGACCGGTGGCGCGGTGGTCTCCGTATCACCACATCCCTGTGTCCCCGCGGCTCGTCGCGTCACCGCGTCTCCGTCTACCCTCGTCTCTCCTCCCTCCAACGTGCACAACCATTCTGAGCGCATCACATCTACTGGTCGCACCTTCAAACCGTGACGTTGCGCATCTTTGATAATCGTGAATGGTTGATAAAACCCCATCGGTTGATTGTTCAAAATAGCCGCTGTAAACGCTGCCAGGTAGTGACATTTGAGATAGGCGCTGGCATAAGCAATCAATGCAAAACTTGCTGCGTGTGATTCAGGAAAACCATAGAGCGCAAACGATGTAATTGATTGCACGATTTCATCCTGAGCTTTCCCTCTAATTTCATTTCTTTCCATGCCACGTCGCAGTTTTACCTCGATCTCTTTCATGCGCGCTTCTGAACGCTTGAAACCAAATGCGCGACGCAGCTCTTCTGCTTCGCCACCCGAAAAACCGGCACAGATCATTGCCATCTTTAACAACTGCTCCTGAAATAATGGCACTCCCAAAGTCCGCTTTAATACTGGCTCGAGTGACGGGTGTGGATATATGATCCGCTCCCGACCTTGTCGCCGTTTCAAGTAAGGATGGACCATGTTCCCGACTATTGGGCCAGGTCTGATAATTGCGACTTGGACTACGATGTCATAAAAGTTTTGCGGTCGCAGTCGTGGTAAACACGACATCTGTGCTCGGCTCTCAACTTGAAACATTCCGATGGTGTCAGCTTTCTGGAGTGCTTCGTAAACCGCCGGATCATTCTGAGGAAGATGCGCCAGATCTACTTCTTCGCCGTAATCATCTCGGATCAACTGAATCGATTCTTCGAGCACTGCCATCATCCCGAGACCCAGAAGATCTACTTTGATCAGTCCCAGGTCGGCGCAGTCTTCTTTGTCCCACTGAACCACGACGCGGCCAGGCATTGTTGCTGGTTCAAGTGGAACTACTGAATCGAGTTGTCCCTGGCAGATAACCATACCGCCGGAATGCTGGCCCAGGTGCCGTGGTAAATCCTGCACCGCCTGATAAAGTTGGAAGAATTTCTTTATTTTTGGATCGCGCAAATCAAGACCAGCTTCGCGAAACTGACGCGCGGTTGAATCTTTCGGATCTTTCCATTCCCAGGTGTGGACTAATCCTGCCAGTCTTCCCAATGTTTCATCATCAAACCCGAGCACCTTTCCAACCTCTCGTGCTGCCGAGCGTCCGCGGTAGGTGATGACGTTTGCCGTCATAGCCGCGCCAAGTTTGCCGTAGTGCTGGTAGACATACTGAATGGCACGTTCGCGTTGATCGCCGCTGGGCAGATCCAGATCGATGTCGGGCCATTCACCGCGTTCCTCTGAAAGAAAACGTTCAAACAGAAGTTCCATGCCCACTGGGTCGATGGCAGTGATGCCCAGTGAGTAGCACACAGCACTATTGGCTGCTGAGCCACGTCCTTGGACCAGAATTCCTTCACGCTTACAAAACTGAATGATGTCCCAGACGATCAGGAAGTAACCTTCAAGTTTGAGCTTCTCGATCAGAGCTAACTCGCGATCGATTTGAGGACGCGCCCGTTCGTAAGGCGTTATGCCGTTGCGACCGGTATAACGCAGTCGCGCTCCTTCATCTGTTCGTTTGCGGAGGAAAGAGGCCATCGTCTCTCCGGGTGGAACGGGATACCTTGGAAACTCGTACCCTAAGTCTTCCAGAGTAAACTCGAGCCGATTTGACAGGTCGAGAGTATTGGCAACTGCTTCAGGAAGGTCAGCAAACAGTTTGGCGATCTCTTTCGGTGGCTTTAGAAAACGTTCAGAGTTTTGAGCTAACAAGCGACCGGCATTCTCAAGGCGCACATGATTACGAATGCAAGTAAAGACGTCGGCTACTTCGCGTTGGGCGGGTGTGGCATGGTGAACACCGTTGGTGGCAAGTAATGGGAGTTTCAAACGTTGAGCAATTTCAACCATTGCCTGGTTACATATCTCTTCATCACGGTTGAAGTGGCGCTGCAATTCGACATAGACATTTTGTTTACCAAAAACGTCCACCAGCCAGTGGTAATAGGATTGTCGATTGCGGATTTCTGATTGCGGATTTCTGATTGCGAATTGCGAATTGCGAGATTCTGGATTGAAATGCTCTTTTGATAAATCACTCGATAAATCCGCAATTCGCAATTTGAAATCCGCAATTTCTCTGCCTGTCAAACAGATCAAGCCTTTCGCGTGTGCGGCTAATTCATCAGGAGTGACGGCACATTCACCGGGAGACGCGTGTTTAGGTGCACGCAACTTCATCAGCGTGGTTAGCCTGCAGAGATTCTGATACCCGGTTCTATTAAGAACCAGCAGGGGGAGAGAGAAGGTGACATGACGAAGTTGAGACACGGAGCCACGGCGACGCGAGTTGGTCCTCGTATCCCCGTATTGCTGTGTCCCGTGTCCCTCCGTCTCAGAAGGCCAGCGCACACTAATTTCTGCGCCTATATGTGCCTTTATGCCATTTTTCTTTGCGGCAAAGTGAAAACGAGGAGAGCCATACACACCATCACGGTCCAGCAAGGCCATTGCTGGCATCTCAAGCTTAAGACACGCAGCCACTAACTCTTCAGGTGTCGCAGCGCCTTCGAGGAAACTGAATGCCGACCGCACATGTAGTTCGATATACATCTTAAGTCCAAAGTCCAAGGTTCAAGGTCCAAGGTTCAAGGTCCAAGGTCCAAGGTCCAACTTCCAAAGTCCAAGGTCCAACGTCCAAAGTCCAAGCCCCAAAGTCCAAGCTCCAAGTTTAAAGGTTAGATCTCAACTAAAGGACTCAAAAGACTCTGGACCTTGGACCTTGGACTTTGGACATTGGACCTTGGACTTTAATCATAGACCCCTTCGACAAACCAACTGCCTTCACTCAAATTTCGATAGATGCGATAAAACACTTCCATTTGCGAACGGCCTGCCACCGCCACATCCCATTCATCCCTGGCCCACCTGTCATTCCGCCACCAGTTCCCAGTTGTTCGCCAAGGTCCCGCAAGCTGTACTACCTTTCCATGGACACTCGCGTTCCTTCCCCAAGCGCTTATTTGGGACGGGTATCCACGTGCCGCTTCAACCATTGCCCGCAGTGGTGGTCTGAATACTCGGAAGCCAAGGATGGAGGATAGTGGGTCGGGGGGACTGGAGGACACACGGAGACGCTGCGACACAGGGACGCAAAATCTCTTTAAGCGAAAGGCGTCGGGGCGGTGCGTATTTATCAATTCAGGTGAGCCAATGTTCTCAGCACCCACGAGTTTCGCTATTCGAGCCAACGTCAACTCTAACTTCTGAGGCTCGGGCGCCAACGGAATAAACAAACCTGATTGGATAACGCGCGGCTTCACAGGCTCACAAGCAATTGACACCGCGACAACTGCTGACTGCGGAGAATGCATTTCAATATCAAGCAGCAGCAATTTCAGAAAAATTTTGTGATCGCGCGACGGCGTTGGAAGAGTGAGCTTGCGTTCGTGTAAGGTTCCATGCTCCAGCTTTAACAACAGCCTAAGTTCGTTAGTTGCGAGTGCGTATCCCTCCAAATTGGCACAGAGTTGATTAAGAAGTCGGGCAAGAATGAAAGACAGTGGCTCGAGTTCTCGAAGCGGATAATCAAGTATTAATGAGCTTTCGAATACGGGAGCTGGTTGCCGCAGTTTTAATTGCCGCTCTTTTTTGCCGCGGGCAAGTTGTTGGAGTTCGACTCCCAGTTGACCCAAGCGTTCAGAAACTCCCGTAGTGGGCAAGTCCGCAAAATCGCGAAAGGTTTTTATGCCCCAAAGTCTCATCGTCTCCAGAAAGTCCAAAGTCCAAAATCCAAAGTCCAAATGTAAGTCCAAAGTCCAAAGTCCAAAGTCCAAAGTAGACTTTGGGTTCTTCGACTTTGGACTTTGGACTTTGGACTTTGGACTTACTAGGACTTCGATTGACAAATCACCCAGGCAAGTAAGTTCTTCTCCAGGAGAGATAAAAGTGATTCCTTCAAAAAACCATGCTGCATAAATAGCTGCATCGGGATTTCCGGCAAGGGCAACATTGATTTTGCTTCCCAGTCCTCCGGCTTCTTTCGAAAGGAGAGCGCGAGTAGTGACTTCGTTAGCCAATTGATAAGGTGATCCGAAGAGGAGATCGCAGCCTTCAACATCGATAACTACTGTGTCATCAGCAGTTTTTTCCACCAAGGGTGAAAACGAATAGGCAAAGTCCGACAGCGACACCCCAGCAGCAAGGTTCTGACTGTGAAGACAGATAAACATTGTCCAAACTCCAAAGTCCAAAAAGTCCAAGTCCAATGTCTAAAGTCCAATGTCCAAAGTCCAAAGTCAGACGTCAAAAAGGTTAAGAGCAAAGACTTTGGACATTGGACATTGGACATTGGACTTTGGACATTGGACTTTGGACTGCCTTGAACCCACACTCCTGTTCATGCGAATTTAGTGGTCTTCGCTTTGTCACATGAAAATTCATAGCTTTCAGAAGGACTGAACTAGTTGGTAAAGCAAGCTTCTGTTGCTGACGTTCTGAGGGGGATGATATGCGAAACGCTTTTTGAGAAAGGGGTTGCGGTTCTGATGAGAGTTGTCGAGTCGTGGTCCATATTCCACCTTTGTTTTTAAGCTCCAAAGTTAGTGAGGAGCAGGAACGAACACACGAGTCCGGAGCAAGAACCACAAAAGCTGTGGGCTTATTTTCCACAACGCGGCGAAAACGATACCACCAGGAGGAGATTATTCGGCGAGCCTCTTTTAATGGCACATCGCTAATATCCAACACCACAAGTCCGAAGCCACCGCCTTGTAAAATCAGATCGGTGGCTTTAAAGGCGTGCTCGATATTTGCGGCACAGCGGATCCAGAGCAGTTGTTGCAATGACAAGCCCGCTGCAGCGGCTGAAAGGGGATCAAACGAATCGTTAGTATCAACTAATGCACAAATCTCATCGCCAGTGGTGGCATAAGCGAGGGTAGAGAACAAGAAACTTGTTCGACCGGAGGAGGCTGGTCCAAAAACCTCAGTTATGGCTCCACGTGGCAATCCACCTGTAAGCGAATCGATTTGATCGATCCCAGTTGAGAGTACTTCTACGGGGCGTTTGTCACGAAGTTTGAATAATGCATTTAAAACAGATGATTGCATAACTTTGGTCTTGGGTCTTTGGTTTTTGGCCTTTGGTCTTTCGGATACGTCGTAGGGTCAGGCAGAGACCCAAGGCCAAAAGCCTAAGACCTAAAGATCGATTTTGATCTTTTAATCGTTTGCCTTATCTTGATCTCGATCCCTTCACTCCCAGAATTCTTCTAGTGTCGTTTTCCGTTCCTTCAATCAGCATTGCTGTTCCCCAACTAAAGTCCGCAAAGGCCGAAGTCCCAAGGCCCAAGAGGCAAAAGCTCATGACTGAAGATTCAAAGCCCAAAGATCAAAGACCCAAGGCCAAAGACCAAAGACCCAATTCCCAGGACCTACAACCAAAGGCCGAAGACCTAATTCCTAAACAACCTACGCTAAGGGGGTTACAAGCAGCTGCCGCTGACTGTAAGGCTTGCGATCTATGGATGCGTGGTACGCAAACTGTCTTTGGGGAAGGTCGCCGGCGGGCTCGTATCATGTTCATTGGGGAACAACCAGGACATGAAGAAGACCTCACTGGTAAGCCTTTTGTCGGTCCCGCCGGACGGCTGCTTGATGCCGCACTCGAAGAGGCCGGAATCGATCGCTCTCAGACTTATGTCACTAATGTTGTCAAACACTTCAAATGGGAGCCACGTGGAAAACGGCGCATCCACAAAAAGCCTAATGTGCAGGAGATTGCCGCCTGTCAACCATGGCTTAAAGCTGAAATCGCATTGATAAAACCTGAAATCATTGTCCTCCTTGGGGCGACAGCGGCCCAGGCCATGCTCGGACCAAAGTTCCGTGTAACAAAACAACGAGGGGAATTTATTGAGTCCTCTCTTGCTCCTTTAGTAATAGCCACCGTACATCCGTCTTCAATCTTGAGAGCGCCGGATGAAGAGACCCGACGGCTCGAATTCAGTCGCTTCGTCGCGGACCTAAAAAAGATAAGTCGTTAGGTTTTTGGCCTTGGGCTTTTGGCCTTTGGTTCTTGCCTTTTGCTAAACCTTTAACCGATTTGGCCTAAGAGCAGAAAGCACCACGACCTAAGTCAATGAAGCGTTGAATTGTGTCGAATAGACGCTCAATTAAAATAACTTGACCGCTTATTCATATTTCGCTAATATTCGCTACATCTTCGCTAGTTAGCGAAAATCTATCATAGGTAAAAAATTAAAGCAAGCACGAATAAGTCCAAAGTCCAAAATCCAAAGTCCAAAGTCGAACGAAAACCAAAACGAAAACAATCTAACGAAAAGACCGAAGAACCGAAAACCAAAAGTCAAAGTCAAAAGTCAAAAGTCAAAAGACGAAAAACCAAAGACCAAAGGACACCAAAGGACACCAAAGACCAAAGACCAAAAACCATTTATGCCAATCACACGACGACAACGCCAAGTTTACGAATTTATCTGCCGCTTCATCGAGGTGAATAATCAACCTCCAACAATTGCCGAAATTGGGAAGCAGTTTCAGATGTCGTCGTCGGCAAGCGTGCACAGCATCCTCTCTGCCCTCGAGCGTGAGGGATTGATCAAACGCACACCTAATGTCAGTAGAGGGATTGAGGTTCTTCCACAAGACATTACCAGCGAACGATACGATATTCCGTTGTTAGGTACGGTAGCAGCAGGTCAACCAATTGAAGCAATCCTTACTCAAGATACTGTAACTGTTCCACCAGATATGATTGGACGCGGGCGAAGTTTTGCTTTGAGAGTTCGGGGGAACTCCATGATTGAAGAAAACATTCAAGATGGAGACATCATCGTAGTTTCAGCGCAAAAAGTGGCCCAGAACGGGGAGATGGTAGTTGCCTTAATCGATGGAAACTATGCGACCGTGAAGAAGTTCTTTCGTGAGTCAGATTTTATTCGGCTTGAGCCAGCAAATCCTCAGTTCAAACCCATATTCATAAGAACACCAGGGCGAATCCAGATACAGGGAGTTGTCCGAGGGTTGATTCGGAAGTACGGATAAATAAGTCCAAAGTCCAAAGTCCAAAGTCCAAAGTCCAAGGTCCAAGGTCCAATGTTCAAAGGTCAACCAACTTTGGACGTTAGACTTTGGACGTTGGACTTTGGACCTTGGACGTTGGACTTTGGACCTCCGCGGATGACAATCAGCCCAATCCCTGAAATTATCATTCCCCCGCCCGCTAGCGTTCGCCAGGTTATTTCCTCATTTAGCACCAGCATGCCTAGAACGACTGCGACAACTGGAGTAATCAGCGCAATCAACATCGTCTTCGTAACGTCCATCTGTCGCACCAACCAGTAGTAGAGAACAAACGCAACCACAGAACCTACAATCGATAGATAGAGCAGGGAAACGACGGCCATCGGTGTCCAGCGAAATTTAAGAGGGTTGCCCTCTAGGACAAACCCAAGTAGTAATAGAGGAACAAAACCAAACAGCATCTGCCAACCTGCAAGGAGTGTTGGGTCGAAGTGCCTCGCTCTTGCCTTAACCAGCACATTCGCATAAGCGACGCAGATTGAACTCAACACCAGCGCGACACTTCCAGCAAGAGCCCGAGGGCCGGCGACACTCAACTGATTGGAAAAAATTACTCCAACACCAATAATGCCCATTACTGTGCCGAAAAGCTTGATTGGCTTCATTGGTTCGGCGGGGAGGTAAAGGTGAGCAATGATAAGCCCGAATGCCGGAATCGTGGCCTGCAGTAGGGCTGCCAGTCCTGAAGAGATGTATTGTTCTCCCCAGAATATGAGTCCGTAGTTAATGCTGAAAGCAAGTAGCCCCGTAGTTAGGAGAAGTATCCAGTCGCTTTGGGTTCGGGGAAGAGGAAGACGCCGCGCGCCAATTATCGAGAACAATAACGTCGCCGCTATGACAAACCTAATACCTGCGAAGCTAAGCGGCGGTAGATCGTCAAGACCGAGCTTAATGAACAGCCAGGTGGAACCCCAAATCGCACAGAGTAGCAACCAGACAATCCGTGGCTTCATACGCTTGGCTTGGATCTTAGGTCTTCGGTCTCGGGATTTTGGCCTGGCCTCGAGTTCTGCATCTGGTCTTCGACTCAGGGACATTGAGTTGAGCCAAAGGCAAAGACCCCAGCGAAAGCTTCTCTTAAGATAGCGATTTCAGCACAGGATTAGAAATACGAGCGCGGCGAATTTTTGTCGAATTTGCCAGAACGTTAAAGTCCAAGGTCCGAAAACCACGAGCCAAAATCAAAGGCCAAAGACCCAGACCCAAGACCTAAGACCCAAAAACGAAATGCGCTACTATCAGCAAGCTGGTAGTAGCGCAATCCGTTTGTCCTATAAATTGCCGAAGCTTTTTATAGGGTGGCAGCTCCGGCATGTACACACAGAAGCTGCCGATTTGTATCCCGAGGATCAACTGGCGGTCAGCCAATCTCCGGTCAGCACACAACTCACTTTCGTGAATCTCACACTCTTGCGAGTGTGGTGCCGTTAGGTTTTTGTTGTGGTGGCTTTTC
>CAZNPP010000052.1:0-24585 GCA_964574785.1 uncultured Chloracidobacterium sp. | reverse complement strand
TCCCCAATTACCAGCTACATCAGCTCCTGCGCTTGCGTACCACGCCGTACATACCTGATAATCCTTCCGATGATTGCCACTATCAAAAATAGTCCTTGTCTTTTGAGGAGATAATAAAAGAGTGAAAGCGGAATTGCAGCAGTTAGTCGCTTTACAGAATCTCGACACGAGCATAAAAAAGTTACAAGCAGAACTAGAGGCCACACCCCAAAGGCGCGCTGAGATCGAAAAAGAGTTCGATCAGCGCGCTTTTGAAATTAAGGCTTTGGAAAACCGCAGGGATGAGTCTCGACACGAGCGGGTTCGACTCGAAGCTGAGATAGGAGAGCAACGTTCACGAGCAGATCGAGCTGAGCGTAACCTGATGTCTTCAAAGAGACCGGAGGAATACACAGCCGCAATTCGTGAGGCAGATGCAGCTCGAAAACAGATTTCAGCACTTGAAACTCAGGTTCTCGAGCAGATGGAGGTCTTCGAGCAATCAGAGGCTTCCCTCAGTGAACGCGCTGATGAGATCGCCACCCTAAATTCAGATCGAGAAGCTCGTCTGCAGGCTTTTGATGACGATACACAGGCGCGAACTGAAGAACTCGAGGCAGCCCGTGCCGAACGCGATCGCGTGTTCAATGCATTACCGAAAGCTACGAGCCTACTTTACTCGCGCATCAGCGCGCGGATTCGTGACGGGATTGCCGTTGCTGAGGCTCGCGGTGGCGCATGCATGGCTTGCTTTATGGCTCTGCGGCCACAGATGATGGCTGAGGTTCGTCGGGGTGAGGAAGTTGTCACTTGTGACAACTGTAATCGTATTCTGTACTATGTGCCGCTGGATCCAGCCGCGGCAAATTCGACTTCATCCCGGCCAAAGATGGCAACTACCTGATTATCAGCACTCCAGCACCGCGAATAGCATCGTGCTTTAGAGCTATCAGCGCTTCATTGGCCTGCGCGAGCGGAAAGGTTTCGATGTGCGTCCTTACCGGAACACTTGCCGCTTCAACGAGGAAGTCTCGCCCATCCTCCCGAGTGTTATTTGCAACACTCCGTAAGACCCGTTCGCCATAGATCAAAGAATATTCAAGCTGGGGGATAGGGCTCATATGAATCCCTCCAAGTACCAGAACGCCACCCCGTTCTAAAGCTTTCAGAGCTGCCGGTACGATTTCTCCAGCCGGCGCAAAAATTATTGAGGCGTCAAGCTTAACGGGCGGTTCCTCCACCGCATCGCCAACCCAGGCAGCGCCCAATTCTAACGCCAGCGCCTGATGTCTTTTTCGATCACGAGTACATACATAAACTTCCGCACCGCGAGAGCGAGCCACTTGAATGGCAACATGGCCGGCAGCCCCAAAACCGTAGATACCTAATCGAGTTCCTGACCATCGCGATTGGTTAATTCCGGTCAACCTTAAAGCCCTGTAGCCGATTATTCCAGCACATAGCAGAGGGGCTGCTTCGAGATCTGAGAAGTTGTCTGGGATTGGATAAACGAACTGCGATGATGCAATCACATGGTCTGCATATCCGCCGTTGACGGTCCAGCCAGTGAACTCTGCAAACTCGCAAAGGTTCTCTCGCCCTGATTTACAAAAACGGCACGCCCCACAGGTGTGATGTAACCACGCGATTCCAACCCGTTCTCCGATCTGAATGCCTTGAACCCCCTCACCAAGACTTACAACGTTGCCGACAATCTGATGACCAGGTATAACGGGCGCACGACGCACCGGAAGATCACCTTCAACCACGTGCAGATCGGTCCGGCAAATACCGCAGGCATTGATTCTGACAAGCAACTCATCTTTTAACGGCTGAGGATCTGGGACCTCGGTTAAACTGAGTGGCCGTTCGTCAACAGAAGCCGGGGTATTAAGAATACAGACTTTCATCTAGTGTAATAGTCACTCTTTAGCTATTTGTGATCGAAAAGATCTTGTGAGAACTTAATGGAGCTCTCGTTCAGGTGATTGTAGATCCAATCTTAAAAAGTCTCGAACTCGGTTTAAGCGAATGACAGCCAGGAAGCAAGCCACAACAAAGAAGCGCAGCGTGAAGCGCACCGCCCAGAAGCAAGGACCCAAAACCTCTGTTGAGGACTTTCTTTCGCTCAGGAGACCTAGTGGTGGATTGATTTTGCAGGTGGATGGAGAGCAGGTTTCTTTCACCCATCTTGAGCGCATCTATTGGCCTGATGAAAGGATTACGAAATTCGATCTCCTCTGCTATTACATTCGCGTAGGCTCTTACATCATGCCATTTCTCAAAGATCGACCGGCAATCCTGCAGCGCTGGCCTCGAGGGATCAAAGCCCCCATGTTCTTTCAGCAGGACCTTGAAAGCGCGCCTGCATTTATCAAATCTATACGGCTGGAGAATCTTGATGGGCGTGAACTCGATTATGCGGTCTACACAAAATTGGCGTCGTTGTTGCACTTTGTAAATCTCGGGACCATCGAACAGCATCCGTGGCATTCAACCATCAAAAAACTCACCAAGCCGGATTGGATTGCAATCGATCTGGATCCGAAGCGGGCGCCCTGGGAAAACGTTATCCAGGTGGCTCTAATTGCTAAGAGTCTCTTCGACGAATTAGGTTTCAGCGCATACCCAAAGACTTCCGGCTCGTCAGGAATGCATATCTACATCCCTCTCAAGGCTACGAACGAGTACGATAAAGTTGCCGATTTTGCGCGACTGCTAGCTACTGAAATCGCCCGCCGCACACCCGAAATCGCTACAGTCGAGCGAACAATATCCAAACGAAAGCCGGATCAAGTTTATGTTGACTGGATGCAAAACGCTCGTGGGAAGAGTCTTGCCGCAGTCTTCACTGCGCGCGCCAAACCCAATGCTACAGTTTCTATGCCGTTGACCTGGAAGCAGGTCGAAGGAGGCGTGAAGATCGCTGACTTCACGATCAAGAACGTTCCGAGCTTGGTGGATAGTAATGGTAACGCATGGTCCAGCTTCTTTGAGGATCGAAATACGCTGAAGCTACGTTAATTTCTTCTCTCCTGCTCACTCCTGAACTTAGCTTCCGGTCTCAACCGGCAGTGTGCTTCAGAACTGAATGACGTCGAACTAACACGAGTTCCTAGTAAACCTCTCACCAATCTTGGTCATCTAACTAACTCATCGAGCTAGACACCTTAGTCCTCATCTCCCAATTAGGACAATCTGACTTTGTTTAGCGCGTACGCTTGTGTTTATCGACTGTTTTGAAAGAGGACGGTTTTTTAATGGCGCCTTATGCAATGAGATCTGGTGGTAGTACCTATCACCTTGTTAACGAACGAGACTACAGAACATTTTGTGGATTAACTATCAGTAGGATTAAACAGAAAGGTCCCGGAGGAAAGTTGTTTTTGTCAGCTGAACAACCGCGAAATCGCAGCCTTTGCAAACACTGCAAACGGATTGAGGCCGGCGGAGAGGAGGGATGAAGGATGAAGACATTATCATTTTCCATTTTCTATTTTTTCATAATTTTTCATTTTTCATTTTTGACTAGCGAGCAAAAAGCAATGAAAAATACCAATGGTAAATGAATCCGTTCGCCCTTCATCCTTTCGCCTCATCCTTCATCCTTCATCCTTTGACAGGCGCGGACGACGGCGTCAAAAATCTTCATGTAACCAGTACAGCGACAAAGATTTCCGGCAAGTCCAGTTCGAATATCTGCCTCAGTTGGATTCTCATTCCGCTCCAAAAGATTAATAGCCGCAAGTACCATCCCCGGAGTACATATGCCGCATTGAGCCCCACCACACTCGATGAAAGCCTGTTGTACTGCATGCAACTGATCCTGATTGGCCACTCCTTCGATTGTGCGAAGCGAAGTACCCTCAACTTGCGCCACTGGCACGAGACAACTGTTCACGAGTTCGCCATCAATTAAGACCGAGCAGGCTCCGCACTCACCTTCGCCACAACCTTCCTTTGTTCCAGTCATACCAAGCTGCGTGCGCAGCACATCCAGCAAACGCTCCATTGGGTAGGAGTCAAGCGTCACGGGATCCCCATTGACATTGCAATTGATAGTTATTTTTACAAGCGTTTCGCTCACGATGCCGTTGTGCTTTCCAGCGCCTCCATAAGATGTTCGGGCATCAACGGAACGTGACACAGACTCACTCCGATGGCATTCTCGATTGCACTAATGATTGCGGGTGCAGCACCGTCCATTGGTAGCTCGCCTATACCTTTGGCCCCAGCCGGTCCATAAGGATAAGGATTCTCTTCGAAGTACACTCTAATTGGAGGAATGTCAGCGGCGGTGGGAATGATGTAGTTGGTCATCTGGGCGTTCGCCATACGACCGTTCTGCCACACCACATCTTCATAAAGTGTGAAGCCAATGCCCTGAGCTACACCACCTTCGATCTGACCAGCGGCCAATATTGGATTGATAACCCGGCCCACTTCCTGTACTGCTACAAAGTCCTCGACACGTGCTTGATAAGTAAGGGAGTTGACGGAAACTTCCGCTACGTACACGGCCCATGCATAAGCTCCGTAGGCGTCACCACGGTATTTGTCGTCATCCCATTTGATCCCCGGTGGCGGTTGGTACTTACTAAAAGATCTTAATGGTCCAAGCTTCTCATTGTATGAGCGGCATGCCCGAGCAAAGTCCTCTGGACTGTACTCTTCGCGCAATAGACCGCTACCAAGGAGCGTTTGCTTAAGTCCCAGCACAGCCGATTCGACAAGTTTGCCAACCACCATGCAGGTGCGAGAGGCAACTGTTGGCCCGCTATTTGGGACATTCCCTGTGTCGGGTTGCGTAATTTCGATCATGTGATCAGGGAGTCCGAGAGCTTCGGCAGCAATTTGAGAAAAGATTGTATTTGTTCCCTGTCCGATCTCCGTGCTGGCAGTGAGGATGCGAACACTACCGTCCGCGGTCGCTTCCGCACCCACCACCGACTGAAGATAGACCTCGCCTGAGCCTGTGAATCCTGCACCATGCATAAATGAAGCAAAGCCAATCCCACGCTTCTGTTTGCACTGTGCATTCTCGAGCGCAAACCTTTCCCGCTTGGCGTGGTACTGGCTCAATTCCAAAGCGCGGTCGAGCAGTTGGCCCATCTGAACCTGCTCGTGAATCACTTGACTCGTAGCAGTCGTCTTACCCTGCTGAATGAAATTACGTCGGCGAAACTCTTCTGGAGTTAATCCTAGACTGGAAGCAACTTTGTCCATCTGTCGTTCAAGCGCAAAGATGCTTTGCGGTGCACCAAAACCACGAAACGCTCCTTGTGGTGGATAATTCGTGGCAACGGCACGGCTGTGGATACGAACGTTGGGGCAATAGTATGGACCGGCAGAGTGAATGGTACCTCGAGAAAGCACTACGGGTGATAAGGTGCAATATGCTCCACCATCTATCACAAACTCGATTTCCATGCCAAGAAGTTTTCCATCTTTGGTAACAGCAGTTCGGTGACGTGTTCGTGAAGGGTGACGCTTCGTAGTTGCCACCATATCCTCGGCACGATCATATATAAGCTTTACAGGCTTACCGGACTTCCAGGCCAATAGTGCCGCGTGTCCAGCAATTAGCGACGGATATTCCTCCTTGCCGCCAAACCCGCCTCCCGTCTCAGTTTGAATCACTCGGATCTTATCTTCAGGCAAGCCAAAAAGCTTTACGAGAGCTTTGTGAACATAGTACGGACACTGCATCGATCCCCAAACCGTTACACCATCGTCAGGATTAGCAATGGCGATCACTCCATTATTCTCGATATAAAGTTGTTCCTGAGCGCCGGTTCGATACTCACCCGCAATTATGTAATCGGCTTTAGACCAGGCATCCTCTATATCTCCCTTCTCAACGAGGAATGTTTTGAATACATTGTCTGTGCCCCAAATGAGTTCCTTCTGAGCAAGCGAATCATCCAGCGAAAACACTGCTGGCAGTTCCTCGAATTCGATGCGTACTAATTGTCGGGCCTTTTCGAGAAGGTACTTATCAGAATGGGCTAGGAGTAGTATCGGCTCTTCGGCATGATTCACAATCTGATCAGCGAGGTAAGGTTGATCGTTGAGCAATAGGGCTACATAGTTCTCACCCGGAATATCTTTGGCACTAACAACGGTAAACTCATCCCATGGCGCATCGCCTTCAAATGAGACCCGCCGTATTCGCCCTCTGGAAATTGGGCTGCGGATAGTGGCGCCGTATAGCATGTCCGGAAACTGAAGATCATCAACGTAACGCGAGCCTCCAGTAACCTTATCGCGCCCCTCCTTGCGAGGAACCGATTTGCCTACCAAAGGGCTTTCGTTTTTGGATTTCATTGCGACTGTGTGATGAGATCTGCCGCTTTCTCTCCAATCATGATCGTTGGCGCGTTGGTGTGCCCACTAATAATAACGGCATTGTAGCGCGGAACAAATTAAAGGAACAGATGATGAAGCGGCTACTCAAACCTCATATGCTCCAGTAGAAGCAAACCTATTGCAACGACCGCAAGCGCGTACATCACTGGATGTATATCGCGCCGCCTTCCTACCAACAGATACATCCCTACATGCGAGATAAATCCCCAGAGAATACCTTGCGTAATTGAGAATGTCAGCGGAATCAGAATGATTGTTAGAAAAGCTGGGAGACCAACCTCAATCCTGGCGAAGGATACCTGGCTTACACTCCGAAACATTGCTGCGCCTACCAGGATTAGAACTGATGCAGTTGCGAATGGTGGGACCATTCCCGCCAGCGGCGCGAGGAATAAACAAGGAACAAAACATAACGCGGTGAAGACCGAGGTCAGTCCTGTGCGACCACCCATGTTTATTCCTGCTACGCTTTCAATATATGTAGTTCCTGAGGAAGTGCCAGTTAGACTTGAACCCAGCGTTGCTACCGAATCGACAATTAACCCTTGCCTGAGATTTCTCGGTTGACCATTCTCGTCGAGTAGATCGGCGGCATGCGCAACACCGATAAAAGTTGAAATCGAATCAAAAAGATCGGTGAAGACAAGCGCAATAATGGCAGGTAGAAGCGAGAGTTGTAAGGCTCCCCAGATGTCGAGCTTAAGGAACACCGTTTCAAAATCTGGAGCACTGAATAAACTTGGCGGGGTCTGGACCAAGCCGAACAGCCAACCGATTAATGTGGCACAAACAATTCCGGCAAGAAACGCAAGCGGATTCCTTCGGGTTAGTAACCAAGTCGAAACACCAGTTGCGAGAATAGTCAAAAGTGCGGGAATGCCAAGGTCGCCTAACTTCACGAAAGTTACAGGGTCAGAAGCTATGAAGCCAGCGTTCTTCAGACCAATGAAAGTTAGGAAGACACCAATACCGGCTGCTACTCCTATTCTCAGTTCAGAGGGAATTGCCTGGGCAATGATCTCGCGAACCGGGGTAGCTGATATCAAGAGAAACAACACACCGGCCCAAAAGACGATCCCAAGGGCAGTCTGCCACCATATTTGTTGTGTGAGTATGAGAGTAAAGGTGAAGAATGCATTTATGCCCATGCCAGGGGCAACGGCGAAGGGAAGCTTTGCATAAAGCCCCATAAAGAGCGTCATTGAGAAGCAGACCAGGACGGTAGCAGTAAGTACACCACTAAAAGCCATGCCAGTCCCTTCAGTGGAAAGTATTGAAGGATTAACGATCACGATATATGCCATCGTGAAGAATGTAGTTATGCCGGCTATTGCTTCAGTGCGGAGGCTGGGCTTGTCTGGAATGTGGGCAGTCATCAGTGAAGAAGTAAGAAGCCAGAAGTCAGAAGTCAGAAGACAGAAGTCTTTTGGTTCCTATCTCTAAATTCTGACTTCTTAATTCTGACTTCTGACTTCGTTACCAATCAATCACCATTGATTTCCTAATAGCTAGCTGGTGTTTCGTTTCCGATGAAATCACCGTTCCGGAAAGTGTTCACGCACTTGGGATGGGCAAAAACTGATGGTGCGTCCGGAGGAGAGTAAACAATGTCATCTACTAGTGGACCCCCCGGAGGATTCAAGCCAGCCAAATCTCGAACGCGTTTCGCAATTTCGTGATCAGCGCATGAAGTGTCTCCGCTCACGCCAAGTCCGCCAATAATCTGGCCGCTTGAATTGTAAAGTGGTACGCCACCACCGAAGAAGATGAGACCTGCCGCAATCTGATTCTTGCCGCCGCTTCCTCCACTTGGTGGCGCCAGTGCTTTCGTATCAAAGAGATTCGATTGGCCCAGACTCCAAAGCGAATGTCCTGGTTGGGTGAAGGTATACAAACTAGCGGTTGAAAGGGCCAAGCTATCGAGGCTAAAGGCATTGGCTGTATAGGCTTTCGATTTCGCAATGGCCTGGCTACCAGGCCAAACCTGCGTTGGGTCAGCGGTCGAGGTTACGTAGCTGCATACCTCGCCGTTTCGATTGACGACTGCGCCCCACATGCGCGTGCCGTTGAAGAGTCCACCAACGGTACCGCCCGAGGCTGGGGCAGCATTAAGAAATGCTCTAAGTTGGTTTTCGTCTGGCAAGCTCTGGCAATGACCAGGTTTGCTGGCGAATGAATTGTGTCCTATTGAGAGGAATCCAATCATAGACAACAAACTTACCGCTAACAGAAGTAACCACAATTTTCTTGGCATGGGAGTATCTCCTTTAACGTAATTAACTGCGCATTCGTTCATGTAGGTGTTTAGCTAAGCAGGACACGGTTACACCGTCGTCCTAACTAACAGCCAGCAACCGAAGACAAACAAGAAAGTTCTTTTTTGAAGCGACGAAAGATTATCACAAGGTTTCTGTTACCTAAGAGCCAAACGGCCTATCGTAGCCTCGCCGATACTCCCGAAATACAACGCTCCCTCGTGTTCCACGACATTTGCAATTTGCGCATAGCACTCCTTCGAAGCATCCTGAAGACTCTCTACAACATTCCCCTCAAGATCGAGTCCTAAGACAAATCCATGTCGCTTAGGAGCAGGTTGAAGAATACTCGGCAGGCGCAATACAACTTTCCTTAAAAATGGTCGAGGTAAGAGCCGGTCGAGTGTTTTATCTCGCGGCGTAACCAAAGCAAGCCAGAATCTATCGCGCCCATTCGAAGAGATTCCATCAGGAAAACCCGGCAGGTTTTCGATGAATACTTCGCTCTGACCCTTTTGAGGACCATCTAACCAGAGCCGGTGAATCTTATACCTTCCCGTTTCAGCTACTAAAACGAACTGCTGGTCTGGACTAACCGCAACTCCATTTGCGAAATGAAGTTTATCCATCAAAACTCGGGTGGTCTTCTCTTTTGGATCGTAGACGAGAAATCGGCCATTAGGCTGATGTTCCAGTATGTCAGCTTTGTAGTTTGAGAGCGGAAAACGATTCGAGGCATCAGTGAAATAGATCAGACCGTCTGCCGCAACATCCAGATCATTCGTGCAGCGAAACGAAACGCCAGCGGCTGATGTGGTCAGTACATTCACTGTACCCTCTGGCGAAATTGAGAGTAGACCTTTCACTGCGTCGGCCACTATTAGATTTCCTTCTCGATCAAACACAAGGCCAAGGGGGCGGCCCGCAGTGCTCGCAAAAAGGTCGGGATTGCTGCCATCGGCTTGAAGTCTGATAATTTGGCCATCGTCCACTCCAGTGTAGATCCGGCCCGCTGAATCGATTGCAATATCTTCGGGCGCAAAGACGTCACCAAGAGGAAGTCGCTGAGTCGGGGACAGCCGATCGTTTGGCTGGTAAGCCCCCACTGGCGCCGGAGCGGACGGTGGAGTCCACGATGCTGGTTCAATCGGCACAGGCCAAAGTAAGAGATAAGCAATAACGACAACTATTCCCGTTATAGGGAATGCGAAAAGACGATATCGGGTCATCAGTTAACGTTCGCCTCGTTCTTGTTGTACTTGGGTTTCAAGACTTACAGAAAGCCTGCGAATGCCAGCTTGGTCCATCGGCTCGATCAATCGTAGGGCTTCATCGAGAATTCGTCGTTGGTGTTCGGGCCAGCCCGGATTGCCTGCAATGCTGCCAAGACAGCCATTGTAAAGAGCCGCACGAGGTGGTCGAACGCTTGCAGTGATGTCCTTGATAACTGCAAGGGTCATCGTAGCAATTCCTGCGGCTTCGATTGCGCGGGCTGCAAGGCCAACTGATTGATGACACAGAATCGAGGCAGGTATCAGCAGCGCTGCCTGAATTTCATAACGTTTCACGCGCTCAACCAGTTGAGGTATTAGTTCCACTGTAAAAGTGGCTGCGTCTGGTATGAAGCCGCAAAAACTCCAGAACACCGGATTAAGCTGGCCAATAATCCCGTTACTTTCAAATTCAAAGAGTCGATCAAGAGGGATTAGGGAATTTAAGTCTTGCTCGACACTACTTGGATCATACCCGCGGCCAGCAAACTTAAGATCAGTAGCTGCGATCTCAGTTGGTATCTCGCGAAAAGTAAAATCACCATCCAGGGCTTGTTTATTGAAAGGCTCCGTGCCGTCGACATAAGCACCCGCAGAGGAGATTAAAGCCAGGTTAAGCATTGGCAGGGCCCGCCGGGCCGGCGTAAACGGCGCCCTCTTGTTGCGTACGAAGGGATAGTTATCAAGATTGTCACTGTCTGTCGTTGCGCGGTCGCTACGCCACGTGGAGTAGTGCTGACGCCACGGGTCAATGTCTTCGAAAATTTCCAAAACTCGACCTCGCCTTCTCTTTATTAGGAGTTCAACCGCGCTCGATATGCGATCAGAAAGAATGCAATAAGAGCCGCAATGATACCAACAGCAAGGGCTTTTACGGAATAACTGTGCAGGCTGTTGAAAGCCAGCCTGGTTGGATGGTCCGGTGACAACTGGTCAAGCGGAACACCAGCAGCTAAGCGGAGCGACTGCATTCTGGCTGCAATCAACCACTGACCAGCTCCGGTTGTTATCGCCACAATTGCCACCAGCGCCAGCTCAAGTATTCCTAGCCTGGAACTTGGTCTCCGTAAGCCGAAAGCCGAAGCAAGCAACAGTATGCTGACAATGAAACCGCTTATGTTAATCACAGAAAGCGTTCGAGTAACAATGCCGCCAGCGATCTCACTTGCATTTGGGAGCTGGAAAGCGCGAGTCACTGAGAAAGCTGACGGCGCTACGACGGCACTAAAGAAAATTGCCGCACCTAACCAAAGTCCAAGGAGGAGTAATCGAACGTCACCTAACATTGCCATTATCTCTAATCGTACACATCAATTTCCGGGAGCAGTCTTATTATTGGCGGCGAAAACTCAGGCTGGGCGAGTTCACGTGGATCAGGAACTGTCGTTAACCAGGATAACGCTTGGTCTAGCTGCGCCTGATAGTCCTCGAGATCAAGGGACATAAACACGCTGGTACCGAGACGAGCAAACTTCTCTTTAGACATTTGGTACATGCGGCGGGCTGCGCCAGGTCGACCTATCTCAAGATGATGAAATGCGACAGCCGATTGAATCATTGCCTGAAGGAACAATTTTTCTTTTGCTCCAACTTCACCCATCCACCGCTCTTCCCAGACGTCATGAGCTGCATGAAATTCGCCGGAGTTGTAAAGATCGATGCCCGCGAGATACTCGACAGGATAAGCCGCAACATGTTTCTCGCTGTACGACTCTTGCGCCAGCTTATTTTCGGCGTTCTGCATGCAAGATAAGTTGTGAATATTAACGCTACTGCTTTGGAATCTGTAGCCTTGAGGCAATCACTTTCGCGGCTGTAGCTCCGGCGCCAGTTGCTCCACTGATAGTTGGCGCGAGCGGGTTGGCAACGTCTCCAATAGCAAAAACGTTGGAAACGCTAGTTTCCTGGTGGCTCGATACAACTATGTACCCGCGCTCATCTAATGCGAGTTGCTCGCGAAACATTTCCGTATTTGGCTTTACCCCAATGCGAATCAGGACCCCGTGAACTGCCATCTGAAAGGGCTTTATGGCGTCCTTACGAACTATTTCGACTGCCTCGACTGAATTATTACCTAGAATGCGCGTCACCCTGGACTCTGTAAACACCGTAATACAATGATCAGTTTGCATACGCTCAACAAACTCACGCCTGGCTCGAAGAGTTTTACCGCGATGAACTAACGTTACTGTGGCACATACTTCCGCAAGAAGGAGGGCGTTTTCTGCTGCCGCATCACCACCTCCGATGATGCAGACGTCCTTTCCCGCGAACAACTGGCGATCCCGGGTGGCAGATTCGATAATTCCACGGCTCGTAAACTCGGACTCACCAGGTATGCCGAGCTGACGACGCCTGACCCCGGTAGCGATTACGAGACTGATTGATTGCAACTTTTCTCCGCTACGTAGCGAGACTCGCTTCGCGCTCGCTTCAACAGACTCAATCTCAACATTGGTCCAAAGATCAAACTCTGCCTGATCCAATCCCTCCGAGAAGCGCGCGAGCAGTTCGTGACCATTCGCTGCTCGCAAACCCAGATAGTTTTCTATAGGGTTGTAAACGCTCAGAAGCTGACCTCCAACTACTTCGTTTTTTTCGAGTACAAGCGTGTCGAGCCCAAGTTCGTCACACCAAAATGCAGCAGATAGGCCTGCAGGTCCAGCTCCAATGATTAATACGTCGTACATCTAAACTTTCGGCTTAATAGCAATAATCTCGGCCGTTTGCCGTTTGTGCTCAATATCTCTGGGTTGACCTTCCTGGTAATCGACAATGCTCCAACCATCAAATTCTTTCTTAAGCTCTCCGGGATGTAGCGCGAACACAGGATTTGATTTCGGACCGTCCCCACGAAGATGAATTGCGGCAATCACCGATCCTCCAGCAGTTACACCGGCTCGGATTTGAGGAAAGAGATCATGCTGCAAGTAATAGAAGATACAGATGAGATCATAAGCTTCGGGCGCGATTACAAATTCGAAACGCTCGAGATCCGCGACCCGAGCGTCAATTTCTAGACCAAGCTCAAGCGCGCGCCGCTCAGTGATTGCAATCCCTTCCTTCGAAGCATCGACTGCCGTTACCCGCCACCCGAATGTGGCGAGGTAGATTGAATGACGACCAGCTCCGCAGGCTACATCCAGCACCCGACCAGGCTGCAACTCTTTTATCCATTTGACGAGAAGCTGACTCGGTTCGAGGCTGACTGCCTCTCCTTGCCGATAGCGTTCGTCCCAACTGCCCAAGTTATGCCCCCGATACGGCTGCTTCCCTGATTTTCGAATGTGCGGCGATAAGTTCAGCTACCTGCTCAGGCTGTAAGCGCGAGGGTGCCGGATTTCCGGTTGTATCCAAGAACTTAGCAGCCGAAGTCATTTCGCTGTGATCTAAGCGCCACTCACCGTCTGGTTGGTCCAGATTGTTAAGCGTGGAAAAGAGTTCCGACAAATCACGGCGAGGAATGCGCGGTCTCACTACGGTGTCGGCCCAGGAGTAGTAAGGATAATCGATCTGGTAGTACCATCCTCCACGCATGGGGGTTCCGATTAGGTATAACTGACCGCTAGCGTAGCGTGAGATTACGGAGTAGGGTATAGCATGATTGTGTGGATCGAAGCCGGTGTTGCCAAATGCATCAGCCGCAAGTGTTATGGTGCACAATCCTGCGTCAGAATATTCTTCGATAATCGATGCTCCTCGCTCGAAGCTTTCAATCGCGGTTTCAATTCTTTCCCAACTACCGCGCCAAAGCAGCTCATATGCATCAGGGTTATTGAGTATGCGCTGAACTTCAGGTAGGACCAAGTCGTAGGCTCTCGCATCGTCTTTGACTGCTTCGCCTGCCAAGTAGGCGGCCAGCGGTGACCCCCCTTCATTACTTGCCTGTTCTCCTCCCTGAATCACGATACTTGCCCTGATGGCTGCAGCGTTAGGAAACTCCGAGAAATCGCCCACTTCTGCTGCGGCAATCAGGTTCTCGCGTAGTTCTAAAGCGCGTTCTCCTGTCAGCACGGTCCATACTGAAAGCACTCCATCGGTATCGAAGTGATTATTGGTTACGAGTTCAATCCCACGAGTCAATTCAGCTCTATTGGGTGAAGAGACCAGGTTAAGAGCAATTTCTGTGGAAGTGTCAGCCTTAACCTCGGCAGGAGTTTGGTTTCCTTCCCAATGAGAGAAATGAATGCTGTTGGGCACGGTGCCGTCTACCGAAAGTTTGGGGATGTTTGAGAGACTTTCGCTGTAGAATTCGAATCTCATGAGTAGATCTCCGCGCTACTGATTTCCTCTGAGTGTAGCATGAGCCGGAAAGGCAGATGAGGGATGAACTGGATGCATTCACGGAGTCACTCATCGATGATCGGCATAGATTTCACCTTATTGCCTTAGCTGTTCGAACATCGCTTAGAAAAGTAACCGTCCAGATCATCGCGATCGCGATCCGGGTTCGTGGGTCAGGAGAAAGAGTTTTCAGACTCGAATGTTATGGATGTTCTTGCTGGTTCCTTATTCAAGCTTCATTGTCCGCATCAATTCAACGAAACGCGCCTCTGAGCGGAGGTCGTCCCATATACGATCGACCTTGAGAAACACCAATTTTAGGTCGCTTTCGTTAAGACCGCGCTCGAGTTGATCGAGCGCCTCTTCTTTTTCGCCCAGTCCGTGATATGCGATCGCCAAATGATACGGCGGAACATAACGCGCCGACGACAGTCGTAATAATCGCCTAAGAATCTCTTGGGCTTCAGCTCGTTTGCCGGTACGGGCGAGAACGAAGCCCTCATAGGCCGGGCCGATCGTCTGCAGCCGGTTCAATTCGTTCGCCTTGCGGAGAGCGACGATCGCTTCTTCATATCGACCCAAATTGATGTAAGCATTTGCGGAGAATAAATGTGCGAGCCACATGTTTGGGTTGAGTTCCGCAGTCTGTTCCAATCGGGCTAATGCCGCTTCATTTTCTCCGGCATGTAGCAAAATGAGTCCCTCAAGGCCGTTGATCCACGGCCAGTCAGGATCGATTGCCCGCGCTCTTTCGGCTTCTAACATTGCATCGCTGTGGCGGCCAATATTCGAAAGCAGGTGAGCGTAATAACCCCGCGTAAGCGGCGAGTTGGGATCCAGATCCAACGCCTGCTTGAAAGCAGCCTCCGATGCTGCCCAATCGCGTTTGAACCAAAAATTCGCCATACCGATAGATCCATATGGCTCTGCGAGATTAGGGTCGATCTCTTTCGCTTTCTCCGCCGCAGCGAGAGACTTGCCAAAATTTTCGATTGGCGGGAACTCGGCCGACAGCGCAAGGGCGCGATGGGCGTCGGAAATCCCCGAGTAAGCGAGGGCAAACTTCGGATCCGTTTCCGCCGCTCTTTCGAAGTATCCGAGGCCACGTTGTATCTCGGCCGGTGTCAGATTGAACATATGAAATCTGCCTCGAAGATAAAGCTGATAGGCCTCCACATTGTCCGTGTATCGACGCTCCGCCGCGTTAGAGAGTTGGACCTTCAGGGCCTTTGCGACCCGCTCGGAGATCGAATCCTGCAGTGAGAAAATATCCGTCAGGTTCTCATCGAACTGACCGGCCCACAACTGCTTTGAGTCGTTGACGCTTAACAGTCGTGCAACTACCCTGACGCGACCGTTCGATATTTGAATGCTGCTATCCAATACAGCTTCAACTTTAAGTTGACGGCCGGCTTCGACAGCATCGTGTTCGGATGAATCATATCGGCGAACGGCGGTGAGGGGCCTTACGGTAAGCCCATTTGCGGCAGCAAGTTTTGTGATCAATGCTTCCGTCATCCCGAGCTCTAGCGATTCATTCCGCTCAGTTGAGGAAATCGGTTTGAACGGAAGTACCGCGACCGAGCGCACCGCTCCCAAATTGCCCAAGCTGCCGCTGGGTATGAAATAGATAAAGGTAAAGACCGTCCCGAGAAGAACTATCAGGATAACAACGACAAACAAAAATCGCCCTGCAAACGCATTGACGATATTAGGACTCGCGTTCGTTGATGCCGGTGCCTCACCGATATCCGCTACGTTAGAAGCATCCTTTAGGTCGGCGACGAACTTATATCCGTGCCCAGGAACGGTAACAATGAACCGGTGTTCGCCAGGGCGTTCTCCGAGCGCGCGCCTGAGCGCGGAGATATGCTGCGTCAGATTATTCTCTTCGACTACGGTGTCCGGCCACACGTTCGCCAACAGCTCATCCTTGGAGACTACCTGCCCGCCACGAGTAATCAGGAAAAGAAGCGTTTCAAACGCCTTCGGCATCAACGGTACCGGCGTATCGTCGCTCTTCAACAGAAGGCGTTTTGCCGTATCCAGACGAAACCCGTCAAATTCGTAAGGCTTTGATCTTGGTTCACTTGCCTTCATCTAAAGATTTTTTCACAAAATTTCAGTGGCTTTAATAACGACTTTCATAGCCTTGGAGACGGATTATGGCACGCACCAGCTTGAATAACCATAGCTGAAAATCACATCACTTGAGGTAAAAAAATGAATCGATTCAAAATCCAGTCTTCAGTTCGCATCGTTTTTTCGGTTCTCGTCCTTTTGATGATCGCTTCCGTTAGTACCACAGCACAAACGAAGTCTGTCGGGAACCGCAAGCTAGTTGGCGTTTGGGACACATTGGTCACAATCCGCAACTGTTCGGACGGTAGCGCGTTAGCAACTTTTCCAGCGCTTGGACGGTTCGAATCCGGCGGAACCATGACTAATCAGGACGTTGGCAATATCCGCACCCCGGTCCCCGGCGTTTGGGCATTCGTCGGTCCGGACATGTACAAGTTCGCGTTCAAGGCCTTTCAATATGGAAGCGATGGTGCTTACAACGGCTACCTCATTGTTCGCCAGGATGTGTCGATGGCGCTCCACGGCAACGAATACACATCGGAGGGAACGGTAACACTTTACAGTCCGACCGGTGCTGAGCTCGGCTCAGGTTGCTCAACAACCGTTGCTACCCGAATGGTTCTCGATTAATTTTCGAAACTGATTTCCACTTTTTGATCCAGGGAGCCTGTTCAAACAGGCTCTTTGTTTTGTTGCGGATGCATTGAAACTGCACCTATCGTGATGCGGAAAAGTGGACAGCCCCCCTGTGACAAACCAGGCCCGTGCGGAAGGAAAGGCTAAAGGAACGAACCTCGCGTTTACCGTTCCATTTCGCCGTCATCCCTGTCATCCCTTCCTACGGTTGTCTGTCTGCATCGTGGCACATACAATGTGACCTCACTTTAGACTTCACTAATTACCGTTCTGGAGGATTTCATGACTCAGGGTCAGATGCCTGAAATTACCGCAACTGAACTAAAGGAGAGGCTCGATCGTGGGGATGATATTCAGATCATCGATGTCCGTGAACCGCATGAGGTCGCTATAGCAAAGATTCCTGATTCAGTTCACATTCCTTTAGGGCAGGTGCTCAACCGAATGAAGGAAATAGATCCAAATCGGGAAACGGTCGTTTACTGTAAGATGGGCGGTCGAAGTGCGCGAGCTATTGAGGCCCTGAAACGATCGGGATTTGATGGGGACTTAACTAATCTGAAGGGTGGGATATTAGCCTGGTCGAATGAAGTTGATCCGAGCGTCCCTAAGTATTAGCAAATTCGCAATCCGAAATTCAAAATCCGAAATTTACTTATTGATCCCCTCAAGCTTAATGAACTCACTAAGCCTGGTGATCACCATACTTTCACAGACCTCGAGCCGGCAGGCAAGCGCAGGCCTTTCAGTTGCTGCATCTTGGTCTTTCAGGTGGTATGAAATCTGGCAGTTCGTACATTCACCGTTCCAGCAGAAATCACCATAAGAGATCGACCGGAGGGAGAGGTATTGGAAACAGCGAAGCAAGCGATTCTTTTCAGGAACCGCCACAGGCTTCCCAAGGATCTTGATCTCGATGAGCCTCTCGTAGGGATCAAGCAGGTCGCTTTCGATTATGCCCTGCTCAGGGGCGACGCTCTTGTTCATAGGCGGCCGCAGTATAGCGATTCCGGCTAAAATTTTGTACTGGCGACTTCACTTCTCATCTCAGCTGGTACGTTGCTAAACTAGCAAAAATACGGAGGTAAACAAAACTTGTCCTTAGTAATTTACGTGAAACCCGCGTGTCCTTACTGCCAGCAGGCTCGTGACTATTACAACTCCGAGGGCATTCCTTTCATAGAGTATGACGCTCAGAACGATCGTGCGCGTCGCGCCGAGATGTTCTCCTTGTCGGGCGGTGACCCAACAGTTCCCTGCATAGTTGAAGATGGCAAGTATATAAAATCTGGATGGGGAGATCCTCCTCGTGGTTGAACTGTTCATGATTGACCGGCCGTGCGCCGGCGTAATCTTAAATCTGAAATCGAAAACTGATTAGGCAAGACAAAGCGACAAACTAATAAAGTTTGTCGGACGAGCTTTAAAAGAAATTCAAATGACAGAAAACTCAAGACTCGCCGAAGCGGCTGTGCTTCTTATCGTTTTAATTACGAGCGCCAGTTTTGTTGCAGCGCAGTCTAACCGCGGGAACACTGACCCTAAACCACCCATGGCAGAGAAAAAAACCAAAACTATTAAAATACACGGTGAGACTCTCGTTGATGACTACTTCTGGTTACGCGAAAAAACTAATCCAGAAGTCATCGCGCATCTCGAAGCTGAAAACACTTACACCGATTCAGTGATGAAGCCGACCGAGGCCCTTCAAGAGAAGCTTTACAAGGAGATGGTCAGCCACATCAAGGAAACTGATGAGAGCGTGCCTTACCGCTGGGGCGACTACTTCTATTACTCGCGGACGGAGCAGGGAAAACAGTACCCGATCTATGCTCGAAAGAAGGGTAGTGTTGCGGCCAAAGAGGAGATCATCCTCGATCAAAACGAGTTAGCGAAGGGCTATGGCTTTTTTAGTATAGGTGCTTTCTCGATAAGCGATGACAACAAGCTATTAGCCTATTCGACTGATACAACAGGTTACCGGCAATACAAACTGCAGATTAAAGACCTGCGCACTGGGCAACTGCTTCCAGAGACATTCGAGCGCGTTGGAGCGGTCATCTGGGCCACAGACAATAAGACACTTTTCTTCACCACCGAAGATGAAGTGACTAAACGGTCAGATCGGTTTTTCCGATACGTATTGGGAGCAGGCAAACCTGAGCAGATATTTGAAGAGAAAGACGAACTATTCGATGTGGTTGCTCACCGCACGCGTGATAAGGCAATCATCTTCTTCGGCTCAGTAAGCAAGACTTCAGATGAATACCGTTACATTCCGGCAGACAAGCCAATGGCTGAGCCAAAGCTTATCCTGGCGCGCCAGCCAGATCATGAATGGGATGTCACTCACCAAGGAGGTCTCTTCTACATCAGGACGAATAAGGGGGCTAAGAACTTTAGGGTAGTCACCGCGCCTGTTGCGGACCCTTCTGAAAAGAACTGGAAAGAGTTTGTTCCTCATCAGCCTGCAATCAAGGTCGAGAATATTAGTTTCTTCGCCAACCACGCTGTTGTTTCTGAGTGGGAAGGTGGGTTGCAGAACCTGCGCATCATAGATTTGAAGACGCAGAAGTCGCACCGCCTTAAATTTCCTGAACCAGTCTACTCGGCTCAACTCGACATGAACCGGGAATTCAACACAAATGTCGTTCGTTATAGCTACCAGTCATTGGTTACGCCGAGTTCGGTCTTCGATTACGACATGACCACTCAACGAGTCACGTTGCTCAAGGAGACGGAAGTGCCCGGGGGCTTTGACAAGAAGAATTACGCGTCCGAGAGAATCTTCGCCACGGCCTCTGACGGAACGAAGATCCCCGTGTCGGTAGTTTATCGACGCGGCGTAAAGCTGGACGGACAAGCACCACTGCTGCTTTATGGTTATGGTTCCTATGGTTACTCGATCCCGCCAAACTTCTCGTCAAATCGATTGAGTCTGCTCGATCGCGGTGTGATCTTCGCAATTGCACACATTCGCGGAGGCGGCGAATTGGGTGAAGAGTGGCGGCAAGCCGGCAGAATGATGAACAAGATGAACACGTTCACAGATTTCATTGCCAGCGCCGAGCACCTGGTCAAGAACCGCTATACTTCAACCGATCGGCTCTTAATCCAGGGTGGTAGCGCCGGTGGGTTACTGGTGGGAGCTGTTAGCAATATGCGTCCCGATCTTTTTAAGGCGGTTGTATCGCAAGTGCCGTTCGTTGACGTGCTCAATACGATGCTGGATGCTACGTTGCCACTAACTACAAGTGAGTACATCGAGTGGGGAAATCCGAACGAGAAACCTGCCTTCGAATACATTAAGAAGTATTCTCCATATGACAACATCGGGAAGAAAGATTACCCGGCGATGTTGGTAAAGGTTTCGTTGAACGACAGCCAGGTACCTTATTGGGAAGGCGCCAAGCTGGTTGCCAAACTCAGAACGATGAAGACGGATGAGAACCCACTGTTGCTGAAGGCGAACATGGGCGCCGGTCACGGAGGCTCATCAGGACGATATGATTACCTGCGCGAGGTTGCGTTTGACTATGCTTTCATGCTCTGGCAGATGGGAAAAAGTGAATAGCTGGTATTAGTCCCGAGCCGGTATTTGGAATATTGATAGGGCCTGTTCTGACCACGCCGTCTACTTCAAATGTGGAAAGTGTTGCTACTGAAGGGTGACGCAACTCTGGCCTCGAACGTGTAGCTGCCATTAGACGCAACCTTGACGGTGTAGTTCATCCACTGCCCACCGGACGTTGGAACGTAGCTCTGCTCTTCATTTCCAGCTATCGGCATTACCTGTGGGTAGTTGTAAATGATGTCGGGAAAGGTTGAAGCAGAGGCGCTCCCGTCACCAGGCACGAACGAGCCTGCGGTACCGTCATTGCCCCTTTCGTCGTAGCTTTCAACCTCGATTTTCCCCTGGCACTGCTGCGAGCTTCCCCGCCTGCTCGTCTTTTAGACCGATCTTATCTTTGAAATGTGAGCGGAGCGCTTTTCCACTTCTGCCCTGAAGTTGAACTTCTTCCGCCCGCTCTTTCAGAGCTACCAGATGGCGACAGAATTGTCTGTACACCACGTGTTCCGACGCCTGACTTGGGCCAGGAAGCGGAGGACAGTGTTTACTGCGTACCTGTTCGGCGCCGAGAACGGGAAACAATTATGAGAGTTCGTTACGTGAGGCTAACCGGTGTGAGTCGCACGTGAACGAGTGGGTAACTGTTTGCGCGACGCATAAAAACCAGAGATGTCTTAGGTAAGTCAAATCATAAATCCTTGACAATATTGTCTCAGATCATTGTCACCTGAAATATCAGTTAACCAGCTTGCCCTTACCAAACGGTTGCGGTTCCGCATCTGTTAGGAGTTAAATAAGAACAAAACCAGGCACTGCAATGATAGGCTCTAAGCTAGGGAACTATAGGATTCTCGAAAAGCTCGGTGAGGGCGGGCAGGGAACTGTCTATAAAGCAGTCGACTCGAAGCTTGGTCGCACAGTAGTGATCAAGGTCCTGCCAGCGGAACTGACAAGAGACGCCAACCTGAAGCGCTTTGAGCGCGAAGCACGTCTGGCCTCAGCTCTGGACCACCCAAATATCTGTACTATCTTCGATCTAAACCAAATAAACGGCATTCATTTCATTGCGATGCAGTACATCGAAGGTCGCAATGTTCGCGAATTGGTTGACGGCAAACCTCTAGCCCTTGAGAGTGCTTTGTCAATAACGGTCCAAGTCGCTGACGCACTTGCAGCCGCTCACTCTCGCGGAATAATTCATAGAGACATAAAAGCTGGCAATGTCATGGTCACGGATGCCGGGCAAGCAAAAGTTCTCGACTTCGGGCTCGCGAAACTGCTTGATGACGAGGCAGCACGCACTTCAGGAATTCACCACACCGAGCTTACTGAAGTAGGTGCGCCTTATGGAACTGCAACCTACGCAGCACCGGAGCAAGCACGAGGAGATCGTGTTGATGCACGCGCCGACATCTTCTCAACCGGAGTGCTGTTATATGAAATGCTCACTGGTACGTGGCCCTTTCGTGGGAGAACTGCGGTTGATGTTCGCCATGCCGTGCTTCACGAAAACCCCATCCCGCTTGCGGAAGCCCGACCTGGTCCTGTGCCGGTTCGTCTTCAGGAGATTTTGGATCGCGCATTAGCGAAGGATCCGCGAGAGCGTTATCAAAAGATTGTCCACCTTCGTGACGATCTTCGCACTCTACTTCTTGAACTGGCGTCGGGCTCAGCCTTGCCGGTCGGTAGTATAGATACTCATGTGCGACCTAGACATCTGGACTCCCGAGGTCGTGTGTCACGGGCCTTTCGTTGGTTGAAAAGTGTTACGGCCAGCGATCGCTCATTGGCTCCTTCATCTGGCCCCAGAGAAAAGCCCGGTGAACAGCGTGCTGATATAGATGATACACCGCTAACCAGCACCGGAGACCGAGAGCGAAGGAGTGTAGCGATCCTGCCTTTCAAGAATGTCGGCAAAGATGGCGATTCCGCTTTTTACGAGTTTTCACTTGCCGACGCTGTGATTACTGAGTTAGCTCGAGTTCGTTCCCTCGTTGTGCGTCCCTCCTCCGTAATTGTGAAATATCAGGGCAAACAAGTAGATCCCGGTGAAGCAGGACGCGAATTGAGCGTTGATGCAATTTTGACGGCTAGTTTTCTGCGCGCTGGTGACCGGTTGAGGGTAACTGCTCAGTTGTTAGATGTGCAAACAAGTGAGATTCTCTGGAGTGAGCGCATCGATGCTGATGCAAGTGACGTCCTTTCTGTGCAGGATTCTATTGTCCATCACATTGTCCAGGGGTTGCGTCTCGAGCTTAGTCCCGATGAGAAAGATGGCTTGGCAAGAGGCGTGACTGTGGATGCTGTGGCCTCTGAAGAGTACTTACGGGGGCGCGACTCATTGGGACGTTACATCTATCACACGATCGCCCGTGAAGACATCGATGCCGCAATTGCGCACTTTAAACGGGCCATCGAGCTTGATCCAAATTTCGCCCTTGCGCACTCAGCCCTCGGAAGTTGCTACGTCAATCGTGTTCTGAAAGGACTCGGAGAACCTGCTGATCACGAGAAGGCTGAAACCGCTTTTGAGCGGGCGCTGGCGCTTGATCCCAAGCTGCTCGAAGCGCGCATGCACATGGTCTTTATCTATCTACACCGAAATGAGAAGACGAAAGCGCGCGCAGAAGTTGAGCGACTTCGTCAAGAATATCCCAACGACGTAGGGGTGCACTTTGTTCGCGGAGTGCTTGCTCGGTTGGATTCAGAATACGATCGCGCACTGCGCAGTTTTGAGCGGATGGTGCGACTGAATCCTGCTGAGCGTGTAGTTGCAAGTTACAACCGAGCGCGCATCTATCTCTACCAGCGACGTTATGAAGACGCCTTGCTCGAGCTTGATCAGGGCACGGCGATGGAGCCGGATCATCCGCTCATTAAAACATTCCGAGCATGCGTGCTTTATTATCGTGGCGAGATCGATTCGGCTACCCGCATATTGCGTCAAGTTCTGCAACGGCACCCGCAGATGGATGGCATTCGTCCTATTCTAGCTATTTTCCTCAGTGCTCAAGGCAAATATCAGGAAGCTAACGAACAGTTGTCTCCAAAGGTGCTCGAGGTTGCCGCAGCGGATCACGACATTGCTTACTGGACAGCTTCAGCTTATGCGCTGCAAGGAAGACGAGAGGAAGCTATTGAATGGTTACGAACTGCGATAAAGCTGGGAAACGAAAACTATCTTTGGTTCAAGACTGATTCCAATTGGTCGTCTCTGCGTAATGACCGAAGTTTTAAGGAATTGATACAACAGATAACTACAAGGCGGAAGCAAGAGGGACATACTGAATGAAAACCTTTGTCGTCGGCGATGTGCATGGCCGGTGCGCACAACTTCACAGCTTGATTGAGATGCTGCCCCGGTCAGAAGCTGACACGCTGATCTTTTTAGGCGACCTCATTGATCGCGGAGCAGATGCCCCCGGTTGCGTCGATTATGTCATCAAGCTTCAACGAGAAAACCCAGAACGAGTTATTTGCCTGCGAGGAAATCATGAGCAGATGCTAATGGATTTTATAGATGGACGGACTAACATCTGGATCTCACCAGTAACCGGAGGTGAGCATACTTTTGAAGAGTATACCCGTCAGCCACTAGTCATTAACAGTGAAAACGATCTTATGGCAGCTCGTAGGTTGATCGAGGAATCTATTCCTGAAGAGCACTTGAACTTCTTCCGAGCAACACCTTTCTATCATGAGGATGAATACGCGCTCTACGTGCATGCCGGGCTCTACCAGGGAAAGCATCCCAAAGATACTCCTCCTCAAGCCCTGATCTGGATGAGAGACATGGACTTCTACAAGAATTACCGTGGAAAACCATGTCTTTTTGGCCACACCCCTACGCCATTCCTGCCCCTACGCGGACGGTTAGGACGTCACGGCATCTATATCTTTCATAGTGCGATAGGCATAGATACTGGGTACAACCATCAATCGCCATTAAGCTGCCTGTCACTTCCAGACTTCACACTGTATCAGTCGTTCGCTGATGGCAGGCAAGAGACCTATCACATAACGTCATTCATTCCCGATACCTTAAAAGAGATGCAGCGCAAAGCAGGGAAAGGATGAAGGATGAGGGATGAAGGATGAGGGCGAAAGGATGAAGGATGAAAAAGCTCATTTACCATTT
>CAZNPP010000051.1:5571-24790 GCA_964574785.1 uncultured Chloracidobacterium sp. | reverse complement strand
GATACCGCCACAGCAAAGCAGTAGTATGCCATGTCAAACGTTCCCCCATACCCGGGAGGGAAAGGTCTCCCTCGGATTTCACAATGGAGTGTGCTGTCTTTTAGAACCGGTGTTTCAAACGTGACTTGGACGGAACCTGATCCCTCAGTATGTCGAAGTAAGACCAATGCTTCTTTGCTGAAATCTAACTTTGCACTCAGCAGAGCATCTTCAAATGCCTGCTTATTATTCCAACCGATCTGCGTTGATGTGTCTGTTAGGAAAGAGTTCAGGTCGTCTTGGGAGGAAAACACGATGGAGTCAAAATTACTGTAACCGTTTTCTCTGATTGGGATAGGTATTATTCTGAAGGATTGAGTACCCTCATCCACTAATTGGCCTGCTTGAAACAAGACCACCAAAAGCAAACACGAAAACATTATCTTCATTGAATCACCCCTTGGTCACTCAAACGCATGTGTCTTTTCAAGAGATAGATTACTTCTCAACTCTTCAAGATTAGTTGATTGTCTATCAGTTCAGGTTCAATACTAAGCCCAACACAAATGATCAGCAAATTGCTTCGGCCAACGCCATGTCTCAGCTTAGCTAGGGAACACAACCTATTGAGCAAAAACTGAGTCTCATGATTGCTCCTGAGATTTTTCCTGTTAGAATCCGGCAATAACTAAGTGACACTCTCGAGGCAAGCCTCTGGTTCTGACTACAGCATGCTCTTGGCCATTGAACAAACCTCAATAGTTGTCTCGCGAAAGTTCTGAAATGCCGAACGCAAACATTCACGTGTCGACTGATACCTCGACTCGACGACACTTCGCCGAACAATGGATTACTGCTTACCCATCAGATACTGAAATCCTCATCCTGGCTCATTCAGCCGAAGCCGCGAACGATCTTCAGCTACGGATCGCAAGTGCACGAGGCGCCTGGTTCGGTATTAAGAGGTTTACTCTCAACGGTCTCGCTGCATTCCTCGCACAACAAACTCTCGCGGAACAGAATTGCGCTGCGGCGAGTGCGCTCTCCTTCGTCGCTATCGTCGCTCGAGCTGTTCATGCACTCCAAAGTGAAGGCAAACTCACCTACTTTGAACCGGTGGCGAACCGGCCCGGATTTCCCATCGCCGTCGCCCGCACCCTGGAAGAATTGCGAATGAATGCAGTTGAACCACAAAGCCTCGAGCGACTCTCGCGGCGCGGACAAGATCTCGCAGCGATTGCCCGTATGGTCGAGAAAGAACTTGAATCGGCGCGGCTTGCAGACCGAGCGACGATCTTCAAGACGGCAATCATATCGGCAGCAAAGTTTTCGTTACCTCTCTTACTCTTGGATCTCCCTCTAAGAAGCGCTCGCGAAGCTGAACTAATTCAATCTCTCGCCAGCAACTCCCCAAAAGTTCTCGCAACCGCCGCAGCGGGCGACGAGCGCACCATCGCAAAACTTGAAAAGGCATTGGGCTGTGAGCGAACGATTGCCGATTCAAGCCAGACGACAAATTCTCTTGCGCGTGTCCGACAGCATCTGTTTCAACTGTCAAGCCTCCCTGACGCGAAGCTTGATGATTCGGTTCAGGTTGCTTCGTGGCCCGGCGAACCACGTGAGTGCATAGAGATTGTCAGAAGCATTCAAGCGGAGGCAGCGCGTGGGATACCGTTTGATCAGATGGCCGTCTTTCTTAACTCGCCCAATGAATACCGTTCTCATCTTGAAGAGGCTTTTAGCCGGGCTGAGATTCCCGCTTATTTTGCGGAGGGCCTGACTGCGCCTGATCCCGCTGGACGAGCACTCCTGGCCTTATTGTCTTGTGCTGGTGATGGACTCTCTGCGAGTCGCTTTGCCGAATATCTGTCATTGGGCCAAGTTCCTATGACTGCTGTTGAGGCGAAAACTGAGTGGGTTCCCCCGCGTGATGAGTTGCTAGGCACTGTTTCCCGGGTCGAGGAGAGTAAAAACGGGCAGCGATCCCTTTTTGAACATCTTGAGACGAAGCCTTTGACCGAGTCCAGTGTTCCGGCGCCCTGGAGGTGGGAACGGTTGCTTGTCGACTCTGCCGTCATAGGAGGAAAAGAACGATGGGTTCGCCGGCTCGACGGTTTGAAGAATGAGCTACGTCTGCGCCTGGCTGAACTCGCTGGCGAAGAAGAAAATCGCGCGAAAGGCATTGAGCGACAACTTCAGGATCTCGACCACCTCCGCAACTTTGCGTTACCGCTTATCGACCAATTAGACGCGTTGCCGATACATGCACTCTGGGGTGAATGGCTTGTTCATCTCAGAAGCCTGGCGGCAAAAGCATTGCGACAACCCGATGGAGTACTCGCAACCCTCGCAGAGCTCGAGCCAATGGCTCCTGTTGGGCCAGTAGCCCTCTATGAAGTTCAACTGGTATTAAGTTCGAAATTGCGCGAATTAGGCGTCACGCCACTTAAACGCCGCTACGGTTCAGTATTTGTAGGCACAGTTGATCAATCACGGGGCTTGTCGTTTTCGATTGTGTTTGTTCCGGGGCTGGCGGAGCGAATCTTCCCCAGAAAAATTGTCGAAGATTCAATACTAACTGACCAGCAACGAGAGGATCTCGATAAGGGCCTGTTAAAACGTCACGATCGTCTCGAACAGGAACGGCTGGCTCTCAGGTTAGCAGTTGGAGCTACAGAGGAAAGGTTGTATCTGTCATATCCGCGCGTTGACATTCAACAGGCCAGGCCGCGGGTTCCTTCTTTCTATGCGTTGGAAGCGCTACGAGCCGCCGAAGGACCTTTACCAGGTTTTGATGAACTCGCAGCAAGAGCGGAGTCAGCCACTCGCGCCCGCCTCGGTTGGCCTGCACCCGCAGATCCCATGCAAGCAATCGATGAGGCTGAATACGATCTGGCCCTGCTCGGACATCTTGTGGATGCTGACGAAGAAGAGGTGAAAGGTAGTGCTCACTATCTCCTTTCTGCGAATCCACATCTGGCGCGAGCTCTGCGCGCTCGCAGCCGGCGCTGGTTGCGTCGCTGGACCATCAACGATGGGCTTGTAGATCCAGATGAGTTAGCGATTGGCGCCCTGGCTCGTCACCAGTTTTCGGCCCGACCTTTTTCTCCCACGGCGCTCCAGAACTATGCCTTCTGTCCTTATAAATTTTTTCTCAGCGCCTTAATGAGTTTACAGCCGCGCGAAGAACCGGTTGCCATTGAGACGCTTGATCCGCTAACCAAAGGCTCTCTGTTCCACGAAACCCAGTTTCGGGTGCTCACCAAGCTGAAGGCAGAGAACCTTTTGCCCGTCGATGCGTCATCGCTCAAGCAAGGCTTGGATTATGTTGATGAGGCCATCGAACGTGTCGCTGCAGAGTATGCAGATCTATTGGCTCCTGCCATTCCGCGCGTCTGGCAAGACAGCATCAACGCTATCCGTGCCGACTTACGTGAATGGCTGCGACGACTTGCCGAGACCGATGATGGCTGGATACCTCACCAGTTCGAGCTGGCCTTTGGTTTAGGGAGACAACGCTCACGCAGCGAGGATAGTGTCAAAAATCCAGTCGAGCTCGAAGGAGGACTAAAGTTACGTGGGTCGATCGATATGGTTGAGCGGAATGCCAGCGGCCAATACCGAGTAACAGATCACAAAACGGGAAAGGCGCGGGCAAAGAAGGATGTCGTGGTTGGTGGCGGCCAACATCTGCAACCGCTGCTATACGCATTGGCCAGTGAAAAGCTCCTTAATGGACCCGTAGTATCGGGACGCCTCTATTACTGTACTGCGGACGGTGGTTACGAGGAGCGGATTGTTGAGCTGGACCACCTAAATCGTCAAGTGGTTAGTTCAGTTATAAAAACAATCAGGGCGGCGCTTGAGACCGGGTTCTTGCCTGCGGCTCCAGACAAAGACGCGTGCACTTGGTGCGACTTCCGTGCCGCGTGTGGACCACTCGAAGAGTTGCGATCAGGACTAAAACCCAATCCACGAATTGAGGAGTTGATCCAGATCAGGAAATTACCTTGAAGTAATGTCCTCGAATACAAAAAAAAGCAGGAAGCTAACTGATCAAGCGGCACGGGACCGAATCTGCAACGACCTCGATACCACGTTGGTTGTCGAGGCCGCAGCAGGAACCGGCAAGACAAGCGCTCTCGTGGGCAGAATTCTGGCTGGAATCAAGTCGGGAAGGGTGAAGCTTGTTGGCATTGTCGCGGTTACCTTCACCGATTTCGCGGCTGGTGAGTTAAAGCTAAGGCTAAGAACTGAAATCGAGCGTGCGAGGCAGGATTCGAACTGTTCGGCTGAAGCACAACACTTCCTTATGCAAGCTCTTAGTGAGTTAGAGGAGGCGCGGATCGGGACGATTCACTCTTTCTGTTCAGACATCCTTCGCGAACGCCCAGTTGAAGCGGGCATCGATCCGCTCTTCGAGGTCGCCTCCGATGAAAGAGCCAAGCCCCTCTTCAATTTTGCTTTTGATCGTTGGTTCGAGAGGCAGCTCGCTGAACCCGGCGAAGCAGTGAGAAGAATTCTGAGAAGACCACCAAGACGTGATTTTACAGGCAGACAGGGCGCGCCACTTGTCCGCAGACGCCGCGACGATGGCCCAAAGCGTCTATTGCGTAGTGCAGCGTGGGAATTGATAAACGAGCGCGACTTTACCGCCCCCTGGCGCCGGCTCGAACATTTTGATCGCGTAGGAGAGATCAATGCGATATTGGCTGAAATGAAGGAACTTGGTGAATGGTCCGCCAAAGGAGATCCCGAACAGTGGTTTACAAAGTCATTAAATTATTTAAAGCATTACATCGAAGAGATTGAGAGAACTGAAGAGATAACTGGGCGAGATTACGATGGAATTGAAGCGCGCTTGTTTAACTTTTTATCGGGATGGAAAGCAAAACACTATGTTGCCTACTTCCATAGCGACGGTTTTCCCAAAGAGGATCTTAAACAACGACGCAATGCGCTTATCGAGAAGGTCCAAGAGTTTGTCAGACATTCCGGGGCTGAGCTTGCTCCGATGCTGCGAGAGGACTTGTCGTCGCTTATTGAAGATTACGAGTTACTCAAAGAGCGAGCTGGTTACGTAGACTTTCTTGATCTACTAGTTCGAGTTCGCAACCTGCTGCGCGACAACCAAAGCATTCGCAATGAACTACAGAGCCGGTTTACTCATATCTTCGTTGACGAGTTTCAGGATACCGACCCTTTGCAGGCGGAGATCTTGCTGTTGCTTGCAGCAAGCGACCCTGCTGAGAACAACTGGAGGCAAAGTACACCTCTTCCAGGCAAACTTTTCATTGTGGGTGATCCAAAACAGTCGATCTACAGGTTTCGACGGGCCGACGTCAGGCTTTATGAAGAGGTCAAGCAATGCGTTTTAAAGTCCGGTGGTGCGCTCGTGCAGTTGAATGTCAGTTTTCGTTCGGTGCCTGAGCTACAGACGATCGTTAACGCGGCTTTCACACCGGTAATGAATGGCGAGTCTCCAACTCAAGCTCAATATGTCCCGTTAGCTCCTTATCGGCAAGGAGTAAGCACACAACCAGCAGTAATTGCGCTACCAGTGCCACAACCATACGGTGATTTCGGCAAAGTTGTCGCATGGAAGCTCGAAGCGTCCCAGCCCACTGCAGTTGCGGCTTTTATCGATTGGCTTGTAAACAAGAGTGGGTGGACAGTAGGAGATCGTGCTAATCCAAATGTGCGCGTCCCCATTCAGCCGCGGCACATCTGCCTGCTGTTCCGTCGTTTTCGCAGCTTTAATACTGACGTTACCAGAAAGTACGTAAGGGCATTGGAAGATCGACGCTTGTCACATCTTCTTGTTGGCGGTAGCTCGTTTCATACCAGAGAGGAAGTCGAGGCTGTTCGCAATGCGCTGAGTGCGATTGAGCGTCCCGAAGACGAACTTGCGGTCTACGCAACTTTACGTGGGCCACTATTTGCATTCACTGATGCACAGTTACTTGCACTTAAGTCTTGTTGTTCGCATCTCCATCCATTTAGACCGCTCCCTGAGGATCTCCCAAAATCGCTTAGTGAAATTCCTGCCGCACTGGAAATCCTGCGGAATCTTCATCGCGGGCGGAATTGGCGTCCAGTAGCTGAAACGATCAGTAAACTGCTCGCCTATACGCGAGCGCATGCCGGTTTTGCCAACTGGTCTACTGGTGAGCAGGCACTCGCCAATCTTATGCGTTTGACAGACATGGCTCGTCGCCTGGAACGCAACGGATCCATTTCGTTCCGTTCTTTTATTGACTGGCTCGATGACCAGGCAGAGAACGGAGAAGCTGGTGACGCGCCGATTATGGAAGAGGGAGTCGATGGTGTGAGGATGATGACCGTCCACAAGGCAAAAGGCCTTGAATTTCCAGTGGTAATCTTGACGGACATGACCGCCAAAGATTCACGTGACCCGGCGCGTTGGGTGGACCAACAAGCTGGTCTTTGTACGATGAAATTAGCTGGATGTATTCCCATAGAATTGCAAGAGCACGAAGAAGAGGAGAGGCGACTCGAGAAGGAGGAGGCGGCTCGGATTCTTTATGTAGCTTCGACCCGAGCTCGAGACCTCTTGGTGGTATGCGCGGTCGGAGATGAGCGTTACGATGGTTGGTTGGCAACTTTGAACCCGGTGCTCTATCCCGAAGTTGAGCAGAGTTTTAATCCAGAATCTCGGGATGTTCCGGGCTGCCCTCATTTTGGACAGGATAACGTGGTAAGCCGTCCGGCCAAGGCGCATCGAAAACTTGGATCAGTCTCACCGGGGCTTCACAAGCCTGAAGTCGGTAATCAAAAGGTGGTTTGGTGGGATCCTTCGTTGCTCGATCTGGAGGTACAAAGCCAGACTCGCTCACGGTTAACAAGTTTACTTACGGCAGATGAGGAAGGCGTGCATTCAAAGCAGGGCATTCTCGCGCATGAAGAGTGGCAAAAGGAGCGTGCGCGGAATTGGTTGATTGGTGAAACCCCCGAATGGCAAGTGGTAACGGCCACTGAGCACGCAGCAGCAAAAGTTTCTGAAATGAAGGAGGATGATCTAGCCACTTTAGTTTCAGTCGAAACGTTAGAGATCGATTTCACGCGGCCACATGGTCTACGTTTCGGTACGCTTGTTCATGCAATTCTTTCAACGGTTGCACTCGATTCGGAGACTAGATCTGTTCAGGAACTTGCCCATACTCAGGGACGTATCTTGGGGGCACCTGAGGAGGAAATTAACGCTGCAACTGAAACTGTTGTTCGCGCTCTCAAACATCCGATTCTGCGCAGTGCAGCTGAGGCGACAACCCGACGACTTTGCCGCCGTGAAGTACCTGTAGTCATGAAACTTGAAAGCGGTGTAATGGTCGAAGGAATAGTCGATCTAACCTTTAAGCAGAACAATTCCTGGATCGTGGTCGATTATAAGACTGACTTTGAGTTAAAAGGGCGTCTCGAAGAATACAAGCACCAAGTGGGCCTCTATGCTGTAGCCATAGCTCAAGCCTCGGGTCAAAACACAAGTGCGGTGTTGCTGAGAGTATAGAGAAGCCGAAAAGCTTGACCGAGCGGCCACAATGGCACATTATCTTCGAACTCCCATAGGTTCTCAGCGTACTAGATCCTAAACTCGAACGGCACAAGACTAACCACAATGAGACGAATACTGCTTATCCTTGCTGTCGTCGCTCTCTACATCTTGCACCAGGACATCTGGTTCTGGAGAACGGCACGCCCCCTGATCTTCGGTTTCATACCAATCGGGCTTTTTTACCACGCCTGCTTCTCAGTGGCTGCATCCATGCTCATGTGGCTGCTTGTCACTTACGCCTGGCCCGCTCATCTCGAGCGTGAGATTGAACAACTCGAGCATGAGGAGGACTAAAGCGCATTGATTCCCGCCATTGTCGTCTTTCTTTACCTAGGCATAGTTCTCTACATCGGCATTTTTGCCTTCAGACGAACAAAAGGTACAAAGGCCGAAGACTATTTTCTCGCAAGCCGCTCACTGGGACCATTTGTCTTTCTCTTCTCGTTGTTCGGAACAAACATGACTGCTTTTGCCATCCTGGGGTCGTCAGGTCATGCCTTCAACAACGGAATCGTTACTTTTGGGTTAATGGCCTCAGCTTCGGGGCTGGTAATCCCGTTAACCATATTTCTGATCGGCACAAGAGTTTGGGCGCTTGGAAAAAAATACGGTTTCATGACTCCGGTCCAGATGTTTCGTGATCGATGGGAGTGCGGACACATCGGGACCGTGATCTTTACCCTGCAGGCCGTTCTCCTGGTTCCCTACATCATCATTGGAATCATGGGTGGCGGAACAACATTAAGCACGATTAGTGGTGGCTTGGTTCCTTATTGGTTCGGAGGGGCCATAGTTGCCCTCGTGGTAATGGGATACGTGTTCTTTGGCGGCATGCGTGGCACCGCATGGGTTAACACATTTCAAACAGTGCTCTTTCTGGGGTTCGGGGCGATTGCTATCATGGTGATTGGTTGGGGAATGGGAGGCTTTAGTAGTTCCGCCGAAGCGATGCTGGCATCTCCAACCTTGTCGACGCTGTTAACCCGCGAGCGCATCTCACCTTACTACTTTTTCAGCTATACGTTCATTCCGCTTTCGGCAATTGCCTTTCCTCATATTCTGATCTTCTGCCTCACTGCGGAAAAGATGAATCACTTCAAAAAGACGGTGATCTTCTACCCACTGTGCATAATGGCTATTTGGCTGCCGTGCGTTTTCCTGGGCGTGATGGCAAATCGGGTCACTGATGTTCCCGCAATAACGGCAAAGCAGGAAGCTCGTCGCGTGCTTGCAACTCAAGGAAAGGCATTGTCACCAGAGCAACGTGCTGATTTGCGCGATCAATCACGTGGTGATGACGTGATCCTTCACCTGCTTGAGCGTTTTGCACCGCTGTGGCTCGCGGGAATACTAGGGGCGGGAATCATGGCCGCAGTGATGGCTAGTGATTCCCAGATCCTTGCGCTGTCTACGATGTTTACCGAAGATTTCTTTACATATTACGGTGGCAAAAGGCGCTTTGGGGAAGCCATTCAGGTCTTCACGGGAAGAATGTTCATTGTGGTATTGACGATCCTTGCTTACGCGGTTGCGATGCGCGCGCCTGAGACAATCTTTGAATTGGCGATTCAGTATGCTTTCTCCGGCTTTGCTGCGCTGTCACCATTACTTATTGCGGCATTGTTCTGGCGAGGTAGTACAAAATGGGGAGCGTTGGCGGTGGCAATATGGGTGGCTGCCGCTGTAGCTGCAGTGGCAATCTTTCAGCAAATCGTTCCGGCGCCACCGCCGGGACCTTCGGTTGCTTATTGGTCACCAGGTGGCATTGAGATTATAGCTCGCACTCCCGGTGGCACTTCGGTATTTGGGTTTATGCCGGTGGTCCCAATGGTGCTGATTTCTGGTTTACTGATGGTGGTGTTTTCGTTGCTCACGAAGAAGCCAAAGCCTGAAACGTTGGCAAGGTATTTTTCTGATAAGCCTCAGCGAGGTGTCGCTGTCGCGGCCAGATAGTAGTAAAGAACTTAACGCAAAGCCGCGAAGGTGTAGAGTCGCAAAGAACTAGTAGCGAATCGACTGCTTCTCCACTCTTTGTTTCTTAATGCGTCTTTTCACCTTTGCGGCTTCGCGTTAAAAATTTCTCCTGATTATCACTATCCCTTTCTCATCGACTCTTCGCGTTTCGAAGCAAACTCGGAACCAGGCTTCCACTCCGGGAACTTCTCACCTTGAGCTACTTTGTAGCCGATCGTCAACAGCAACTGTGCATCTTCTACAGCGCCTGCTAAATCCCAGTCTTCCTTTATTTGATCCGAGACTTTGTGATAGTCGTTTGTTGTGTACTCCTGCCGTTTTCTCTTTCCGAAATCCGGGTCCTTACCGATGTAGTTAATGCCTTTGCTCGTGTAGAGAGCCGGCACCCCTTCTTTGGCAAACTCAAAATGATCGGAACGATAGTAGAACCCCTTCTCAGGTTCGGGATCAGGATTGACAGTACGACCCTGCGATTTAGCAGTCTCGCGCAGTAGGTCGATAAGCGTGCTGTTGTCATCACCAACCATTGTTATGTCTGAAGTACGTCCCCACTGATTGACGCCATCTATATTGATATTCGCCAGAGTTTTATTGAGTGGGTAAAGAGGATTCGCCGCATAATACTTGGCGCCAAGCAGTCCCTTCTCCTCGGCAGTGACCCATAAGAACAGAATTGATCGTTTGGGTGGTGTGGCCAGGCTTGTAAAACCTCTTGCGATCTCCAGAACCTGGGCAGTTCCGGAAGCGTTATCAAGCGCCCCGTTAAAAATCTGATCGCCTTGCAGTTGGGGATCGGCGCCAAGATGGTCCCAATGTGCGGTGTAGATCATGTATTCATCCTTCAGCACCGGATCGGAGCCTTCGAGTTTTGCAATAACGTTCTTTGAGTCTACCTGCCGCAATGTGTTTTTTACCTCAAAATTCGCCGTGGCACTCAGAGGAACAGGCTTGAAGTCTTTACTGACAGCAGCCTTTTTCAGCGCGTCAAAGTCCTGACCGCTGGCAGTGAAAAGTTCCTTCGCACGCTCTGTAGTGATCCACGACTCTACAGCGACGCGGTTCATATTCTTATCAGGCCTTTGAATATCAAAATTCTCTCGCCCCCAGCTACCAGAAACCACTTCATACGGATAACCTGCTGGTCCTGTCTCATGAATGATGACGGCTGCCGCAGCTCCTTTCTCGGTGGCGATCTCATATTTGTAGGTCCAGCGGCCGTAGTACGTCATGGCATTGCCTCTGAACATCTTCTCATCAAGCTTCGTGGGGTCATTTGGATCAGGAACGGCAGGATCGTTTATGAGCATAACGATTGTTTTTCCCCGCACGTCTACACCTTTGTAGTCGTCCCAACCATATTCCGGAGCGACTACGCCATAACCTACGAAGACCATTTCAGAGTTGTCTACCCTGGATTGTGGTACAAACCGGCGTGAGACGGCTACGTAATCCTTTGGAAACTCCAAACCCATAGTCTTGTCGCCGACATTAAATGAGGCTCGAGTGGCGCTGGTCATACCGGCCAATGGCACCTTCTGGATGTAAGAGCCATCAGGATTGCCGGGTTTAAGTCCTAACTTCTTAGACTGCTCGATCAGGTAATTAACTGTGAGCTCTTCACCTTTAGTGCCAGGCGCACGTCCCTCATACTCGTCAGATGAAAGCACTTTGGTGTGCTCAAGTATTCCGTCTGTCTTAATTACCTCGAACGCCGGCTTAAGCTCAGCTGGCATCGAAGCTTCAGCTACACTTGTGGTATCCACATTTGCATTAGAATCACTCGGTGTTGGCTGAGTGCAGGCGATGGATAGGGCGAACAGCGTGATCAGGAGAATGGAAAGGAGAATAGTTTTTTTCATAGAATTAGCCTTCATTTAGAGCCGACACACTTCATCGGTTTGCCGTTCTTATTCCATTTCAACTTTCTGGAATTACTTGTTCGAAGAACTTCGGGTCCACAAAACTTTCAGTTTTGTCGCTCTTAGGATTTCAGATTTAAGATTAGCCGAAGCAATAAAGCCTACCATCGAGCGATCCAATTACGAGACGTCCATTTGCAATCGCAGGTGACGCCGCCAACGGTGAGCCGGCGTTGAACTCCCACAACTTGGCGCCATTTGTCACATTCAGTACGTACAGTCTGCCGTCGTTTGAGCCTACATAGACGCGCCCTCCCGCTATTGCTGGCGACGACTCAACCCGCGACCGTGTTGCAAATGTCCACGCAGCCTTTCCATCCAGGTTTAGACCATGAACGAGTCTGTCGCGCCCGCCGAGCACAATTCGGTTAGCTGTAACCGCCGCGGAAGAATAGAACGGAAACTTACGTTGTGGATGTTGGTAACGCCAAAGTACCCGACGCTCCTGAAGACTTACTCTCAGGACCTCGTTGTCGAAAGTTCCGTAATAAGCCGAGCCACCTCGCAAAGCCGGCGAAGCTCCCGTATAGGCATCTGAGGAGACACTGAACATTTCTCTTCCGTCAGAGATGCGGATAGCACGAAAAACTTCATCACAGCCAGCGACGTAAGCAATTCCCGCAGAGATACTTGGAGTGGCATGAACTGGTCCATTCGTGGGAACCTTCCAAAGCACTGAACCGTTGCGAGTCGAAACACAATAGAGGTGCTGATCATAAGAGCCAATCAGTACCCGATCACCTACAACCACTGGTGACGACTTGATCTCGCTTCCTGTTTTGAATGTCCAGAGTCGCTTCCCATCAGGTGCGTTAACTGCATGCAGTGCTCCGGAAAGGTCGCCGATATAAACCACTCCGGCACTGTAAGCCGGAGACGACTCTCCGATTGGTGCTCCTGTCTGGTACTTCCAATAAACGCCGCCGTTTTCGAGACTCAGGGCAACTAATTCGCCTTTTTGCGAGCCAACAAAAACTGTCCCGCCAACAATTGCTGCCGACGATTCGATCGATTCACCCGCCTCGTATGTCCACAAAGGCTTTAACGATTGCGGAAGACTGGATTGAGAGACTCCGGTTAAAGAATGGTTACCGCGAAATTGTGACCAATTGTCTGCTGGCGTGTCCGCCTGCGCGCTCGAATATGCAATAAGGAAAATAAGAAGTAAGACTACTACAAAACGCACCTATAGACCTCCAGAGCACCCGCCTCATCAAACGGGCGAGGATTGAATTGACCCGTCCATTGTGACGCCGCCTCTCGCGCTAGAAGCGGAAGTTCTAATTGATTAATTCCAACTGCCGCTAGGGTATTAGGCAGGCCACCTGCTCCTGCTAAATACTCCAACCTTCGTGCCAAAGCCTCAACGGGATCTTTTAGACCATTGCTTGATCCCCAACCGGATAAAGTTGCAAGCTCAGCGTACCGCGAGGCGGCTGCAGGTGCATTCCAGCGCACTACTGTCGGAAGTAACATCGCAATTGCGGCTCCATGCGCTGTGCCCTTATGAGCAGTTAGAGGATTTGCGCAAGCATGGGTTGCCCCAAGCATCGAGTTTTCAATGGCGAGTCCCGCATAGTAGGCCCCGAGCTGCATTGCGCTGCGAGCTTCAAGATCATTTCCATCAGCAAGTACACGTTCGTAATTGGGTTCGAGCAACCGCCAGGCTTCGCGCGAAAAAGTCTCCGAGAGAGGGCTACGCTTAGTTGTGACATACGTTTCAACGGCGTGCGCAATAGCATCGAAACCAGCAGTCGCGGTGATGTTGGACGGCTGAGAAGTCGTGAGCACCGGATCCAATAGCGCTACTCGAAAGGTAGCACTGGAATCGCCGCAGGCCATTTTCACATGAGTCTTTGAATCAGAAATCAGGGCGTAGCTTTGAGCCTCACTACCGGTACCAGCTGTGGTGGGAATACCTATCATCGGCAACAGCGGTCTTGTTGCTTTCCCATAGCCTTTATAGTCTTCCATGCGACCGCCATTGGTCAGCAGGAAGTTGATGCCTTTTGCGCAATCAAGCGAACTGCCTCCGCCTAACGCAATAATTGAGTCAACTTCAATAGGCGCTGCAAATTCAAAGCCCGCCTCGACCATTTCAGTTGTGGGATTCACATCAAAGTCGTGAAACGCAGTCACTGCGATCCCGGAGGCTCGGAGCAACTGTGTCGCGAGATCGACATAACCCACATCAACGAGGCCATGATCAGCAACGAGTAACACATGACGCAGTTGGATTTCACGGGCAACTACGCCCAGGCGTTCTATGGTCCCATTACCAAAAATCACTCGGGTAGGGCAGTGAAAATCGAAAGAATTCATAGACGAATAGGTTTTGGGCTTTCGGTCTTTGGTTTTGGGCGCCTCTTTCTGGTTGTCTGGCTTGGATGTCGTTTGTAAAAAGTTGCGACAAACAGACCACACCGTCCACAAAACCAAAGACCAAAGACCAAAGGGCCAAAGGTCAAAAGGTTTACTTTGCTGCCAATGCGTACAATTTGTTGCGGCTGGAAATGAAAAGCACACCGTTTGCCGGCACAGGAGTACTGTAGACCGAACTCCCCATGTTCATCTCCGCAATAACCTTCTTAGTCTTTCCCTCTTGCATGATGACGACGTCACCATCTTCATCTCCCAGATAAATCTTGCCATCGATCAGCATCGGTGAGCCCCACACTGCAGCAAACATGTCGTGGACCCAGTAAACTTCACCAGTCTTTGCGTCAAGGCAGTGTAGGAATCCACTAAAGTCCGATTGATAAACAAGTCCATCTTTTATTGCTGGAGTTGAGATAGATCTGCGAATCTTATCGTAGTGCCAGATTAGGCCAGTCTTTGTGATGTCGCCTCGCTTAGTGGGATCGATGCAGTACATATGGCCGACACCCTCGCCATGTTCAGGGTCCTGGCCGTTGGCAATGTAAACACGTTCTTCGTAGATAACCGCAGTACTTATGATCTCATTGCGCGTTTTGGGCCAGACCGAATCCTTGGGATTGGTGTCAAACTCCCAAAGCTTCTTTCCAGTTAGTGCTTCATACCCTCTGATCCAGCCGTCACCCTGGCCCATCACTACTTGATCGACACCTCCAATCCTGCCAACTGCCGGAGTTGACCATTGGCCGTGAAGAATACGGTCTTCGGGTGAATTGTCTTCCCAAACAAGCTTTCCAGTTTTCTTGTTGATCGCGATGATTGCCGGAGCTTTTGGCGATGGAACATTCACGTGACTCTCGTCCTGACCATTCGAAGTACTGACAAAGATCAGATCGCCAAATGAAACAGGCGAGGAGTTTGCGAGATTATGCGGAAAGGCGCCTACCTCTTCCATCATGTCAAAGATCCAAACGATGTCGGCGTGGTGCTCACCTGTCAGCTTTTCCTCTGTATATGGCCCATCGTTTTCTTTATCCCGAAAGCCTTGAGTGTCAAGGCACACTAGTTCGGCTCGATTAGAGACGTAGTAGAGACGATCACCTTCCACGAGCGGCGAAGAGGCCACTCCTTGATAAGGCCAATCGTTAACACGGCCCGCTGCGAGCTTGTCATGCACCATCTGCCAGAGGAACTCACCGTCAGATTCTCTAAAAGCCTTCAGTATGCCTTTGTCACCGGTAATCTTGGGGTCACGGACAGCCTCATTATTCGTACCGACAAAGACCATACCTCCAGAAACAACCACATTGCCGTAGGTCTGTGAGCCTAGATCAGCCACCCATTTAACATTCACCCTCTTTTCAACATCCCAACTTGTAGGTATTCCTTTCATAGAGGAGACCATATTGCGGTCCGGGGAGCCTCCCCACATTGGCCAATCTCCCGAGCCTGGATCAGACGCAGAAGCTGTAAGGAGGAGTATGTGTGCGGCAAACAGTAAGCTGCTCAGCAGCAGAACGCCCATTAAGAATCTTTTTTTAGGAATGATTCGCTTTGTGTAATTTTTCATGTTGATTGTTACGTATTGTACTGTCCCGAGAATTACAAGTCTTCAGAGCTACACTTCAGACTACTTATTTGAGTAGACCTTCAAGTTATCAAAATAGATTTCAGCAAACGCGTTGCCAAATAGACCCGGTGCTCCTTTACGGTTGGGTATTGGATCGATCCGTTCGACCATCCAGCCAGAAGGTTCAGCCTCTCCCGCTGGCCACATTTTTCCACGCGCTCGAGTCTTACCATCGGAGAGATTTTCCACCTGAAGTTTCAAGCGATACCAGGTATCGGGTTTCCACTCTAATGATTTACTCACGGTACGTTCAGTTTCAGGCTGCCATGGCTCAATTGCAAGTCTCTGTGTGTTACCGTAAGCCACCAGAACATAGCGACCAGCAATTACGCCAGCATCCCCAACCTGGCGCCTCCTTTGCGTTGCCCGAATGTCTACTTCAACAGTGTAGTTTGAGAAATCAGTGGGACCAAAATAGACGCGAGCTCGACTCAAGAGTGAAGAGCCCTCGGTCGTCTTCACAACTATTTTTCTGCCTTCAAGCTCCCGCACCACGTATTTACCCGTTGCATTAACCCACTGTTGCGGCACGGAGCCCGCTGCCATACCTTCAAAGTCTTCGGTCCAGGGAAGGTTTGGTATCACTCGAACAAAAGCACCGCCGGATATCTCTCCGACTGTTGCTTTCACTTCACCAGCCTGAATTACCGCATCACTAGCCGAGGAATAGTGACCAGTCTCAACCTTTCCCCTCAAGCCTTCTAACGACCAGGTAGCACTCTTCTCTTCCCGTATAAAGCGACCTCTCTCATCAAATAGTCGTACACGAAAACTTACCTTATCTCCCGGCTTAATAATTAGATCGGTTGGTACAACCTGTACGTGTGCCACAGCAGCGTTCGCAGGAGCGTTTTCAGGCTTCGGCATGGGTATATTGTTTGTAGTAGCTGTTTTCTTACCAATCGCATAGAGAGCCCTGTCGGTAACCAGGAAGATACGTCCGCGAGAGACAGCAACTGAGGCAGTAATGACTTCGGGATCAGCCTCAGTGCCAAGTTGATCCTGATCAAGAATCACACATTCTTTTTCGCCAGGTTTGAGTATAAAAAATTTGCCGTTCTCGGTTCCCACGTAGAGCTTGCCGTCAGCCAAAACTGGCGAAGCTCTTTGGATCGTGCCGAGATTCAGGAGCCAGACACGCTTGCCCGTGGCGATGTCGAAGGCTCCCAGATTTGCTCCGTTATCCACTTGATAAAAACGGTCGCCATCAATTACCGGCGATGAAAAACCTCCAAGCCAACCATGGACGGTCCACTTAACAAGATCTTTGGTTATTGTTCCTTTAGCGCTTGCATCGACGGCAGCGATCAACCCCATTTCACTCGTATCAATATTCTCTTCGCTATGGGTAATAATTGCAGTCGAATCTTTCACTACTACGCCAGTATTGAGTCCCCGCTTACTAACTTCGTATTTCCATACTGGTTCACCTGTTTGCGGCTTAATCGCATAGACGCTGCCATCACTAGCACCTTGAATAAACAGACGTGTCCCGTTGACATTAGCAATTATGGGAGGTGCGTAGGTTGTGTCGTAGGGCCGGCCACCGGGGGCACTCAGGAAAATGGTTTCACCGTTTTTCTTGTCGAAGGCAATAAAGCGATGAGCGCCTCGGCCATGAGCGCCCCAGCCAAACGTTATCCCACTAATAATTACAAGATCACCATCAATGATTGGAGAGACAGTGCGGCCGCCGTGGGTGGTTAATAGTCCCATGTCCTCGCCTAACGAACGCTCCCAGAGGAGTTTCCCATCACTTGATAAAGCCATGAGTAATCCACCCACACCGAGCGCATAGATATTTCCCGTTTGCGGATCACCAACTGGGGAAGGCCAACCCACGCGATGCGGTGGGACATCGCTAAGGAAGATGTTAAACCGGTGCTCCCACAGAAGTTTCCCTGTGTCGGCTGCGAAGGCCATAATGCGTTCTTGCAATGTCTCACCGTGTCCCACAGAGTTTTGGATCACCACTTTCTCACCCACTACAATCGGCGCAGATCGTCCTCCGTGTGGCACTTTCCAAGCTAGCCCCTCACCCGATGGCGACCAACTTGTTGGCAATCCGGTCTCTAACGAAATGCCATCTCGCGCCGGTCCACGCCAGTCAGCCCAGTCACTTGCAGTAATCGGAGCAGCAAGGCAGAGTAAAAGACTCAAATTCAAAAAAATGGAAACTTGTTTAGTCATGGTGGACTTCCATCATACAACTTGTGCGAAGTGATGTAACAGAAGCGGTTAAAGTAAGAAACCGCCAAGCGCATGCAACCTTAAAGATGTAGAATACGTAAAGCTGCGTTGTAGCGATTCACTTTTTTAAGAAGATATCATCGACGATATAGCGGATGCTGTCCAGCGACCATGTAGCGCATTGCTGTCAGCTCGCGTTGCTCCACAACAGAAGGAACCCAACTATGAAACGACTCCCGCGTCTTAAATTCGCCTCGTTCAGTGCTGTATTAATTGCGGTGGCTGTTTGTGCCGCATCTCTTCAGAACGTGATAGCCGCAAACTGGCCACAATGGCGTGGACCGGCAGGCTCAGGGGTCTCCACCGAAAAGAATCTGCCAGCAGAGTGGTCGCCCACGAAGAACATTAAGTGGAAGATTCCAATTGCTGGACGAGCTCACTCATCACCTATCAGTTGGGGCAAGAAAATATTTGTTACCACAGCTATCGAGGGACCTGTAGTTCCAGGGGCGAAGGCGGTTAAGCACATGATGGGAGACAAGGAGTTTCTGCACCCAGATAGCGTCGGGGCTGATCGCAAACACACTTTTAAGGTTATTTGCATCGATCGGGACACGGGGAAGATCCTTTGGGAACAGACCGCCTTTGAAGGCACTCCTTATGACAATCGCCACCGAAAGAGCTCATTTGCTGCTTCCACGCCAGTAACGGATGGAACTCATGTGTACGCTTTCTTCGGCTCAGAAGGTCTTTATGCCTACGACATGAAAGGCAAACAAGTTTGGAAAGCGGATCTCGGCAAACTTGGCACTGTCGGAATGGGCACGGGAACGTCACCTATTCTTCACGAGAAATTCCTCATCCTACAGTGTGATGAGGAGGACGGTTCGGCGTCTTTCATTGTTGGCATCGACAAAACAACCGGCAAGGAACTGTGGAAAACGCAACGCAAGGTCCAGGTGAGTTGGGCTACTCCCGTTCTGGTACAAAGTGGGAAACGTGTTGAGCTCGTAACCAGTGGCAGCGAAGCTATAATTGCCTACGACCCAACGACTGGTAAGGAATTGTGGCGACATAAAGGGCTTGAAAGCAATGCGATTCCTTCGCCAGTTGCCAATACTGAAATGGTTTTTCTGTCCTCGGGGTATCCAGCGAAAATCGCCTTGGGCATTCGTCTTGGTGCGGATGGAGATCTGACGGATTCGCAAAGCGTTGTTTGGAAGTACTCGAAAGGCACGGCTTATGTTCCTTCGCCAATTCTTTACGGGGAATATCTGTACCTGACTACCGATCGCGGAATACTTACCTGTATTGACGCACGCACTGGCGAGGTCAAATACGAAGGCGGTCGAGTTCCGATTCCAGCCACCTTTACTGCATCACCGGTAGCCTTTGACGGGAAAATCTTGTTAACAAGTGAGGACGGAGACACGTTTATTATTAAGGCAGGGCCGCAACACGAGGTTCTCAGAACGAACTCCATTGGGGAACCTGTCTACGCGTCACCCGCAATAGCTGATGGGAAAATCTTTATACGTGGAGAAAAGCATCTCTATTGCATTGAGAGCTGAAGGGAAG
>CAZNPP010000051.1:0-5471 GCA_964574785.1 uncultured Chloracidobacterium sp. | reverse complement strand
AATCGACAAACTGAAGTTTGTCGGACAGATGTTTGCAGGGTAAGATTCCGTCAATCCGAGCGAGAAAGGAATGACGAAATGTTCGAACCGCAAGAATCAAAACCATGGTTCCGATCACCAATCGGCTTCATTATCACAACGATAATCTTGCCTCCGCTTGGAGCAGTAATACTCTGGACGAATCGTCGTACTCCCGTTGCTACAAAAGCTATCGGTAGCCTTGCAATCATTCTGCTCATAGTTGGTTACATCTTTCTTTATAGTTGGCGAACGGGTTCCAACGAAGACCACTACGCCGCCCTCGAACAACACCGCGCCCAACAACGACAGGGGTCTCCCGGAGCGGCTGAACAGTCAGTTACTGATGCCGCTCAACCGACCGCACCTCCTGAATCTGCTCAACCTTCAACTGAAGCTGTCGCTGCTACCGACACTCCAGCCACATCGGAGAATGAAGCCGCTCCACAGACCGCGGCTGCCCATGCGGGTCGCAACTACTGGACAAATTATCGAGGTCCGAATCGAGATGGTCGTTATCAGGAGATGAAGATCCAGACTTCGTGGCCGGCTGAAGGTCTACCCGTTCTTTGGAAACAGCCGGTGGGATTGGGATATGCCTCTTTCGTAGTTGCGGATAGTCGCGCCTACACGATCGAACAAAGACGACGCCAAGAGGTAGTTGCGGCCTACGACCTTGCTACTGGCAAAGAAGTATGGACCCAAAGTTGGAATGCCGAATATTCAGACTCTACCGGTGACGGTCCCCGGGCAACTCCCACTTGGGACAATGGTAAGGTTTATGCGCTGGGGGCAACCGGCGAACTGCGCTGCCTGGATGGGAAAACGGGTACGGTTATCTGGGGTAAGAACATTTTGACTGACAACCAGGCTCAGAACTTACCGTGGGCGATGGCAGCTTCTCCCCTGATTGTCGACGATAAGGTTATCGTGCTTCCTGGGGGAACTTCGGGCAAATCTGTAGTTGCATATAACAAACTTACCGGCGCCCCTGTCTGGCGAGTGTTGGATGATCGGCAAGCTTACGTTTCACCCATGCTGGTGACAATGGCAGGCAAACGTCAAATCATGGTTGTGAGTGCTAAACGAGTTGTCGGCCTTGCTCCAGAAGACGGTTCACTACTGTGGAGCCATCCCTGGGAAACCGACATGGGTATTAATGTGTCTCAGCCAATCATCGTAGATAAGAATCGGTTCTTTATCTCATCTGGCTACGGTAAGGGGGCGGCATTAATTGAAATTACGGCTAATGGCAACACTTTCGCCGCTCGCACCATCTGGGAAAACATCAACATGAAGAACAAATTCAACAGTTCTGTGCTTCATGAGGGGTACGTTTACGGTTTAGATGAAGGCATACTTACGTGCATTGATGTAAATACTGGCGAACGTAAATGGAAGGGCGGGCGTTACGGTTACGGGCAGGTACTATTAGCTAGTGGCCATTTAATCGTAATAGGGGACTCGGGTGATCTTGTACTTGTTCGAGCGACTCCGCAACAACACTCAGAAATTGCTCGCTTCGCTGCTCTTGAAGGGAAAACCTGGAACTATCCGGCATTGGCAGGAGGTCGGTTGCTCGTAAGAAATGCCACGCAGATGGCTTGCTATAACATCGCCGGCGTATAGAAATTTGTAAGGGGGACCAGCTTATGCGCAGATTTACAGTAAGAATACTCATCGCTCTCTTAACATTCACGGCAGGCATTGTCGTTTCGAAATTGTTTATGTCCGCGGGATCCGAATCCAGATCCTTTAGTGCTCTCGCGAGATTTGAGCGCAATGGCTCATGGGGCTGCAAGAAGAGAAGGGGCTTATCACGAGTTGTAGAAACACCCGGTCGATCTGCCCGGTTCGTGCCGCTTCCGGATAAGTCGCTTCTAGATTCCACGTATATGGGCTATTCAGAAGTAATGGGATTTGCTGAGTTTCTTCAGAACACCGGTATTGCCGTGGAAAGCATACACCGGTCGAAGCTTGAGGGGCTGTTTCGGCATACAAACAAGGCGGCATTCATAAGAACAGACAAGGGTGTTGTCGAGGTGGTTTTTGATCCTAACGGCGCTGAAAAGATCCAAATCAGTCAGAGTCGTGATGGGCGGAGTTACCGGTACTCGCTTCGGGCAGATAATGAAACTCAGACAATCGATTCCCGATGGCCTTTCTACTTTGTTCGTCACCAGAATTGGTTTATCGTGACTCGCAGCGAGTCGCTGGCAAGCGAGATACGATTGGCTTTAACGCCGATCTGAGTGACGTAGGAGTCAGAAGCCAGAATTCAGAAGTCTGGAGCCACGAAAAAGTAAGAAACAAGAAGCCCTCAGCGCTCAAAATTGGAACTATGATTTCACTTCTGGCTTCTGACTCCTGAGTTCTGACTTCTGACTTCTGCAATCACCTGATTAGCAAATGAACCCTTCATTCAAGTTCTTCCTAGTCCTTCTCCTTTGTACCCCATTCACCGTTTTTGGCCAGGATGATGACGAATGGCCCTCGCTCGAATACCTGCGAGGGGATTTCCGCGAAGTACAACTTGTTGCTCACATCAATGTAGAAAAGGCTGAGGTCGTCGGTAGAATTGGCGGATATGAGAACTGGAAGGTTAAGGCGAAGATTATCGAAGTGTTTAAGGGCAAATTAACCAAAGGCGCCGAGTTCGAGTACTTACACGGCGCCGAAGCTGGTCTTAAGGAAGAGTTGTTTTTAGGCGAGAAGATCGTATTTTTGTACTCTGAATATGATAAAGCGAAGAAAAGCCAGACCTATACTGTTCTCGAGAACTCAACCCTAGCCGCCAACGAAGATCGCGTTCGAAAGCTACGAAAAGTCAGGAGTTCTTCACGACGCAGAAGATAATTTGTAGTGCGCCGCTAGGCCGGCGCACTACAAAATCATTGGCCTGCTTTTGAAGCTGCAGGTTTCCCCTCCACATCGAGAATTACTATCTCTCCAAGGTTAAGCTCCCGGACACGAGCCTCGATTGTTGCCAAATCACCCACAAGTAAAAGGCTTGCACCCGTTGGCGCAGCATACTTCTGCGCCGCAGCGTTGGTTGCCGCCAACGATGTACGTTCAAGTTCAGTTGTTTCTCGTTGTAGCTCAGTCATAGGCAGACCCGCGGACCATAGATCGGCAACTTGTGAAGCAATCCTACCGTTGGCTTCAAACTGTTGCGCGTAACCGCGTATACGTCCAATTCGAGCCTTGGTTAACTCCACTTCGGAAATGGGTTTCTCGCCGGCTAGAAACTTATGTTCCTTGACGAACTCGATCACCGATTCCTTAGTCTTATCTGTTTGAACACCACCCGATGCAATCCAGGCACCCGCTTTGGAGAATAGCGACGGAAACGAGAAGACGCCATATGAGTATCCTTTGTCTTCACGCAAGTTGAGATTTAGCCGAGTACCAAAACCGCCGCCATAAACAGCGTCTGCCAGCCTTAAGGCGTAATAATCGTCGGCCTTTCGTGGTGGCGCCGGAAAGATGTGCGCGATAACTGTCTGCGCCGCTCCCTGTCTATCAATAAGATAGACCTTTCCTGGCCCGACTGGGTGGGGTGCAGGTACATTCACTGAAGGCGCCGCGCCGCCGGGCCAGGATCCAAAATGTTGGCGCACGACTTGAGTTGCTTCTGCAAGAGTAACGTCGCCCACAAAGATCAATGCCGAACTTCCAGGCTTCCAGTAAGTCTCATGAAACTTCACTAGATCTTCGCGCTTAATGGGTTGAACTGTACCCGGCAATCCAAGTTGTGGCCTTCCGTAAGGATGGTCCTGTCCGAAGGCCAGCATAAACGCTACACGATTTGCTACTGAATTAGGATTATTGGCCTGCTGAGAAAGTGTATCAAGTAGAATTTTTTTCTCCCGATCAAACTCACTTTCAGGGAAAGATGGATTGCGAACGACATCCGCTAAAATTGTTAATGCCGGATTTAGATTCCGCTTGAGTACGTCCATCGAATAGCTCGAGATTTCGCGACCAACGGACCAACCAATTGCGGTTCCTAAGTCTCCGAGCGCACTGTCAATCTCAAGCGCATCCTTGGTTTTGGTTCCCCGTCGACCTATTCGAGCCGTTAAGCCTGCGAGTCCAGCACTTCCAGCGGGATCTGCGACACTTCCGGCTCTACTCACAAACGAAACAGTTACTTTGGGAAGTTCCTGGCGTTCGACTACAAAGATCTCAAGACCATTCTCGAGCTTCGCTGACTTTACTTCAGGAGCGGTGAAAGACTTATCCCCACCAAGGGGAGGTTCCTTCGAGCGGTCGATGGCAACTTGTGATTCACGCCCCGAGGGTTCAGGGTGAAAGCGGACCAGCAGGCGGTTACGCGTGTTCAGGTAAGCATTAACTGCAGCCTTTACCGATTCAACAGTGGCGCCGCGGAAGCGGCCAAAGTCTTCGTCGAATTTTCCAGGTTCGCCAAGAAAAGTGTTGTACTGGTTCAGGAGGTCGGACTTCCCGCCAAAACCTCCAATGCGCTCGAGTCCCGTTACGAAATTGAATTCCCATTTGGTTTTTGCGCGGTCCAATTCAGCTTGCGTAGGTCCTTCTTTAGCAAGCCGGGCAATTTCTTCAGTTACTACCTTTTCGATCTGGGTCAGCGACGACCCGGGGCGAGCGGTTACCCACATGATGAAGTTCCCGGCGAGTTGTTGTCCGTTCTGAAAGGCAACGACGTTCGAAGCAAGTTGTTTGTCGTAAATGAGCGCTTTGTTAAGCCGCGCCGACAGACCATCCGTCAGAATTGTAGCGACAAGATTCAGTTCCGCGTCGCCCGGATCAAAAAACGCAGGTGTATGCCAGGCGAAATAGGTTCGCTGTTGCGGTACCCGATCATTGACTTCGATAATCCGTTCACCTTCCAGCTTCACCATTCCTTTTGCGGGACGGTCAAGCGGGGGACCAGCGGGAATTGTGCCGAAGTACTTTTCGACAAGACGCTTCGCTTCGGTTGGATCAAAGTCGCCCGCGATTACAAGAGAAAGGTTGTTAGGAGTGTAGTAAACGCGAAAGAACTCCTTCACGTCATCTAGCGTGGCTGCTGTTAAGTCTTCATGAACACCGATTACGTCCGTCTGGTAAGGATGGCGGGAAGGGTACAGGTTCTCAACCACCAGTTTGTACCAGCGACCATAAGGCTGATTTTCGAGTCCCTGTCGCCGTTCATTCTTAACCACATCACGCTGATTATCGAGTTTCTCTTTCGTTAGAGCCTCCGGAAGGGTTGCGAGCCGATCAGATTCGACCCATAAGAGGTTCTCAAGATTGCCTGAGGGCACAGTGGCAAAATAGTTAGTTCGATCCTGACTGGTCGTGCCGTTGACACCACCTTCCAGAAGGTTTGCGCCTGCGGCTTCGACGTACTCAAAATACTCCTTGTTCGCGTTCTTCGAACCCTGAAACATCATGTGCTCGAACAGATGAGCAAAGCCGCTACGTCCGGG
>CAZNPP010000050.1:0-24870 GCA_964574785.1 uncultured Chloracidobacterium sp. | reverse complement strand
AGACCAGCGACTGACACATCTCCGCCGAAGTAGCCGTTTTCAACTCCCTCTACTGATATGCGCGTTTTGTAACGACGGTTTAATTGTTCAATGGAATCTTTCAAAACGGGCGCGAACAACGTGCCCGTTAGAATTGTGCCATGAAGATTAGAAGGCCGCAGTTTAGGATTGCGGTCGAACGTTCGGAGTAGATTTCTAAACTGGTTCTCAAAGGCGCGAACCATTCCAACGCCATCTTCGATCTGTGGATAACTTCCATAGTGAGATCGCCCTGGTACCGGATGCCCGGCTCGCAAATAGATCTCATCTCCGAGAAACGCGAAAGTCATTCCGAGCCTCTTTCGGAGTTCGGCTTGAATAGGCTTTATTTGCCGTATTGTTTCCTGGCAGAACTCAGGCGTAACAGGAGTGAGACGCTGATCAGTATTGTAGCGAGTCAATCCGAGTGGAACGATTGCAACACTACTTATACGCGGGTACTCTGCTGCAAGATCTGCAATGGTTCGCCATAGGATTTCGCCATCATTGATTCGAGGACAAAGGACAACTTGGGCATGGATCTCGATACCAGCATTCAGGAGACGCGCTAGTGCCTCTGATATATCAGCTCGTTTCCGATCAACCCCAAGCAGATAAGCTCGGACATCCAGGTCCGTAGCATGTACAGAGACATATTGAGGTGAAAGCCGCTGCTCAATAATACGACCAAGCTCGTCTTCAGTTATTGATGTTAGGGTTGTGTAGTTACCATAGAGAAACGAGAGTCGAATATCTTCATCACGAATAAACAGTGAGGGCCGGGCATCGCTCGGATTACCTTTGCAAAAACAGAAGATGCACTCGTTTGCACATTGGCGAGGAACGATTGCTTCAAAGCCTAGACCAAAATCTTCACCTTCTTCACGTTCGATTAACAACTCCCAGAAATCGCCGGTCTTCTTGCGGACCTCAAACACCAACTCCGTTTCCCCGCTAGTCTGAAATCGAAAGTCGAGGTAATCGCGAACAGGTCGGCCATTGATTTTGGTCACGCGATCGCCTGGCTCCAACTCCAATTCGGAGCCAAGGCTATCAGGTTCAACTGCTGATATCTCTACGCCACGCCGGCGAATATTTGTTACCGCCGGGGTAACTGCAAATTCATACATGCCTTGATTCTATTTCATTACTTCTTTCCGGGCTAATCCACGCGAATAAACTTCGTTTTCGTCTGCAAATTGTTTGACAATCAGCCGCTCCTTTGCTAGTTATTCACCGCACTTTGGAAGCTACTGGCCCGCGTTACCGAGTTTGGTTCAGGCTAGCCTGCTCGACTGCAACGATCCGATGAACAACAAATTCAAGCCGGCAATCATCGGTGGCGTTGTTATAGGCCTCCTCTCAGCAATTCCATTTGTCAATTTGGCTAACATTTGTTGCTGTTTGTGGGCTATTCTTGGCGGCATCATTACATCGTATCTGTATATCAAGAGCTCGCCTGTTCCTGCGCAAGCGGGTGATGGAGCAGTACTTGGAGCCCTGGCAGGTTTAATAGGCGCAGTTATATACCTGGTGGTCGGCATTCCGATCAGCATCCTCCTTGGCGATGCCATGATTCGGGTCATGACGGGAATGATTGAGGGGGTTGACCCTGCCCAAGCCGAGTTACTGCGGCGGCAAATGGAAGCGAGTCAAAACATTGTTTCGGTGATAATTCAATCGCTAATAGTGGCCGTTTTGCTTGTGGTCTTTTCAACGATCGGAGGCCTTTTGGCTGTTCCAATTTTCGAAAAGCGTAAGGTTGAGATGGCGCCTCCACCACCCCCGAACTATGGGGAAATCAAATAAGCTCTTTCAATGTCTAAAATTCAACTCAGGAGAAAAATTTAATGTCACAACAGTGGACTCCCCCACCGCCTCCGGGAGGCGCCCCGGCAAGCGTTCCGAACTACTTGATTCCGGCTATCCTGTCAATCTTCTGCTGCTGGCCGTTGTCAATCGTTGCAATCATTTTTGCGACTCAAGTGAATGGGAAAGTGGCTTCTGGCGATATCCAGGGAGCAATGGACGCCTCGAAAAAAGCTAAACTTTTTAGTTTTCTGGCAATTGGTTTGGGCTTAGCCGCAATACTGATCTACATTGTGATAACTGTTCTTACCGTGGGCCTTGGGGCAATGCAAGGATAAATAGAATTGCGAAGGTTCCTGGATGGCGCGTGGACCAGCCGCGATCTTGCTTTTAAGCAATTGCATGCTCGGCCACTATGCTGCTCTTTAACCAAAACGGATTTAGAGATTTGCCGGAGAAGAAACTCAAATGACGAGATACTGTACCAAATGTGGTGCTCAGAATGATGACCTAAGCCAGTACTGTTCAAATTGCCAGGCGCCACTTGGTGCAGCGCCGGGTTACCAGCCCATGCAGTCAGTTAATCCCGGAGCGGTAACGGATTGGAAGGCTATGGGTGCGGACAAGAAGGTGGTTGCTGGTATTCTGGGAATTCTTTTAGGTGGCTTCGGAGTCCACAAGTTCTTTCTTGGCTATACTACAGAAGGCATCATTCAAATCGTGATCACTTTTGTGACGTGTGGAGCCGGTTCGATCATCGGCCTGGTGGAAGGTATCCTTTATCTCACGAAATCGGATGAAGATTTTGTAAGAACCTATATCCAGAACAAGAAAGGCTGGTTCTGATACTCTTATCTTTATTTTGAGTCAACAGAACTCCCATTTGTACCGGGTCAACGGTTCACTCTCTAATTCTCGCCGAGTCCAATCTGATGCTAATCTGACTGTTGTGTCTGGTCACGAAATAGTCTATCGACCGGTGACAGTGGCTGGGATCTGGCTTACTTCGGTTGCCGTTGGAGTTTATGTCTTTTTTTTCCAACCTGGTTCGTCAGGTTTCTTTCCAGGCTGTCCTTTCCGGGCTTTTACTGGAATCATTTGCCCCGGTTGTGGGAGCACTCGCGGACTACATCACCTGCTCCACGGCGATCTCGAAACAGCACTTCAATTGAATCCGCTGATGGTCCTGCTCCTCCCATTTCTTATCTTTGCTCTCCTCCGGCACACCAATGCCGTGCTTCGAGGCAAACAGCTAAAGGGAAATCAGCTTCCCGCAAATGCTATTTGGGCCCTATTTTTTGTCATTGTCGCGTTTTGGGTAGCCCGCAATATTCCTGGATATCCATTCCCCGTTTAGTCCCATCAGCAAGTAGAATGCATCAACTGCGCCGGCGTTCTAAGACTCTAAACCGAGGATAAAGGCATAAGACTCTTTCTGTCCTTCTGCAGCGCGCCTACAATCATATGAACGCCGGTGACCTCGCAATGGAGCACAAGGATCACGAAGGAGCGCTTCGGGAATACAGTGCGGCGGAAAGGCTCGTGCCTGGACATGCTGAAATGATCTACTGGCATGCTGTGGCACTTGTGAATATGGGACGAACGGAGGAATCGCTCCCTCTGTTTCGGCGCGTCTTCTCGATGGATCAAAACTGGGCCATACTTACGCCGAGACTTCCAAAGGCCGGCCTGCTGCCGAATGACCCAAAGCTAATTGAGCGAATACTGGCGTCGACTCCTAAGAACTGACCAAGCTAATGCAGAATAGAAGCGAGAAAAACATCTTAATTACCGGTGGGGCCGGATTCATTGGGTCACATCTGGTAGATCATCTTCTCGAAGAAGGAGGATGGTCGGTCACAGTCGTTGATGACTTCAATGACTTTTACGAACCAGCGATCAAACGAGCTAACATCAGTACCCACTTAGAAAATCCCTCTTACCAACTTGTTGAAGCTGACATTCGTGACAAAGTCGCTCTTGAAAAGATTTTTAATCGCACCAGCTTTGACGGCATTGTTCACCTTGCCGCACGAGCCGGTGTTAGACCATCGTTAGAGCATCCACATCTTTATGCCGATACAAACATCACTGGGACACTGAACCTTCTCGATCTCGCGCGTCAACACAAGATCAAACATTTCGTTTTTGGTTCTTCCTCCTCCGTTTACGGTATCAACGCGAAAGTTCCATTTGCGGAAGACGATCCCATCCGTCAACCAATCTCACCCTACGCCGCCACGAAAGCGGCAGGCGAGCTTTTTTGCCACACGTACTCGCATCTTTATGACATTCGCTGTGTCTGCCTACGATTTTTTACGGTTTACGGCGCCCGGCAACGTCCAGATCTAGCTATCTACAAGTTCGCGCAGTTGATGCGTGCGGAGAAACCAATCCCAATTTTTGGTGATGGTAGAACACGCCGAGACTATACCTATATTGATGACATCATCACTGGCGTACGTGCTGCAATTGATCATAAAGTGTCCCACTATGAAGTGATAAACCTCGGTGAGTCGCGCACCGTCGCCTTATCTGAATTGGTTTCGTTACTGGAGAAAGAGTTGGGCCGGAAAGCCATTATTGAGTACCTCCCAAATCAACCAGGAGACGTACCCCAAACATTTGCAGATATTGAAAAAGCGCGAAGACTGCTAGGGTACGACCCAAAAACTCAGATCGAGGATGGAATCCGTAAGTTCGTACAGTGGTTTCTCGTATCGAAATCAACCCATTGACAAGTCAAGCGAAACAAATTGTTTTACAATGTCAGATTCTGGAATGTCGTAACCGAAAGTGGCAAGCACAGTCGATACAATCAACGAGAAGCTGCCGAAGGAGATGCAGCAACATACCTACTCGATTATGTACCGGGTGGAAGGGACCCATTGGTGGTTTGTAGGTCGGCGTCGAATTCTCTCACTATTTCTTAATGAGATTCGCAGAAGGCTGAAGACAGAACGTCCTCGCATCTTAGATGTTGGTTGCGGAACCGGAGCAAATCTCGAGCTCCTTAGTAGCTTTGGCGAAGCAGAAGGAGTTGATGTTTCTCCTGAAGCGCTAGAGTTCTGCCGCAGTCGTGGCTTGCAAAACGTACGTCAAGGGGAGGCCGAGCGACTTCCTTACGAGAATGACTCGTTTGATTTAGTCACCGGTCTCGATGTGGTCGAACACCTGGATGATGATCTAGCAGGCCTTCGCGAGTTACACAGAGTTCTAAAGCCAAATGGACGAGCTTTAGTCTTTGTACCGGCATTCATGTTTCTATGGGGAGTGCAAGATGACGTGAGCAATCATCGCCGCCGCTATACTCTTCACCAGATAAAAGAAACGTTGACGAATGCTGGCTTCACAATTGAACGATCTACTTATGCAAACATAACCTTTTTCGCTCCAATCCTTCTGGGTCGTTTGCTGATGCGGGCAACTGGTTTACGTCCAGAATCAGAGAACAACATAAATGCTGGCTTTTTGAATGGGTTTCTAGCGAGCATTCTGGGCGCAGAAAGATTCGTTCTCCGTTATCTAGACTTGCCACTTGGAGTGTCGGCGATCTGTGTGGCCCGTAAAGACTAGCCTTATTTGGTTCAACTCTTAGCAGATGAAAATATACGACGAAGAAGAGACCCTAAGACAGGAAAGGACAAAGATATCAACTGCTCACGAGGAAGCTCCAGATATCTCCGTATTCCTTCCCGTCTATAATGAAGAGCCAAATTTAGTGCCTCTGCACGAGAAGTTAGTTGAGTCTTTGCGAAAGTTGGGGCGTTCAGCCGAGATCATTTATGTTGATGACGGATCCACCGACGGCAGTCTTGCTGTTCTGCGAGATCTTGCAAAGCTCGATTCGCGCGTTCGCGTTGTTGCTTTAAGACGGAATTATGGTCAAACAGCAGCGATGGCTGCGGGTATTGATGCGGCGAGAGGTCACGTGCTCATCCCGATGGACGCTGATCTTCAAAACGATCCCGCCGATATCATACGTCTGCTCGATAAGCTTGATGAGGGTTACGACGTAGTTTCAGGGTGGCGGAAGAATCGACAAGACACACTTATTACGAGGAAGATTCCTTCGACGATAGCGAACCGGTTAATCTCCTGGATTGGTGGCGTCCCCCTTCACGACTACGGGTGCTCGCTTAAAGCTTACCGTCGCGAGTCTCTGGAGGACGTGCGGCTTTATGGAGAAATGCATCGCTTCATCCCGATTTATGCGTCATGGGCAGGCGCGAGAGTTTCCGAAATCCCCGTTGAACATCATCCTCGGACGATGGGGAAATCGAAGTACGGATTATCACGCACGCTCAAAGTAATCTTCGATTTGATGACTATTAAGTTCATGGCGTCGTATCAGACAAAGCCAATTTACGTCTTTGGGTCGTTTGGACTACTGGCTTTCGGGATCTCGCTGCTGGCCGGCTTCTACGCCTTGTTTTTAAAGCTTCGACATGCGGCAGACTTTGTACAGACACCACTACCGATTCTCGCAATAGTTTTGTTTGCGGTCGGTATTCAGTTCTTGCTGATGGGCCTGCTCGCGGAGATGCTGGTGCGCACGTATCATGAATCGCAAGCAAAGTCGATTTATGCTGTGAGGGAGAGGGTTGGGTTTGGATAGTGATGAGTGATGAGTAATGAGTGATGAGTGATATGAGTGATGAGTAATGAGTGATGAGTAATTAGTAATCCCTCTTATTTCTCATTACTACTCATCACTCATCACTCATCACTCATCACTCATAATCACTCATCACTTCACTGTTTACCATTCACCATTTACCATTCACGACCATGTGCGGAATTACTGGATGGGCTTATTTTGATACTCGGACGCCGCCCCTTGAAGGCGCTGAGGAACTCTTGCGCTCAATGTGCGAGCGCATGACTCATCGTGGGCCCGACTCTGAAGGTAGCCTTATCTCTACTGGCATAGCCCTGGGAATGAGACGTCTTGCTATTATCGATCTCCTAACAGGAGAACAGCCGGTTTTTAATGAGGATAAAAGCATTGCGGCCATTCTTAACGGAGAGATATATAACTATCGCGAACTCCGACACGAGCTTGAGCACCGAGGCCACTTGTTTAGAAGTGCATCTGACACCGAAGTCCTTCCTCACCTATATGAAGAATACGGCTCTGAGATGGTCCAACACCTCAATGGTATGTTTGCTTTTGCACTGTGGGACGCACGTAAACGACTGCTGTTTCTTGCCCGCGATCGTTTTGGGGAGAAACCGCTCTACTGGGGTAGTTTTGGTGACAAGCTATTATTTGCCTCTGAACCCAAAGTGTTACTTGCACATCCGGCAGTGCGACCCGGCCTCAATCTTAGCGCACTCCGAAAATATCTTTCCTTTGATTATGTACCGGCGCCACTGTCAATTTATGAAGGCATTCAAAAGCTTCCGGCGGGTCACACTCTAACGCTCGAAAACGGCAAGGTTGCAATTCAATCCTACTGGAGACTCAGCTACAAGACTAAAGAACCTGTTCCAACAGAGACGGAGGCTGCTGAATATCTCCGAGAACTGCTGGCCGATTCGGTGCGGATGCGATTAGTTTCAGACGTGCCTCTTGGAGTTTTGTTATCAGGAGGTGTCGACTCATCGACCGTGGCAGCCCTCGCTGTGAAGGCTTCTGCCGAGCCGGTAAAGACTTTTTCAATCTCCTTTGCCGAGTCTTCGTTCGATGAGTCTCACTACGCGCGCTCGGTAGCAAAGCTACTCGGCACGGATCATCACGAAGAACGGCTGAGCGCAAATCTGGCGGCAAATCTTGTGAGTGAAATTGGATCCTGGATGGATGAACCTTTTAGCGATCCATCATTGGTTCCAACCTATCTGCTCTCGCGCTTTACGCGCAAACATGTCACCGTGGCTTTGGGAGGTGATGGAGGAGATGAACTCTTCGCTGGTTATCCGACTTATCGCGGTCATCGCTGGGCCAGTATCTACTCTCTAGTACCGGCTTTATTGAAAGCCAGAATTATCGAACCACTGGTTCATCTACTGCCGGTAAAAACGAAAAATCTTTCGTTTGACTATAAAGCTGTCCGTTTTATTACCGGGGCTAAATACGATGACGTAGCGCGCCATCATATCTGGTTTGGCTCCTTCACTCCGCAGGAACAGGAGGAGTTGCTTACGCCCGAAGTTTTAAGACTAACTGATCACGATATCTATAGAGAAGCAAGAGCCATAATGGCCCAATGTGACGCCGATAATCTTGTTGAGCGCATGCAAGATCTGGACACCAGGTTGTATCTTGCAGAAGACATCTTGACTAAAGTAGATCGCGCCAGCATGGCAGTGTCACTCGAAGTGAGAGCCCCTTTTCTTGATCCTCGAGTTGCCGAGTTTGCCGCATCGCTCCCGGCAGACTACAAGCTCCGCGGCAGAACGTCGAAATACCTCCTCAAAAAGGCTGTTAAGGATCTGGTTCCTTCCTTTGTCACCAGAAGAAGCAAAAAAGGATTTGGGGTACCAGTAGCTGAGTGGTTGAAAGTAAAACTGCGGCCTTTGGCGCGAGATTTACTGTCGCCGGAAAGGGTGAGGCGAGCAGGTGTGTTCAATCCTGAATATATAACCAGATTGCAGGATGAACACGAACGAGGCGTGGCGAATCATAGGAAGCTACTCTGGACCTTATTGATGTTTGAACTTTGGCACGAAAGCTTTGTTGAAACGCCGCGTCGAATCGAGACCTCAGTTAGTAGTAGCAACTAAAGGAGTCATTGGTTAGTTGAGAGCGGTGTTGACAGCACAATGTACAAACCGGAAATCGCTAAGGTGGCTACAGAGCTTTTTGAGTGGTGCCGCAAAAGTAATTTTGCCGGTCACGACCCTTTCGATGGCCTGAATAGCAGGCTCTTTCAAGCAACCCCTCTAAAGCATATTCCAATGGCACGCCTCCTCTGGACGCAGCTCTTGAAGCGTTCTCCCATCAATCTGAGACATATCACGTTGGTTCCGACCCAAAGGAACCCAAAAGGGATTGCATTGTTCGCGTTGGCTGCACTAGCGAACTACCGGCGAGCACCCACTCAAGAGACTGCAGCGCAGGCTCAGGAACTTCTTGCGGATCTCCTAAACTTAAGATTTCACGGCTGGAGTGGTTCTGCATGGGGTTACAATTTCGACTGGCAAAGTCGCGCCTTCTATGCTCCTCAAGGAACACCAGCAATAGTGCCTACCGCTTTTGCGGCACGGGCATTCATTGAGGGAGCGCGGGCCTTCCAGGAACACAAATACTTGGATACAGCTCGCAGCACGTGTGATTTTATTCTTAAAGACCTTCTTCTAATTCGGAACATTGGAGAGGAGGAAATCTGTTTCAGTTATGTTCCGAATTCAGAAACGCAGATATATAACGCCAGTTTACTAGCTGCAGAAACCCTTGCAAGGGTCGGCTCTCTCACCAATGAGAAAGAGTTGCTAGAGAAAGCCTTATCTGCAGCTCGTTATGTCGTAAAGCAACAACGAAACGATGGTTCGTGGCTGTACGGTGCAACTGCAAATCAGAATTGGGTCGATAGTTTCCATACTGCTTATATACTTAGCTCACTGGCAACAATAATTAAGCATTCTGATCAGGCGAACAATGAGTTTGAAAATTCGCTCAAGCGAGCTATTGACTTTTGGCGAGCCCGGTTCTTTCTTGCCGACGGATGGCCGAAATACTACCATGACCGTCTTTATCCAGTTGATACCCACGCGGCAGCGGCGGCAATTGTCACACTGCTTGATCTTCGCCAATTCACTGGCGACGCTGTCAAACAAGCGGTAACGATAGCGCGGTGGAGTATTCAGAATCTACGCGACAAATCCGGGTTCTTCTATTATCAACGGCGCAGATTCACAACTGTGCGAACGCCTTTCATGCGTTGGACTCAGGCTTGGATGCTGTATGCACTGAGACGCCTGCAAGAAGAACAAGGTCTCGCAGGCTAACAGTCACTCGAATTAGGAAGAAGGAGTTTATATGCCGATCGCAGCTGATGTTTCCCTTGGCGAGGGGGTAAAGATTTTTCAGCCTGAATTGGTGAATATTTACGGTTGCACCATCGGCACAGACACCAAGATCGGAGCTTTTGTTGAAATACAGAAGAATGCTGTCATCGGCGCACGTTGCAAGATCTCGTCACACAGTTTTATCTGCGAGGGGGTGTTAATCGAAGACGAGGTCTTTATTGGGCATGGCGTGATGTTTACAAACGATAACTTTCCGCAGGCTGTTACTGAGGAAGGCTTGCTACAGACTGACGCAGATTGGAATGTCATACCCACAAGAGTAATGCAGAGAGCTTCAATTGGTAGCAATGCCACCATTGTTGCAGGAGTAACAATTGGCCGGCACTCATTAGTCGGAGCTGGCGCTGTGGTCACGCGTGACGTTCCAGATTACTCGATTGTTGCCGGTGTACCCGCACGCGTCATTGGAGATCGACGTAAACCACAGGAAGTCTGAAGAAAAGTTGAGCTAGTTGGGGTGTATCTCAGTTGGCGCTAGACTATTTTTTCGTGAAGGTTCGCGTAACAAAGCATCCGAATTTTGTTTCCTGCGATCACCTTACATATACCGTCGTGCTTCACCTTGGTGAGTTAAATTTTGGTTGTCGCCTGAACGGGCTCCGCTGTGTAACTTCGTGGATCTTCTCTTCGCAAATCACACGAAAACACCAAGTGGGGTTGCTGTTACGGTCCTGAATGTGGTCAAGATCGTCAGCGGTTGCAAGGTTATTTCCGAAACATGTGCGCGCGGTAATTTGCGATGAAATCAGAAATGCTAAAAGTTGGAGTCATAGGCTACGGGTATTGGGGACCAAATTTGGTTCGCAACTTTATGGAAGCCCCGGGAATAACCGTAGCATCTGTGTGCGACTTCAGATCTCAGCGTCTCGATCTTCTTCTCCGAAGATATCCTTCGATCAACACTTCTTCGAACAGCGCCGACTTGCTTCAAGACACATCTATCGATGCGCTTGCAATAGCTACTCCCGTGTCATCTCACTATGAGTTGGCGATGGCTGCTTTGCGAGCTGGCAAACATGTGTTACTTGAAAAGCCCATGGCGGCAACTTCAGAGCAGGCTCGACGGCTTGTTGATGAAGCAAACTCCCGCAACCTGGTCCTTATGGTTGATCACACCTTTATCTATACCCCAGCAGTGAGGAAAATCCAGGAGCTCATTGCCACGAAGTCTTTAGGAGACATCTACTATTACGATGCAGTCCGAGTAAATCTTGGTCTATTCCAACACGACGTCAATGTCATTTGGGATTTGGCTATCCACGATCTTTCAATAATTGATTTTGTGCTGCCGGAGCGACCTGTAGCTATTTCAGCAACAGGGATGAGTCACATCCCTGGCCAGCCAGAAAATGTGGCCTATATCACCTTGTTCTTTTCGGAGCTCCAAATTGCTCATGTACACGTCAATTGGCTCACTCCTGTTAAGGTAAGACATACGCTTATCGGCGGCAGTGAGAAGATGATCTTGTACGACGATCTGGAACCCAGTGAGAAGGTTAAGGTTTATGACAAAGGCATAACTGTTACACCGGGTAGCGAGGCCGTTTACGAGATGCTGATTAGTTACCGCTCAGGTGACATGTGGGCACCGCGGCTTGATACAACGGAAGCCCTTCAGACTGAAGTCTTGCATTTTCTTTCCTGTATACAGGACGGCTCGCAACCTGAAACTGATGGGCACTCGGGACTTCGACTCATCCAATTGATCGAAGCTGCTAATCAGTCGATGCAAGCACGTGGCAAGCTGATCGAAATTGGCCGGTAAACTGAACGTTGTTAGCCATGCGCATCTGGATTGATTTAGCTAACTCTCCACACGTTCCCTTTTTCAAAGCATTAATCAATCCTCTCATGGACCGTGGCCATGACGTTCTCATAACTGCTCGAGATTTTGCAGAAACAGTAACACTTGCAGTAGCGGGCGGCTTAAACGTCGAGGTGATTGGCGCTCATGGTGGACGGTCGCTTAAAGGCAAGGCCGGAAATCTGGTTCAGCGGTCACTGGCACTTGTCGGCTGGGCCCACAGCCGGGACATTGATCTGGCTCTTAGCCACAATTCGTATACCCAGTTGGTGGCGGCTCAAGTGGTACGAATCCCAAGTGTTACCCTTATGGATTTTGAGCACCAACCTGCAAACCACCTGGCATTTCGGCTGGCTGCCCAAGTCATCGTACCGCGAGCTTTTCCCCCTGCTTATCTACTTAAATATGGAGCAGCAGGAGAAAGAGTCCAGTACTACGATGGCACGAAAGAGGATGTTTATCTCGCCGATTTTCAACCAGATCCGGTTTTCAGGCAGCAGTTGATCACACTTGGGCTGAACGAAGAGGATGTACTGGTCCTAATGCGGCCCCCCGCCCATCAAGCACTCTATCACCGTTTTCACAATGAACTTTTTGATGAAGTACTAAATGGGATCTGTTCTAAGGCTTCAGTGAAGATACTCTTATTGGCTCGAAACGGTTCTCAGCGCCAATATTACGCAAAGCGCTACGGCCGGCAAATAATTCAACCAGACCAGCCAATCGATGGTCCTAATTTAATAGCCTACAGCGATCTTGTGATAAGCGCTGGCGGAACGATGAATCGTGAAGCCGCAGCTCTCGGCGTACCTGCAATTAGTCTTTTTGCGGGAAAATGGGCTGCGATAGACGAGTACTTAATGCAGGAAGGTAGAATGACGAGGATCGAATCGAAAGGTCATTTAGACCGGATTGTCTTACGGAAAAAACCTGAAGCCAAGCCCAGACGTGCATTGAATGTCCGAAATCAAATATTAGATCTAGTTCTGAAACGTTACTAGGGCTTTTCTTCAGAGTGACAATAACGTTCAACCTGATCCCTTCCCCGGTGAACACTTTCATGGCCACACTCTGGACACTTCAGTTCAAATGAGCCACCCGACAGGTCGGACTTTCCTTTTGAAAGGTCGCGAAGGAAGGCAAAACGAGTTTTACAATTTTCGCAAGTGGCAACAAGATACCACTCACCAGGCCTGATGTGCACGAGGAACACCTCACTGAAGGCAGGTTTTCGAATTGATTGAACTTGAAAACTAATGCTGACTGGTTAAGGGCAAGAAATTCCAGAGCGTTCCGGTTAGACTCAGCGAGTTTGGGGGAAACCTGGAGCTTCACATCCTTTGGCTCAACTCTACGTAAGGGGATCTGTACGCTTATTACATAGGGTTGGTGGCAGAAGATCCTTTGGATGTTTGAGCCCTGAACCCACAGCATAGTATTTTTGACCCGCTTGACCCCCTATTGAGTTTTGAGAACAGGTAGCCGAGCCTATGAATCCACAGCCCGCAAGAGCACCGTTGACCAGACCTGAGGCTGTTCGCGTCCCGGCCAAAGCACCTCGTTGGGTTGCACCAGCTACGCAGATTGCCATGGTGGTGGCAGACCTAGTCGTTGCCGGACTATCTTTCATTCTCGCGTTCCACCTAAGGCAAGGAAGTCCGGTTGCGTTCGAGGAAGGCTTCCTTCTTAGATGGACCAGTGCTTTTGCTCCTTATGGAGCACTTCTCCCGTTCTTGTTGCCAATTCGCCTTGTGGCACTCATAAACTACGACCTCTACAGGCTACGTGGTGAGTTCTCGATGCTTGAAGATGGCATTCGCGTTTTCAAGGCGACTGCAGTCGGATCACTCCTAATAGTCGCTACGGCTTTTCTGTATCGTGGTGGGTTCGAGTTTCGAGCGTTCTCGTACTCACGAAGTATCTTTCTTCTCGACTTTTTTCTGGCTTTTACCAGCTTCAGTTTTGTGCGGCTATTGGTGAGAACTGCGCAAACGTTCGCACGCCGCCGCAACTTAAATCTGATTCCAACGCTTGTTGTTGGCCGAGGGCAAGGAGCTGAACACTTCATCAGAGAGATAAAAGAACGGCCAGAATTGGGTTATAGAGTAATCGGCGTAGTCGAGACGAGCCCTATAGACTCCGAAGGAGCACTCCACTGCGAGGGAGTGCCTGTAATTACTGATCTCGACGGCCTACCTAACGCTATTCGGGAGTCAGGAGCAAACGAAGTCATCATCGCTGACCCAAAGGTCAGTGGAAATGCTCTCTTTGACGTCATGATGCGTTGCGGACGACGGTGCTTGGAGTTTCGTATCGCACCGAATCTCTTTAACGTTCTCCCGCGCAAAACTGAGATTGATCAAATCGGCGCTATGCCGATGATTACACTTTTTCGCTCGCCTCTTTCGCCCGTCTCAAGGATGGGTAAAAGAATTTCTGACCTTTTGATTGCAATTCTTGCGAGCATGCTCCTGTTGCCATTGTCAGTGCTGATTGCTCTGTTAATTAAGTGGGATTCGAACGGTCCTGTTCTGTATTGTCAGGAGCGCGTGGGGATGGATGGAAGGATCTTTCTCTTCTACAAGTTTCGGACAATGTATTTCAATACCGATGATTCTGTTCATCGGGACTTCCAACGCCGCTTTATAGCCGGTCATCCCGAATCAAACTCTGGTGATTCTGAACAACCAGTCTACAAGTTACAAACGGATCGCAGAATTACTCGCGTCGGCAGGTGGCTACGGCGCACCAGTCTCGATGAACTCCCGCAATTGCTCAATGTGTTGCGGGGTGACATGAGCATTGTTGGACCGCGTCCACCAATCCCTTATGAGGTTGAAGCGTACGAACTCTGGCATCGCAAACGTCTGGATATGAAACCCGGTCTCACGGGGCTTTGGCAGGTCTCTGGTCGCAACCGTTTACCGTTCGAAGAGATGGTGCGACTCGACCTCTTCTACATTGAAAACTGGTCGTTGTTTTTGGACTTCAAGATCTTGCTACGCACTTTAGTGATTCTGTTTCGCGGCGACGGCTACTGAAGGTCTGTTCAAGATTCCTTAACATTAAGCGCAAAGTTGCAAAGACGCCAAGATGATGGTCGCTTACAATCCCGCCAGGGCCAATTGTAACAACAGCACTTTCTTAATCCCTCGGTAGAATGGCTCGATCTCGCAACTTTCTGTAAGGGCATGGGCATCGCTGCAGGGGCCGGCTCCAGTCGATATCGATGTCACTCCCGCCAAGAGCGCCGCACTCGAATTGTTTGATCCAGTAGGAGTGATAGGAGGATCGAAACCCATGGCTCGATGCACTGCTTCAGCGATCTTGACCAGGGCTGATTCCCTGTTTCCAGGAATCGCAGCTACTGGAGAAGAGGAGATAATATCTGTCTTCACCTTCATACCTGCCCGCGTTGCTTCTTCTTCAATGATCGCGGCGATTCTCTTTTCAAGATCGGCAATGATCCGGTCATCCGTTGATCTCAGATCTACGGTGAACCATGCGTCAGAGGCTTTTGCATTAACCACCTCTGAACCACCCAACATTCCGATATTCAGGTTTGATGGTGGAGTATCTGGAACAGGCAATTCATAGATCCGTGAAATCGCGCGCGCGAGTGGTAGGCTCGCTGAATAAGGAGGGGTACGTGACCGCGTGTGCCCACCCGGACCAATAAAATGGTGTCGATACCAATTGATGCCGATGCCTGCATAGGTAAACCCTTCGTAGCCACCGTCGAGCACAACATAATAGTCAATCTTCCCCTTGTTCTCTTTCACAAAATGTTCGGCGCCGGTGAGTCCCGTTTCCTCTTCTGTGGTGAAGACGAAAACGAGATCACCCTTAGTCTCAATTCCCACAGCATCTAGAGCCCTGATAGTAGCGAGTAGAGCTTCAATGTTGCGCGTGTTGTCCCCGACTCCGGGAGCATATACGCTGCCATCCTGTACTGTGGCCTTAATTTGCAGTCCTGGCTGAAACACCGTATCAAGATGCGCATCAAACACTACTACCGGTCCGCCTCCGGTTCCCTTGCGTTCCGCAATTAGATTGCCTGCAGCGTCATAGCGAATATTCTGCAGCTGGTACTGTCGAAGCAAACCTTCGATGTAACGAGCGCGCTCCTTTTCATGGCCTGAAGGTGCGTTGATCTCGGTAATAGCAATCCACTCTCGCAAAATATCGTCACGATGTTTGTCGACGTGTTCAAAGGCGGCTTTGACCTTTGGATCATCATGGATTGCCTTCACCCGTAGTGCATGTTCAGTCTGCGAGTGCGCGGATGTGGAGATGATTGTTATTTGTAGGATTACAGATATGACAAAAACTATACGGTCCATCAGCCTTCTCGGTGGTGAATGGTGAAATGGGGAATAGTGATGAGTGATGAGTGATGAGTAAAGAAGTCAGTCAGAATGGTGAATGGCGAATGGTGAATAGTGAGGTAATTACCTCAAGATTCACCAATCACCACTCACCTATTTACTATTTACATTCACCTCACTCTTCTGGCTCCTGGCTTCTGACTTCTTTACTCATCACTCATCACTCATCACTCATTACTATTTTAGATCTATCAGAGCTATAGTTCCTTAAGTAGTGCCTTCCATCTATCCCAAGCTTCCTGGCGCGCTTTCTTGTTAGCCTCAACGGTGTTTGCTGGATCTTCTCCTGAACGCATAAAACCGTGACCGGCTCCTTCGTAGGTGACAGGCTCGAACGTTTTACCCGCCTCCTTCATTAACTCCGCAGACTTGGGGACCGTGGCGTTAACTCGAGCATCGTTGCCTCCATAGAAGCCGTAGACGGAGGCCTTAATGCGATCTATCAACTCTTTGTCATCAGGGCCCGAGCCGTAGAACACAAAAGCAGCGTTAAGAGTGGGACGATTACCTGCGAAACGAAACGTTTGACTGCCGCCCCAGCAAAAGCCGGCAACCGCAACCTTACCGTTCGCAGCTGGCAATTTCGAAACGTAATCGGCGACTGCATTCAAATCGGCAGTTATCTGGTCAGGTGGAAGGTCGCGAATGGCTTGGCCCACTGCATTCCTATCCCCGGCAAACTCGCTTGTACCACCACCTTTAGGTCCCATTCCTGAAAGTAAGTCGGGTGCGATAGCTATATAACCTGCCTCTGCCAACTGATCCGCAACACTTTGTACCCAATCCGTCAGACCAAAAATCTCGTGAATGACTACGACGGCGGTCGCATTGCTTTTGACCTCAGGATAAACAACAAAGCTATTGACTTCGCGATTATCATGTTTGACCTTCACCCACTCCTGATGTCTTGGTGATTTTGCTAATCTTTGCTTCGCCCAATCCTGTGTCTCAGAAACCACTACTGTCGGAGAGGAATCGCTTCCAGCGTGATGATCCATATGTTGAGCTGATGCGCCGGCAGATACGACAAACAGACTTGCGAACCCACAAGCAAAAACTCTTGTAAGAGCTCTGCGAATTCCTGCTGGCGCTTTAATTACAGTTCTCCCCATCTACACCTCCCTAAAACGACATTGAAGTTTTTTTTAAAGCCTACACTGTTTAGCCTGATCTTGGAAATGTGGATCTTCGCCCTATAAGCCAGCTTCCGTAACCAGCCAAGGAAACCCTAAGCAGGAGATCCAAAGATCTTCAGGTCTTTACTTAGCCCAGCGCCCGATAGCTCAGTCCAAGAGTTATGATTTTTTGCAACAAGGGTTCATAGGGAATCCCAGAATGCTCTGCAGCTTCAGCAAAGTCTTCGCCGTACGAGAGATTTGGGTTGGGATTGGCTTCAAGCATGTAAAGCTCACCAGTCTCAGTGAGTCGGTAATCAATCCGAGCATAACCGCTAAGGAAGAGTAGTCGATAAATGCGCCGAGAAAGGTGGGCAATCTTCTTCTGCAATTCAGGAGTTAGCTGGGCGGCCTCGGTGGTAACCCCCACTTTCGCTTGGTACCGATAATCCCACTTGAGTTTGTAGGTGGCGATATTTGCAAGACCCTCAGGTAGGCGTTCGATTTTTAATTCCCATGGACTGAATGTCTGCAGCCGATCATTACCCAGCACTCCCACATAGATCTCTCGACCCTCGATATATTGCTCAGCAATCGCTGGTGTCTTCGTTTGGCGGTGAATGAATTCTACGCGTTCCGCCAGCTTTTGATCGTCATGGACAATGGATGCTTGTGAGATACCTACTGAACCTTCTTCCGTGATTGACTTAACCAGGATTGGAAACCTCAGGCGTACTGGACGACGGACTTTGCGCTTTATCGGAAAGACCACGAATGCGGGAACGTGAATGCGGTGGTAGGCCAGAATTTTTTTTGAAAGCGCTTTATCGTGTGCGACAGTCAAACCCCGAGGATTACAACCCGTGTAAGGCTGTTTGATCAGCTCAAGGTAGCTCACCATATGCTGATCGAAAAGAGGATGCCCATGAAACTCCTCGAGCAGATTGAATGCTATGTGCGGTCGAAACTCGTCAATAGCCTTCCTAAGGACATTAAGATCGCTATATAGTCCCACTACATTAACTTCATGGCCCATCTCGCGAAGCGTAACCATTACGTCGTATTCGCACTTCCATGGTTGCATCTCTTTTTCACTCAGACCCGCCACAGAATCCGGTGGTACGAGATCTTCATGAACAAGCAGCAGAACTCTTAATCGTCGCCTCATACTCATTACAGGGCAACAGGAGGATATCCCGAATGCAGGACGTTCATTATTTGTGCCGTTAGCATAATCATTACCTTCTTCTTTGCTTCCTCTTCAGAAATCGGGAGACGCAACCGCAACTCTTTGCATCGTTCAATCATATGTTGCATTACCTGGTTTATCGTGTATTGATGAACTCCGGTACCTTCGGCAACAAGTTCGCGCAATTCCGGTCGGATCTTTCTTAAGAAGCTTGCTGCGGTAGGGCGCTTTTCATACCTGAGATCGGTCGAGAAGATGCGTCGTAGGTCCTTGTCGTAGACATCGGGCCACTCTATCGAGTATTGCTCATGCCTGCGCTCATAGTGTTCGCGTAAAGTTATCCTCAGTGTGGACAATGGCTCTACCGTGCGCCGGGCGCGATTCCTTGGAGGTTCGCCAACGATTTCGCGCATAACCTGGTCCACGAACTCGAGCTTCTCCAGCGCCGGCCAGTCGCGATACACTTGACGCCAACGGGAGCGAGGCGACAACCAGACGGCGAAAGTTTCAGCAAAGTCTTCAGCGGGATGCGATTGCGCATACCAAGCTCGAAGATGAAGGACATAGTTGCGGCTTCGCGGCCTGGGCTTATAAGTCTCAGGATATGGGGTGCGGTACGACCCGAAGAGTTCTCGCCAACGACGGCGACGGTGAATTTGATAGGCAGTGTCGAAGGCATGTCCGGCCTCGTGCCTCAAAATGCGTAGGCATTCATTTTCAGTTCCACCTTCAACTTCCAACATCTGCTTGCGTTCCAGTTCGATCAGACGAGGATGCGCCAGATAAAACGGAACCGCAATTCCTGGTACATTGTCAGGAGAGAAGAACTCCGATGACAACCAGATATGAGGTTTAAATGGGAGGTTGTGATCTTCTAATTCTTGATAAAGCCGGCGGATGTGATTCGATAAAGGCGTGCCATCAAGCTTTATAGGTAGATCAGCCAGTCTTAGATCGAGTATTTCTTCGTCAGATAATCGCTGCAGCTTATCTCCCAAACGACCTCTCCCCACTTGCAAATTGGTTTAGCGTATCGCTGCATCCAACGTTACACGATCGTCAAGGAGAAGCCACTCGATAACGGAAAGCGGTAGACTGCCTTGCTTCAAAAACTCGTCATGAAACTGGCCCAGACGAAAGTTTGCTGCCTGTCGGTCGCGGTACTTCCCGAGCAGCCGCATTATCTGCCACTTGCCCGTGATGTAAGTGATCTTTTGGGTCGGATAAGCAGCAGCGCCGGCAGCCTCGCCAGTGGCTGCTTCACGGTCTAGCCCACCAGCCTCCATGAAATACTCCACAGCCTGATCGAAAGTCCATTTACCGGTATGAAGATTCACATCCACACCAATGCGAGCGGCGCGGTAACGGGAGAGCCTGACTATCTGTCCCTGGGCAGGTGAGTTGTTCTCATAAAGTCCAGTTCGCATCAGCATCTCTTCGGTATACAATGCCCAGCCTTCGATCATTATCCCATCGGCATGCTGTCGCCTGATCTCATTTTTCAAATGATTTGCAATGGACAGTTGTAGGAAATGTCCAGGGACACCCTCATGACCGAGAATTGGGCGCGGGTCTTCTATCGCCGCACGAATGTAAAAGTTACGGCTCTCGGGATTGTATGTGGGAATGAAATAGAATCCGCTCGGATCCTTATCATAGATGCCTGGCGGATTCATAAACCCACCGGGGCTTGTAGGCTTGAATGCTTCTGGAAGTTGCCGGATATAAAAGGGACCAATGTCAGAAGGAATAGTTAACAACCTCTTTGACTTAAGGAAACTAATCATCTCTTCCTGCCGGCTCTCGTAGGCCTTCAAAAAAGCATTCTGATCGGCGGGAATGTTCTTGCTGCGTTTTGGATTCGGATCCGCAAGTGAGGGATCCGGCAACATCGATTCCATTGCTCGATAGCGAGCCAACTCAACCTGCCCGAGCGTCTCAATTTGCTTCGCGTTTAGCGGTAATAGATAGACGTTTTGTAGCAGGTAGTTATAGTTCTCTTCACCCATCGGTTTAAAAGGGACCATCCCCGGGAGCCGTCTCTCCAACCAATCTGCGAAACCGTGAATTGCTTTCAGAGCTGCATCACGTGCTTTCTCCAATTCGCTCCTCTCCGCCAGGGACAGATCCTTCGACAACGTCATCAGGCTTTCCGTAAATAAGCTATCCATTGATCTTGCAGAATCGATTGCTAGCTCAGAATAGAGTCTAATGGGCCGCGTCAAATTCTGCTTTCCCTGCTCCAACATCTGCGGCATCTGTTTAAGTCGAGAGGTAGCTGCGAGAGCTCGCTTCCGTGGTGTGTCGTAATCCTTTTTTAGTAAAGAGAAGATACCGTTACTGCACTCATTAACATAAAGTTGAGGATCTGTTTCTTCGAAGTTCATGACGCGGTTGAAGAAGTCGATTCCTTCCAGCTGTGAACGAAAGAGCAACCAGTCAATAAAATCGTCTTTGTTCCAAGTCTCCGCAGGCATACGGCGGATCTTGCCCAGCAATTCCTTCACTTCAAGCCGGCGTGCAAGAATGGCTGAAAAAGAATAATTGGTCAGCCGGTCATCCCACGTATGAAGGCCAGCATCGCTCGAGTTGACAGGGAACTTCTCATTGCGCCAGTTGTAATAATCTTGCGCCAGACGGCGGAGTTCCGCGGGGGTCTTTGTCTCCTGAGCGTTAATCGAATTGAATGACAACATGAGAATAGAAAAGAAGGCGATGAATGCTTTCATTTAAAGTCCTTTTTTACTGTGTGGGTTCCATCATCAGACGGCCAGTCACGAACTGGGTGCCGGAGTTCTCTTGTTCGCAATTGCCTGCGCATTTCGCTGCAAACCTGAGAGCTTAGCTCGCTTCATCGAACTTTTCCGAAAGCGCTTGGCGTAGCTCTCTGGTGTAAGTTCAAGGATTTCGGAGAGCGAAAGATTGGCAGTACCTGGCCGCGCTTCGAAACGAGCTTCACTAGTTACCTGTTCGAACCTATTCCAAGGACAAACATCCTGGCAAATATCGCAGCCGTAAACCCAACCTTCAAGATTATCTGCGACGTTGGCTGGCAGCTCTGATGAACGAAGTTCAATGGTGGCGTAAGAGATGCATTTATTTGAATCAATGACGTACGGTTCAACGATAGCATTGGTTGGACACGCCTCAACGCATAGCGTGCAGCTTCCGCAGTGATCTTCGACTACATCGAAATCATAATCGAGCTCAAGATTGACTAACAGCTCCCCTAGGAAAATCCAGGAGCCAAACTCTTTGGTGATCAGGTTTGAATGTTTACCAATCCAGCCTAGCCCAGCTCTGGCAGCCCACGCTTTGTCCATTGCTGGCTGGATATCAACACATACTTTGCCTTCAGCCTCGGGTACTTGTTTTTTAATCCATGAAAGTAATGAGCGAAGCTTCGAGCCAAGCACGTCGTGATAATCATCACCCCACGCGTATCGCGACACCTTCCCTGTCTCTGAACTATCCACGTGCGCTTCTGGCGTATAGTAGTTGTGTGCCACAGCAATGACTGACTTGGCTGAAGAGAACAACCTGCGAGGATCAGTCCTGAGAGATGGATCACAAGCCATCCATTCCATGTCACCGTGGTATTGGTCGCTAAGCCACTGTTCCAACTGTTTTCGCTCACGTGTTAGTGATTCGGCAGGCACAACCCCAACCTTATCGAAGCCCTCGGCCAAAGCTTGCTGACGAATGGACTGAGTCAGTTCCTTTAGTTGTGACTGCAACGGTCGAACCTCACAAAATAGTGCAATAGGACAATTGTAACGCAGGGATTTGGAAGGACAAGGGGCCACCTCCACAAGGTGGCGTTTGCTAGAGCAGAACAGTGCTAGAGGCTAGCACCTCTAAAGCTGGAGGAAGAAGTGTATCAGGGCTCGATCTTCTGCATCGTCACTGTAGTCAGTGGCGAATTCCCTGATGTACGGTTGTAGGATAACCAGTATCCTGCCTTTGGATACCGCACCAACCTATACATCGAACCATCGGGCTTGGCCTCGATATCTGAGCCAAATACGACTTGGGGCGTTGGAACGTCGCGTGCTCCGTTCATGAAATCAACTGATATGGCAATTATTTTGCGAGACTTGTCATAAACAATCTGAGCAGTTTCGTTATCGTTGAAGATAAAGAAGTCCTGCTCGTCTCCCTTATCTGCGGGATTACCGAGTTTCTTTCGCGCTTCTTCGGTTGACATACCAATACTAATTCCACGGTATTCCTTGTACAAGGGGGACTCGTCTGCGCCTTTACTGTTTTGCGACGGTTCAGTTGCTAAAGCAACGACAGAAGCGCAGACCATAGCGCATACCAAACTAAGCGCCTGAATTAAGCGCAGTTTTGACGCTTCCGGGAGGCAACTCATTTTTCTTCTCCTTTCGAAGAGTCCTTGGCCAGGGCTGAACCCAATGGAAGGTACAGTGACGAGGGTCCAGTAAGCGCCCGGACAATTAAACCCCGCTCCTTGCTGTGTCAATGGCAATCAGCGGTGACTGTCACGTTGCAGTCCATGCGCCTGACCTATTTATCCGAATTTTAGGAGACTGTTCGCTCATGATCAACTGTCGACGAGCTATTGACACTGATGGACAGCATGGAATAGAAGCAAACTGCTCTAAACAAACGTCAGGAGGCTCTTAACCAAATTCTAAAGGAGTTGAGATGAGGCGTGTCGAACTAGTCGTAACACTGTTGGTAATTTCGTTGACGGGATTCGCATACTCGGGTTGTCAGACCGCGGAGACAACGCAGCCGTCGCGCGAAACTGGGAGTATCAAACCTGAACCCGAAAAAGTTGATAAGGCAGCAATCGAAGCTGAGTTGATAAATATCCAGAATGACTGGCCGAGAGTACTTAAAGAAAAAGATACTGCTGCCGTCAGGCGTGTAGAAGCTGATGATCTACTCATCGTCTACCCAGATGGTTCGCTAGGAAACAGGGAGCAGGATATTAAAGATATTGAATCCGGAGCCCTGACAGCCGAGTCATGGGAGATGGCTGACTTCAAAGTAAATGTCTTAAGCGCAGATGCTGCTGTGGTATCTGGTCGGAGTGTCGTCAAAGGTGGCAAGTACAAGGGGGCGGATGGTAAGGCAATAGACATTAGTGGTCAGTACCGTTTCGTTGATACATTTGCTCGCCGCAATGGAGAATGGAAACTTGTAGCTTCGGCAGCAGTTCCGATTCGTAATCCGCCGAAGTAAGTCCAAAGTCCAAAGTCCAAGGTCCAAAGTCCAAGGTCCAAAGCCCGCTGTCTGAAAGTTTCAATTTGAACCTTAGACCCACGGGCTTTGGACTTTGGACCTTGGACTTTGGACCTTGTACTTTGGACTTAACTCCAGATGCCTGGAATTCTGTTAGCGCACGAAGGACATTTCCCATCAGGAGTAACTCTCACCTTGCGAATCACATAACCGTAACGCTCAACTAAAAGCTCGCTGCATGAGGGACAATAGGTGTTTTCCCAACGACCAACCCTGCCGGGCAGATTTCCGGCATAGATGTAACGCAGACCAGACTCCTGGCCAATTTCACAAGCTCGAATCAACTGTTCGGCGGTCGTATTTGCATTTTCAGTCATGCGATAGTCCTGATGGAAAGCTGTCACATGCCAGGGAATATCAGGCGAAACCGAGGCTATGAAATCAGCTGCTCGCCGCAATTCGTCTTCGGAATCGTTAAACCCGGGAATAACAAGTGTAACTATCTCCTCCCAGAAACCCCGTTCGTGGACCATTCGAACTGTTTCGAGGATGTTGTCAACAACGCCGCCAAGTTGACGATAACTTTTATCATTCATTGATTTAAGATCAATCTTATAGCAGTCGGTCCAGGGCCGCAGGTAGTCTAATACGTGTGGTGTCGCATTACCGTTGGAGATAAAAGCTGTCTTGAAACCTTCTGGCCGAGCTCGCTTAAAGACTGACACTGCCCACTCAGCAGTAATCAAGGGTTCGTTATAACTGCTACCAACAAGTGATGCACCATAAGCCTTTGCCAAAGAAACAAGGCGCTCAGCAGTAACCATTGTTGGCGCTGTTCCTGCGCTGTTATCACGCAATGCTTGAGAGGTGAGCCAATTTTGGCAGTATGCACAATGGAGATCACACCCAAGCATGCCAAAGGTAAGAGTCTCTGATCCTGGGAATACGTGAAAAAAGGGCTTCTTCTCCGTTGGGTCGCATGCTAATGCAGCAACGTAATTCGTAGGAACACGAAGCTGACCAGCGTCGTTGAAACGAACTTTGCAGATCCCGCGTTTATTCTTCTTGATAAGACAGCGATGACCACAGGCATAACACCTTAGAGCTTCATCTGGTAAGTGTTCGGTCAACTCCTCCGCCGCATTGTCAGTCATTGAGTCCAATACTTGAGCAAACGAAGAAGAAGCTGTTTTGGTTAACGGCATTACCTAAACCTCGCAGAATTCGTAGTTCATAATTATACTAGTCAGAAGGCAGAAGGCAGAAGGCAGAAGGCAGAAGGCAGAAGGCAGAAGGCAGAAG
>CAZNPP010000049.1:0-24906 GCA_964574785.1 uncultured Chloracidobacterium sp. | reverse complement strand
CGCTGCTGCATACAAACTCAGCCTGGATTGAAATGTTAGCAAGGCAGGCGAAGGATAGCGGATGACTTCGAATCTGGAAATTCGAAATCCGAAATCCGAAATTCATCCTTTCGCCTTCATCCTTGTTATGAAATTGGACAAGCCTGAATTGCCACTAATTGCCAGGAACCACTCTCATTAGAATAGACCTGGATGATCTTGTAGTGTCCTGCTAACTCCCGCCCTTTGTAGTACCACTTAACCGAGTCACGGCCCGTCAGAACTGCTGTTGAGCCCCAGATCCTTACACTTACGTTCTCTCGAGTTAGGTATTCGACTACCAGGTCTCCAGAGACGACATCACTGATGAATTGATTTTTGTCATCGCCTTCGAGAGGGTACGCAAAGAAGAACGTATCGGCCATGATACGGTCCAAAGTGTTCGGATCGCGTCTAACTAGGGCCTTTACCCACTCATCATTCATTTGCCTAAGTTCCTGTTCAATAAGGACCTTGTTCTGTTCGACCGATCCTGGGCCTGACATGTATATACTCCTTTCATTGGCATGAACTGTATGCTTTCTACGCCTGTTGTAATGGCGGAGTCAACTGAAAGAATGAAGGATGAAGGATGAAGGATGAACTGACCTACACAAATGAACGCACAACCTAACGAGCAAAGACCACCAACGGGCAGTTGGTGGTCTTAGGCGCTGGCAATCAGCAATCGACATCGGCAATCGACAATCGGCAATCGATAATCGACAATCACACTTGCGAGAGGATCCTTTCGGCGGTGGCTTCGCCCATGCGAATGCAGTCCGGAATGCCTGCTCCTGAGTAGGCGTTACCTGCTAGATGAAGGCCTCTTAACCTTGCCAGTCGCTGCTCGATTCGCTTTACTCGCTCCAGATGTCCAATGTGATATTGAGGCATGGATTCTCGCCACTTTGCTATCTCGGTGAAGAGTGGTGGTTCTTCAATGCCAAGCAAGTCTCTGAAATCGGATCTTATTCTGCGAATCATTTCGTTTTCTTCCAGAGCAAACATCTCAGGTTGCAAAGCACCACCCACGAAAGCGCGCAAGAGCACATGGTCTTCCGGTGCTCGCCCGGGAAACTTGACGCTACTGAACGTACAGGCAATCAGGGATCGGCCCTCAACGTACGGTACAACGAAACCAAAGCCGTTGAGAGCGTGTCGTATATCCTGACGGCGGTAAGCGAAGTTCACAGTCGCGGTTGAAGCATAAGGAATGGACTTAAGTTCGCGAGCGAGCGACGCATCTACAACGTTTAGCAGAGATGCTGCCATATAGGACGGGATGCAGAGGCAAACAGTATCAGCTTTTAGCGATCCTCCATCGTCCAGGTTTATGGTCCACTGTAGCCCCTCTTGATCTAAAGATAGAGACTTAACCCGCGTATTCAACTTTACAGAATCATTTGGAATCAGGGATGCTAGTTTGTTTGACAATAACTGCATTCCACCATCAAAGGATAGGAAGAGGCTGTACCGAGCGCCACTAGTGCCGCGGATCTCTTCCGAACCCTTTCGAGCCCGTTTTCGCAAGGCGAGGATAAGGCTGCGGTTGTCGCGCTCGAGCTCAAGCAGTCTGGGCAGCGTGCTACGCAGACTCAGAAACTCGGGGTCGGCAGTATAGATACCTCCAACCATGGGTTGGGCCATCCGTTCAAGCGCCTCCAGGCCCAGCCTGCGCCTTACAAAGTCCGCCAGCGTTTCATCGCTGTTACCGTTTAATTCTTTACGCCGGGGTAGAACAAGGTCCATTGCCATTCTTAGTTTGCCTGACCAGCTAAAGATGTCACTTTTAACAAAGGGCAGCAGCCGGCCAGGGGCTAACAATTGAAATCCCTCGGGAACAGGATGCAACCGCCCAGCTCGGACCACAAAACTGCGCCGATGCAAGTGATTGGTTTCTATTAGATTAGATTCAAGTCCAATTCTTTTGGCGAGATTGGTTGCTTCTGGTTTTTCTGAGATAAACGAATCGGGGCCGAGTTCGAGCAAAAATCCATCACGATGCTTCGAGTGGATGATTCCACCAAGACGCGGTCCTGCCTCGACTAGCTTCAGCTCGATTTGGCTGTGTAACTCCAACAACCTATAAGCTGTTGCCAGACCCGTTATGCCCCCGCCGATGACTACCACTCGATGCATGATTGGAGAATTAGAATTTCGGTTGGCAGCAGTTGGTGGCGCAAACATCGTCGCGTGCGCCCATGATGCCAAGAAACCTACGATCTACGTTTGCGTCGAACCTCTCCACAATTAGTTCGCGAATCATCTTGATAAAAGCTGGTTGAGTACCGGGAGTTAAGGCTCTGACCATAGATAGTCCCATCTCTTCACACAGTTGTCGCGCCTCAGTGTCAAGATCATAGATGACCTCCATGTGGTCAGAAATAAATCCGATAGGCGCAACAACTACGTCCCTTGTTCCGGCTTTATGGAGTTCTCTGAGATGTTCACATATATCAGGCTCAAGCCATGGTTGAGAGGGTGGTCCACTGCGGCTTTGAAAAACAAGTTTCCAGTTGCTGTGGTGCAAAGCTTGAGCGACGAGTTTGCTCGATTCAAGGAGCTGGATTTCGTAGTCGCAATTGTCCGCCATCGTTTTAGGAATGCTATGAGCTGTAAAGACTACTGGTGTCGATAAGCGGCGGTCTTGATCAATCTTCTCGAGCGCTGCCTTTACGCTGCTTACGTTTGCTTCAATAAACAGTGGATGGTTAAAGAAAGCGCGAAGTTTCTCAACGCTGGGAGCTCGGGGCCCCACAGCGGCTCGGGCAGCGGCGATGTTTTCCAAATACTGCCGGCAGCTTGAATATGAGCTGAAAGCCGAAGTGACAAAAGCCAGGACGCGTTTGATTCCGTCGGCTGCCATTTTTGCGATGGTATCAGTGAGGAGAGGGTGCCAGTTGCGATTGCCAAAATAGATCGGTAGCGCTGGTCCATGTCCTTGAAGTTCCTGATCCAATGCGGCGATCAGTTGCCGATTTTGAGCATTTATGGGACTGACACCACCGAATAGTTCGTAATGACGGGCAACTGCTAGCATTCTCTCGGGAGGTACGTTCCGGCCGCGAAGTACGTTTTCGAGGAAGGGGACGACGTCGTCCATTGCTTCCGGACCACCGAAAGATACGACAAGGATTGCATCGAATTGGGAGTTTGTAGTTGTCACCTGCTCATCTCATGTACTGCATCGACAAGAGCGATGACATTGTCAACTGGTGTGTGGGGAAGAATTCCATGTCCCAGGTTGAAGATATGACCTTCCCGGCCGCCAGCTTCACTGAGAATTCTGTCTGTCTCTTTGCGAATATGCTCCACGTCCGCGAATAGTGTTACTGGATCGAGATTTCCCATGACAGCACAATCGAAACCGACACGCCTCCAGGCATCATCAAGAGAAACTCGCCAATCGAAGCCTATTACATCGCCGCCAGCTTCACGCATCAACTCGAGCAAGGCAGCCGTTCCTGTCCCGAAGTGAATGACCGGAGTTCCTGGAGTTACGTTGCTTAACACTTCTCGAGTGTGTGGTAACACGTATTGATGATAATCATTTGGGCTGAGACAGCCTACCCATGAGTCGAACAGTTGCACAGCCTGAGCACCGGCGGCAATTTGAGCATTCAAATACTTAATTAAAGCACGATCGATCAGAGACAACATTGCGTGCCAGGCTCCGCTGTCGTTGTACATAAGGCTTTTTGTATGTACGTAGTTTTTTGAGCTACCACCTTCGATGATATATGAGGCAAGCGTGAAAGGTGCTCCCGAAAACCCAATAAGTGGCATGTTATTTGGCAGCGCTTTTCGCGTGTGTCTGATCGCTTCAAAGACAAAGGCAAGTGAATTGACGTCTTCTACCTCCAACAATCGGCTAACATCAGACCCGGATCGAATCGGATTGCCCAAGGAGGGACCATCGCCTTTCGTAAACTGGAGGCCTATTCCCATGGGTTCTACGATCAGGAGGATATCGGCGAAGATAATCGCCGCATCGACACCGAGGCGTTCGGCAGCAGTAACAGTTACTTCGGCTGCGAGTTCAGGAGTTTTGCAGAGATCGAGAAAGCTGTTTCGGGCGCGCACGTCGCGATATTCCTGCATATATCTTCCTGCCTGACGCATGAGCCAGACAGGCGTATAGGGAGTCGGTTCGCGACGACAGGCTCGCATGAAAGGGCTATTGTAGAGCGCCTCGGAATTATTCACTGGAAGATTTCTGTTACCTCACCATTCGTGTCACTTCGGGATTTCGTGGATAGTTTTTAAACAAGCCGCATGAGGCGCAGATTTTCATCTTGCGGTGCACAGTTTTAGCGTTATCGATATTCTCGTCACAAGATACCATTCAACTTTAACTGTAAGAAGCAGGCAAGCGGTCTGCAAACAAATTACCACGGAGTCAAACATTCCCCGGTGGCGCATGCTTAACTCCGTGGTTTTTTTGTGTCCGTGCCTTCGTGGTTTTTCTTTGTGTCTTTGCACCTTGCGGCTTTACGTCCAATGCGCTGATCACCTGCGAAGAAGCCTCATTGTTACTAAAAATTACGCGTATACAAATGGAGGCCCAAAGTAACAGCTTTTGGAAATTCTTTGAGATTTAAAACAAGCTTTGATTCCCTTTACAGCACGGCCAGAGGATGCTAAATCCTTGCTGCACAAAGATAACTGTCACAGACTTGTCGGTTGTGGTGTTTGTTTCCTGAGAGCGGTGGATTAATGAGCGGACAAGCTAGAGCCCTGGTTGACTCAATGCCTAACGACATCGCGACTGATGCGACCTCGCTCAGCTTCGACGAAGCTTTCACACTCCACCACCGTGCTGTTTTCAGAACCGCCCGAGCGGTTGTTCGCGATCCTACACTCGCCGAGGATGTAACCCAAGAGGTTTTCCTTAGGTTTTACAGGTATCGCGAGTCAACCCCAGGTGACGATTTGTTGCGCCCTTGGCTGTTAAGAGTGACGTTAAACGTCGCTCGAAACACTCTGCGGGGTCAGAACCGGTCAATGGCGCGCGACAATGAGTACCATAAATCCACCTCGGAGGACGGCTGGTTTCAAGCCGCACCGGAGGAGGATTATGAGCGACGACTCGCAATTGAAGAGGCGCGGCGGGCTCTGGATAAGATTAAGGAGCCAATGAGGAGCTGTCTGCTTTTGAAACAGCAGGGCCTCTCTTATCGCGAGATAGCAACGACTCTGGAATTGAAGGAAACCAACATAGGGAGTTTAATTGCCAGGGGGCGTAAAGAGTTCGCGAGGGTTTACGGGAAAATCGGAGGCAAGTGATGAAAGATTGTCTGGATCAGGGCATTTTGCAAAGCTACTTTGATGGTGAATTGCCATCAGAGAGCCGCAAGAGTGTCAACTCACATTTATTAACATGCCCGACATGTGCGGCTGCAGCCCAGGAGTTAGAACGCGAGAACCTTATGCTCGCAACGGCACTGGCGCCCGAGTTTGACTCAAGTGTTCCAACTGAGCGGTTGCGTCGTCGCATAGATTCGGCAATTGCTGAAATCCCGCTTGCAACGCCTATCCGTGAAGTCTCCGTAGACGAGCCAAAGGTTTCCTGGCTGCAAAGCCTCGCTAGTCTCTTTGCCTTTACCCCACAGCGGGCTCTGGCCTATGCCGGTCTTATAGTAATGGTGACATTTGCCGGGCTAATTACGTTAATCCAATTCAGAAGTACCACAACTGATCCCAGGGAGAACGTAGCCGTAAATAACACATCCAACATTCCAAGTGAGCAACCTGTTGCAAAACCGAATGCCAGTGATGAAGAGAGGGAGATATCGGCAGCGCCGACCGCAGTGAGTTCGTCTTTGAAGAAACCCGTTAGACCCAGCCGCAGGATCAAGCCAGGGAACTCAACTGTTGTTGAAGTGAAGTTGCTGCCTGGTGAACGTACCTATCTTGAAACTATTGCTGAGTTGGATTATGCAATCAATTCTTCCCCAGAGATGAGACCAGCGCTGCAGGCTGAGTACGAACGGAATCTTGCGCTCGTTGACCGTGCTCTAGCAGCAACGCGCAACGTCGCGAAGAATAATCCTAATGATCCTGATGCAGTCGATTTTATGTTTGCCGCTTATCAAAGCAAAGTAGATCTTTTGAATACTGTTGCCGATGCGAGAACGTTCAATCGGCGCTAATAATTATGATGAAGTTCAAAGCAATAATTGGTGTTTCCCTGCTGTTAACAATCGCGGCTGCTGTCCCGGCTAATAATGAGGACCGGCGGACTAAGGATGAGCAGCAATCGGAGCGCTCAGTGGCCACTGCTTCAAACGTGACGGTATCGCTTTGCGTTCTATCAGGGAACATCAGTGTTCGTGGTTGGGATAGGGAGCAAGTTACGGTTAGAACAGAAGCGCCACAGATTGATTTTGGAAAGGATGGCGGGGAAGAGGGATCTGCCGCTGTCAAAAAGCTCGAGCTGTTTATCTTCGAAGACTCAGGTGTTCGGCAGAAAAAAAGGGGCTGTCAGGGGTTCAGTGATGTAGATATTCAGGTGCCGCAGGGCGCTACCGTGCAAGTTCAGACGCGCGACGGCAACATCAGTATCGTTGATGTGGCCGCAGCTTACGCCGGAACGCAGAACGGCGATATCAGTGTCGAACGAATTGGCAACTTGATTGAAGCGGCAAGCATTGGTGGCAGTATTGTGGCAAAGGAATCGGCCGGGCGGGCCTCCCTGACCTCAATTGGCGGCGTTATTGAGGCAGTAAACCTGCGCCCAATTAACAGTGGAGATTCGTTCGATGCGGCGAGCGTTAGCGGAGACATAATGCTTGCCAAGGTGAGCCACGCCCGATTCAATGTCAAAACTGTCAGCGGCAACGTTAACCTAAACGGCCCACTGGCTGCCGGCGGTCGTTACGGTTTTCTTACAATGTCCGGGGATGTGACCCTCGTACTTCCTGATGATTCCTCATTTGAACTGAGCGCAAAGGTCTCAGGAGATGGCCTCGTGGTCTCTGACTTTCCGTTACAAGTTAGCGTAACGCCTACGCCAGCACCGGTTATCAGGACAGCTCCTTTGAAAGGTAAGGCCAAAACTCCGCCTCCTGCGCCTCACGCTCCCAAAGTCTACGTATTGCGTCGCGTTAATGCTGTGATTGGCTCAGGAGACGCAAACATTTCAGTCTCATGCTTCAGCGGCAAAGTCCATCTGCAGAAAAACTGACTGCCTGTCCGGCAAACTTCAGTTTGTCGAACGTTTTTCCCCGCAGCGTGTGCTCAAAACCCAGCATTGATTGAAAATTTGAAAATTGAATTGCCGGGTCCAAGCTCGACAAACTGAAGTTCGTCGGACATGTCGGGAAATTTCTTTGTCACAAACAATTTGCCCCTGGTGTTCTGACAATAGAGCAACGCAGAGGGGCCGGGAGTGGTAACAAAAGAACTCCAAGATCGCCACTTGCCGGCCCTTTATTCGGAGGGAAATCGAGATGGAACACCAGAGAATTAGCAGCACTCGGAATCGCACTTATGAAGTGATCCTTTTTCTTATCATTGCGAGTGCCGTCTTCGCGAACGCCTTGCGTGATCTTAATAACTTACAGGAAATAACCGCCAAGGCTCAGGCCGTTGCTGCCGAACTGATTGGGTTCGGGTTTCCAACCATATACGCTGCTGAAGTGGTCTCTGTGCCCGGATCAACTTGCGAGGCAGCGTTGGTGCAAGATGAGACCCGCGCAGCTGAATTTCGGTGGAGCGGTTTACTCCAGCAGGGAAAAACATTGGATATCAAAGGAGTTAATGGCAGCATCAAGGCCGAGCTCTCGCCAACGTCGAATGTACAGGTCGTGGCTACTAAAAGAGCGCGAAAGAGTAATCCAGCGTCCGTCGACATTAGAGTTTTAGAACACGAAGCTGGCGTGACAATTTGTGTTCTCTATCCCAGTGATGATCCGGCTAATCCGAATACATGTGAGCCCGGGAAAAGAGGCCGGATGAACGTTCGAAACAACGATGTAAGCGTCGACTTTATGGTTGGCATTCCTGCAGGCGTAAACTTCAATGGAAGAACTGTGAATGGTGAGATTAGCGCCACCTCGCTCGCCAGCAATCTTTCCTTGTATACCGTCAACGGTAGCATAAAGTTATCAACCAGTGGTTACGCGCGCGCCAAGACTGTCAATGGTGAAATCTCAGCTGCACTCGGTGATGCAAATTGGCCTGAGAATCTTGAGTTCAACACGGTAAATGGTGGAATTACGTTGGACCTCCCGGCTCATATTAGTGCCGACGTAAGAGCAGACACCTTCAATGGTGAGATCGTCAATGACTTTCCTCTTGCCGTCGTTACTCGGGTCAGTCGCAAACATTTGAGGGGAACGATTGGCGCAGGAGGCCGCGAACTCATTCTCAAGACACTAAACGGCAGTATCAACCTGCGTCGTGCAGGCTAAGCGTCTATCAAATTTGATATAAGCCCCCTACTTTTAGAAAGAAGAGACATGTTGAAGAAAGGTTTAGTTACATCAATCGGACTGTTAGCGATTGCGGTCGCAGCGAGCGGGAAACTTGCAGTTGCAGGGATTCCGACTTTGAATGGACAAGCGGCCCAGGAATTACGAGAGGAATTCAAACAGACCTATCAGTTATCTCCCACAGGACGAGTCAGTATCGAAAACATCAATGGCGCCGTACGTATAAATGTTTGGGATCGAAATGAAGTTCAGGTGACAGCTGTAAAACGTGCTTACAGATCCGAGCGGTTGGCCGAGGCCAGAATTGATGTTCACGCTGCTTCTGACTCAATTCGTATCAAGACACAATACCCTCCCGGCAGTCAATCCTTTACGAACAAAGAAGGAGGACGGATTAACAATCCTGCAGTTGTGGATTACACCTTAACAGTTCCTCGCCAGGCGCGACTAGATTCAGTTGAGCTGATTAATGGAGAACTCCAGATCGAAGGAGCCGAAGGTGATGTAAAAGCATCCTCAATAAATGGTCGAGTTACAGCTCGTGGTTTGATGGGAGAAGCAAGATTGTCCACGGTGAATGGTCCACTCGAAGTTACCTTCACACGGTTGGCCGACTCGAAACCAATTCAACTCAATTCAGTCAATGGCAGTGTTGTATTGACCATACCCTCTGATGCTAGCGCTGTAATCAGGGCTGGCACGGTTCATGGTGCTATTAAGAACGATTTTGGCCTCAGTGTTCATCATGGCAATTTCGTGGGCCATGACCTGCATGGGCAACTTGGCTCCGGTGGACCTCGAATCCGATTAGGCAATGTAAATGGGTCGATTACGATCAAACAAGCTCAAGATGGACGAAAGCGATCCTCCGCGACTGATCTGGCGCCGCAGGGAGATAAAGATAAGACAGTCAAGTTAATAAGCGATAAACAAAAGCTGGAACTACGCCAGGTGGAGAGAGAGGTTCAGCGCGCTGAGAGAGAGGCGGCAAAAGCAGCACGGCTCGCCGAGGTGGAAGTCCAGCGCGAGGTCGAACGTGCGCTTCTCGAGGCTCAACGCGAGATCCAACGTGCGCAGGTTGAAGCACAACGGGAAGCGGAGCGACGGATTCGAGAACAAGTGAGAAGGAATGCGACTTCAGCTGAAGCAAGCGCAAAGAGCAGGGCAACCACCACAGCAGCGGCTCGGAGGTCTTTTGTCGACAAGGAGACTGGAACTTTTGTCGTAACAGGCAAGCCAAGAGTGAACATTGCCACCTTTGAAGGCACTGTTAAGGTGCAGGGCTGGGACAAGTCCGAAGTGATGTATACCGCCACAAAGCGGGGGAGCGATCCCAAGGAAGCGAAACAAATCGTTATTCGAAAGGCGCAGCAAGGGTCAGGCGTCTCGGTAATAGCTTCTTCCAGTGAAGGCATTGGAGCGGCGAATCTTGAAGTGTTTGTCCCTAGGGAAGCAATTGTTACAGCGACGTCTACTGCTGGTAGCTTGAGTGTAAAGGGCGTCTCAGGTGATATCACGTTGCGCACAGGAGATGGCCCCATTGAAATCGCCGACGGTAGTGGGAAGCTCATCGCGAACACAGGCGATGGCAGAATTCGTGTAGTAAACTTTGAAGGGCAGATTGAGGCCCGAACCGGAGATGGTCCAGTTTCCCTCGATGGTAGATTCGCAGGACTTTTTGTCCGAACTGGACATGGCAATATCTCTCTAAGAATTCCTGCTGATTCCAACTTCACAATCGAAACAAATGTCGAGACAGTAACCAATGAAGGTCTAACTTTGACTGAGGACGTCGCACCATCCAAGCGAGTTAAGCGTTGGAGAGTAGGCCGCGGTGGAAACGTATTTACCCTTAATACAGGCGAAGGAAAGCTCGTCTTGCAACCGCGTAAGTAAGCAAATAAATAACGAACTTGACGGGCTGGATCGGCGTTACAGTAAAGTCTGACGAATTTTGGCGGCCGAACCACGGATTCGATCATTTGATCTCTCAGGGCTTCCGCGCAATGAACAAGCTGTGTCTCATTTTATTGGTGTGGATGTTTGCGCTTGTGGCAAACGCACAGCAGGTGGCAAATACAAGTTCTTCCGTCGAACCGAAAGAAAAGAGTCCGACCGAATCCCCAACGCCTAAACCATCACCGGTATCCACCCCTAAACCAGAACCATCACCAGAATCAACAGCTTCCAGTAACGCAACGATAACACCCGCAGCCACTGGCGCAACTCCTGCGGCAAAGGGCGCTGTTGTTTTGCCTCCAGAGAAGGCCAACCCTGTAGTGCTCCCCAAATTTGAGAGTGCACCCACAATTGATGGGAAATTGGACGACGACGTGTGGCAGCAGGCCGTAGTTCTGAAGGATTTCTATCAGATAGATCCTGGCGAAAACATCGAACCTTCCAAACCAACTGAAGTTCTATTGGGATACGACTCGAAATTTCTCTATATAGCCTTTCGAGCATACGACGAGCCAGACAAGATCCGAGCAACAGTGGCCAAGCGCGACAGTATCTTTCAGGACGACTATGTTGGATTCTTCCTCGATACCTTCAATGATAAGCGTAAGGCGTTTGAGATGTTTTTTAACCCGCTTGGCATTCAGGCTGATGGAGTACTTACTGAAGGAAGAGGCGAGGACTTTAGCGTCGATATTTTGATGGAGTCGAAGGGGACCATATCTGAGGATAGTTATATTGTAGAGATCGCCATTCCCTTTAAATCTCTGCGGTACGAAGCTGGTAATGGAAAGCTGTGGGGCGCACACTTTTTTAGGCGCATCCAGCGCTTCAATCGAGAGCTGAGTTCGTGGATGCCATTTTCCCGAAGTATAGATAGCACCCTCAGTCAGGCGGGTCATCTGACTGGACTTGAGGGGATTCTCGCCGAGCGTACGCTCGAGCTGATTCCGAGTTTGACCCTCTCGCAAAGCGGAAGATTCGTCCGCAGTTTTACACCTCCGCCAGCTGGTATTCCAGACCCAGGGCGCATGGTTAACGAGCCGTTCAAGTTTGATCCGGGCCTAACAGCAAAGTTCACTCCCAGCCCCACAATCACGCTTGACCTGGCAATCAATCCTGACTTTGCGCAAGTCGAAGCGGACCAGATTGTGGTCACTGCCAATCAACGTTTTCCCATCTTCTTCCCAGAAAAGAGACCATTCTTTCTCGAAGGAATTGATATCTTCAGAACTCCAATTACCGCTGTGCACACGCGGGCGATTGTCGATCCTGATATTGCTCTCAAACTCTCTGGCAAGAAGGGTCGAAACACTTTTGGAGTGATGTTCGCCAGTGATAATGGGCCGGGGAACTTTGTTGGGGACGAAAGGCTGCATCCCAACAACTTCCGCTTCCTCGACAAGAACGCCCAGATTGGAGTGTTGCGTCTAAAGCGTGATATTGGGAAAGAGAACTCACTTGGTCTACTTGCCACGAGCTACAACTTTGTTGAGAAGCATAACGATGTGCTCGCTTTTGATGGCCGGTTCCGACTTGACAAACAGACTACGTTAACTTTTCAGTTGATCGGTACGACTTCGCGTAACCACTTCTTCGATCCAGAGGAGGGGACTAGTCGCTATCGCACGGGGAACGGCTTTGCTTACGTAACAGCGTATAACGTGTCTGGCCGGAACTGGGGCTGGGAATTATATGGTCAGGCTTTTACCAGAGATTATCGAGCAGATGTTGGCTTTTTTCAACGCACCAACTCGAACTTTAACAGTTTCTATCTGCGCTACAGGTCCACCCCCGATCCGAAGAAAAAGATAATCAATTATTACCTGCACCAGTTTACCCATTTTCAGTACGACTGGCAGGGCCGACTGTACACCTGGGAAACCGAGGTGCTTGCTGAGTGGGCCTTGAAACGCAGCAGTTGGTTTGGTATCTCATGGGAACCTGCGTACGAACGATTGTTCGAGCATGAGTTCGGTCGTACCCGCACTGCGACACGTTCGGGGGCGTTCTTTGGACCTGACAATGAACGTTCGTCAAATAAGCATCACTTCTTTGTTTTTGCCGGCTCGAATTTCAGCAAGAAAGTGCAGTTCAATGCCCGGGCCGTATATCGTCATGGCCATTTTGACCTCGACTTTGGAAATGGCCGTAAGTATCCGCGCGTGAGCCCTGCTGCTTTGCTACTCGGTCCGAATGCTCCGTTGGATCCGGGACGCGGCAACCTCTTTGAATTCCAAGGTAGCGTTACAGTTCAGCCTACGAACGAGCTGAGGACGTCGCTCAGTTTAATAAAGAACCGACTAAAACGTCATGATACGGGACACACAGCTTTTGATGTGAACATCATCACTTTTCGCGGTACTTACCAGTTCACTCGAGCAACATTTGCGCGCGCAATTTTTGACTACAACACGCTGAACTCGAGATTGCGCTCACAATTGCTGGCTGGTTGGACGCCAAGTCCGGGCACTTCGTTTTACGTTGGCTACAACGATGATATGAGTTACAACGACCTGCATCCCTTTACAAGGCAGATTGTTCCTGGCTTCCGACGCAACAGCCGAACTTTCTTCATAAAAGCATCCTACCTGCTGCGTAAGAGCATTGGAGGGTAAGGGAAAGGATGAAGGATGAAGGATGAAAGACATTCTCCATTTTTGATTTTTGATTTGTCATTTTACATTTCGCCTTCATCCTTTCGCCTTCAACCTTGATCCTCCATCCTTCAACCTTTCGCCTTCATCCTTTCCTGTGACGCCGTGTTAAACTAACCCACTTGCGTTGACTCGAGTTCCCCCTATTGGGCAACAATCTTTATTAGAAGAATAGACCAACTTAGAGCAGCGTATGACCGTCTAAAGGCTTTATTGTGCGAGAGGTTGGTTATAGTATTGAGTAAACTGGGTATTATTTTACTTATTGTAATTTTTGCAGCTACGACACTTAGCGTAGGCTGTAAGAGCGACTATCCGGCGGCGGCACGCCAAAGTCGTCCCGGTGAAGGAGAAGCCGCGCGCCAGGTGCGTACAACTCGGGTAATGGAAATGCCGTTTGGCCAAACTGTTATCGCTAATGGAACGCTTGCAGCCTTTGATGAAACTACTGCCAGTGTGAAAGTTCCCGGTCGTTTGCGTTCTATCACTGTCGATTTCGGCAGCGTTGTCAGACGAGGGCAGCTAATTGCACAGGTTGATCCCGAGGATTATCGATTGCGCATACAACAAGCGGAAGCGGCTTTAGCTCAGGCGCGAGCGAGACTCGGACTGGCACCCGATGGTAAGGAAGATAAGGTAGATCCCGAGGCAACAGGTACGGTACGACAAGCCCGAGCCGTACTCGAAGAAGCGCGCTTGAATCGTGATCGAGCAGTCCGACTTGTTGAACAGGGTATAGTCGCGCGAGCTGAGTTTGACTCTGTAGACGCTGCCTACAAGGTTGCAGAAAGCCGATACCAGGACGCACTCGAGGAGATCCGTAACCGTCAAGCTGTACTTGCCCAAAGGAATTCGGAGGTGTCCTTAGCGCGGCAGCAATTAGCTGATACCGCCGTTCATGCTCCGCTCGATGGAGTAGTTCAGGAACGACGCGCCAGCATAGGTGAGTATCTCGCCGCAGGTGCGCCAGTAGTTAGCATTGTTAAGATGGATCCTTTGCGACTGCGAGCCGAAGTACCGGAACGGGATGCTGGAGCAGTTCGCATAGGACAGAATGTTCGAGTTATTGTCGAGGGAGATCCGAATCTTTACCTCGGGCAGATTATGCGAATGAGTCCAGTGATTGCCCAACAGAGTCGTATGTTGCTGGTTGAAGCAGATGTTCGGAACAATGGGAGACTGAGACCCGGAGCTTTTGTGAGAGCTGAGATTGTAACGGATGATGCGCAGATGGCAGTTACGGTTCCTGGCAGTTCGATTGTCACTTTTGCGGGTATTGAAAAGGTCATAGTTGTCCAGAATGGAAAAGCTTTGGAGAAGCCGGTGACGACTGGCCGTCGAAATGGTGAGTGGATCGAAGTCGTTGCGGGCATTAATGTAGGAGAACGGGTGGTCGTTGAACCAGGCAACCTGCAGTCGGGGCAAGCTCTGGAGGTTGTCGAGTAGGTGTTATTTACGAAACTAGTAACCATAACTTTGACTTGTTCGTATTAGCTTTAGGACCACGTCTGATAAATGCAAAGGTTAGCCGAAATCTGTATTCGTCGTCCGGTCTTCGCGACGATGATTATTCTTTCCCTCGTCGTAGTTGGTGCGGCGAGCTTTTTCAGGCTTGGTGTTGATCGTTTTCCCTCTGTTGATCTTCCCACAGTAAGCGTGCGAACTGGACTTCCCGGTGGTTCACCCGAAGAAGTCGAATCTCTGATTACCCAACAGATCGAAGAAGTTGTTAATACGGTCGATGGTATCGATGAATTACGCTCGATCTCTGGTCAGGGTATGTCTCTGGTTATTGCTACTTTTAAGCTGAACCGGAACCTTGAGACAGCCGCGCAGGATGTACGCGATCGTGTTGCCACAGTAGTTCGACGGCTTCCCGACGATGCGACTCCACCCATTGTTCAGAAGTTCGATAACGACAGTGCGCCGGTAATGACGATCTCGTTATCAGGCGAACGTTCAATACGTGAGCTGACTGAGCTGGGTGACAAGGTCGCCCGCGTTCAGCTTGAGCGTGTCAGCGGTGTCGGTGAAGTGCGCGTGGTAGGAGGACTGCAAAGGGCTATCAACGTTTGGATAGACGCTGATCGACTGGCTGCTTATCAGATCCCTATAACTGCTGTGCGCCAGGCTTTAGCTCGTCAGAATGCTGATGTCCCCGGAGGTAACGTTGATACTGGTCGCGAGGAGCTCGTCCTGCGTACCCTGGGTCGTTATTCCACTGCGCGAGCTTTCGATGATCTTGTTGTCGCCAACATTAGCGGCTCGCCAGTGCGACTGAGGGATGTGGGTCGAGTCGAGGATGGAACAAAAGAGCAGCGCTCGCTTTCCCGGCTCAATGGGGTACCCACCGTATCGCTTGAGATCCGGCGACAATCAGGCGCCAATACGATCGAAGTTATTAACGGAATTAAAAGCGAACTGCCGCGAGTCGCAGCTCAACTTCCTGAGGACATCAAACTCGAGGTTATTCGTGATCAATCGCGCTACATCGAAGCGGCTTTGCACGAGATTGAGAAGCACCTAATCCTCGGAAGCATCCTCGCTACACTGGTGGTGTTTGCCTTCATGCGGTCCTGGCGCTCGACGATGATTGCTGCTGTAGCAATACCAGCTTCAGTAATCTCCACATTCGGAATGATGGCCGCACTCGATTTCACGCTTAATAGTGTGACTATGCTGGCCCTCGTCTTGATGGTGGGTATAGTCATAGACGACGCCATCGTAGTGCTCGAGAACATCTTCCGCTTTATTGAAGAGAAACGCATGCCGCCTAAACAGGCGGCTAAAGAGGCGACCAAGGATATTGGGTTGGCGGTCCTGGCGACCACACTCTCGCTCGTCGTGATCTTTGTACCAGTGTCGTTCATGTCTTCGATTTCGGGGCGGTTTCTTTACCAGTTTGGTATTACGGCTGCCGTCGCAGTCATGGTGAGCCTCCTCGTGTCATTTACTTTAACTCCCATGATGAGTTCAAGGCTCATCAAAGTGGGCGATGCAAATAAGGGGCACGGACACTCAAAATCGCGCGGTGGTTTCTACCGGTGGATCGATGCCAGCTACACCTTCTTGCTTGCTTTTGCGATGAGACACCGATTTGCGGTATCCCTGTTGGCCGCCGGAGTGATTTTATCGAGTATTCCTCTCTACGCTGCAGTCAAGCAGGAGTTTATCCCAAGCAATGTCGATGAAGCCGAATTTGAGGTTAATGTCAATGGACCAGAGGGGACAAATCTCTCTGTCATGAATGAGGCCATGAAGGCGATCGAGGCGGAGATACTCGCGACCCCCGGAGTCCGTCTTGTCTTATCCAATGTAGGGGGCTCATTCCTTGGTGGTGTCAACCAGGGAGGTGCCTATGTGCGCATTGCACCTCACGAAGAACGAACATTGTCGTTTGGACGGCTCTGGACGGAAACCAAGAATGGGAATCCTCTTAACGCGTTTAAGGGAAATTACACGCAGCAAGATGTAATGCAGGAAGTGCGACGTCGCTTGCAAAAATTTGCACCGATGCGCGCTGGGGTTCGTAATGCTCCTTCGTTCAATTTCGGCGCGGGTGGGCGCTTCGACATCGACTTTGTGTTTCGTGGACCTGAACTCGTGGCATTGTCTGATTACGCGGACGAACTGGTAAGAAGGTCGGCGGATCTGGGCGGTATCGTTGATGCTGATACAACCCTGAAATTGAACAAACCTGAGCTGCGGGTCGAGATCGATCGCGATCGGGCAGCAGATCTTGGCGTTGACACTTCGGATATTGCCACAAGCCTTCGGGTCATGGTGGGTGGGGACGAAGAGGTTTCGAGATTTCGAGATGAGATGCTAAACCAGGATTATGATGTTCAGCTGCGTTTAGTTGACCTTGATCGCAGTGATGTTCACACCATTCAGCGTCTCTACGTACCGTCTTCGCGCGGAGGCCTGGTCCGACTGGATAATCTTGTACGCATCACTCGTGAAACCAGTCCGTCGCGCATCGACCGGCTCGACCGTCAGCGCCAAGTCTCGGTGAGGGCTTCGATAGCACCTGGATACGCTCTGGCTGATCGAATCGAGGCAATGCGTGGCGCGGTCAGCGATATGAATCTACCGGCTGCTTACAGTACGGCAGTCTCTGGGCGAGCTCGTGAGCTCGAGAGGACTTTCAACGAGTTCATTTGGGCATTCCTGCTTTCAGTGATCTTCATGTACATGATTCTGGCCTCTCAATATGAGAGTTTGATCCACCCATTGACGATGCTACTGAGTCTGCCGCTTGCCGTGCCGTTTGCCTTGCTTTCAATTTGGGGAACGGGCGGTACGCTGAACCTCTACTCTGCACTCGGCATACTTGTGCTCTTTGGAGTGGTGAAGAAGAACTCGATTCTGCAGATCGATCATATGAATACTTTGCGAGCTCAGGGTATGGAGCGCTACGAAGCAATCATGCAAGGTAACCGGGATCGCCTACGCCCTATTCTGATGACCACTCTCGCCTTGGTGGCAGGAATGTTGCCACTGGCATTGGGAACTGGGCCGGGCTCTGAGGAGAGACGTTCTATTGCAATCGTTGTTATTGGTGGGCAGTCGCTTTCGTTGCTGCTAACTTTGCTTGTTACACCAGTTGCATATTCTCTGCTTGACGATCTTCGCAGCACGCAGCGGTGGCGCCGATTTGTCGCAGTCCCGGCCCGCGGGTATCAGCGTATTCTCAACGTATTCCGCAAACCCTCTACAGTTCCTGCAAATGAGGCGACCTCGTCGGAGACAGAAGACGAGCGGGTTCGCGCTGGCGTCAGTGGCGATTGAATTATTTGACAGGATTGATCTGTCCAAAATCCGCATTGCTATAAAGGCACTTCAACGTGAGTTCGATTCCAAGCATCCGCTTGCTGAGCATGAATTTGAAACAAACGGAGTTGATTTGTTTGTCGAGCGATACGGACATCTAATCAATATAGGCAGAGCCGGCCAACTTGCGATGCGTGATATCCTCGGAAGCTATCTCACCCGTGTCGAGCATGATCCTTCAGGTAAGGCGGCTCGTCTTTATCCATTCATTCGTCTCAACGGCACAGAACAGCCAAGAAACGTCGTTATCAACCCTTACGTTTCTTTTGGGAAACCAGTCATAGCCGGTACGGGTCTACCTACCCGCGTTGTTGCTGAGCGTTTCAAAGCCGGTGACTCGATTCCTCAAATCGCCGCCGACTATGGCCGCAAAGAAGAAGAAATCGACGACGCGATCAGATACGAACTTACAATCGCTTGAACTCTACACTTTCTTCTTAGATCGCGCTTCCGAAAGCAAACCCTCAAGGATGCCCTTCAGGCACTCGGCGCACGTGTTGAGTTGCACCGCAACCACTACAGGGAAGAAGAGGATGATCAAGTGTGGCTACCTGAAGTGTGCCAGAAGCAATGGGTGATTATCTCTCAGGATCAATTCAATGAACTTGAAAGACGGGCGCTAAGAAATGCTAACGGCAGGGCTTTCTTAATTGTAGAGGGAAGTGCCACTGGGGCTGGAATCTCTGATGATATAGGCCTAGCATCTTTTGGCGAGGCTAAATCTTGTCCTGTATACTAACCTGTTATCCCCACTAACTAATTTCATCTCTCTCCAGGAGCTTTCAACGAATGAAGGTGCTGATAACCCTGTTGCTCGCGTTCTGCATACCGATTCTCGCAGTTTCCCAACAACAAACCAAGAAACTCTTTCCTTACGATTACTCGATTGATGATCTCCCAAACGGCTTGCGACTTATCACCGTTCCTACTGATTATCCGAATCTTGTCGCACTTTATATAGTGGTCCAAACCGGCTCTCGTAACGAAGTTGAGCCCGGAAAAAGTGGTTATGCTCATCTCTTTGAACATTTAATGTTCCGCGGTAGCGAAAACTTCACGAGTGAGCAGCGTGACGAAATTTTGAAACTGGCTGGCGCAGAGTCAAACGCCTATACAACTGACGACCGTACCGTCTACCACGAAGTATTTTCGAAGGAGGATCTTCCAAAGATTCTCGAATTAGAAGCAGACCGTTTCCTACGCCTCAAATATGGACCTGACGAGTACAAGACTGAGACAGGTGCGGTGTTGGGTGAATACAACAAGAACTCTGCAAGCCCCGAAGCAAAACTCTATGAGACCTTGAGGGCGACTGCTTTCAAAAAACATACGTATTCCCACACCACAATGGGGTTCATTGAAGACATCAACGACATGCCCAATCAGTATGATTATAGCTGGGACTTCTACCGTCGCTATTACAGGCCCGAATACACGACGATTATTGTCGCCGGAGACGTGCAGCCTAAACAGGTTGTGGCCCTTGTCAAGCAGCACTTTGGCGCCTGGAAGCGGGGCGATTACATTTCTGACATCCCGAGCGAACCTGAACAGACTGAAGCTCGTGAAGCACACGTTGATTGGCCCTCGGAAACTTTACCTATCCTATATTTTGCCTATCGCGGGCCAGCCTACTCTGATAAAGAGAAAGACAAGGCGGCCTTGGATCTGCTGGCCCCTATTGCATTTGGAGCAAATTCAGATCTTTATCAAAAACTCGTCTTAAAAGAGCAGAAGGTTGAATCGTTGGGCTATTCGTTCGGGCACAAGATGGATCCGGAGCTGTTTATCGTTTCGGCCAGAATTAAGAATGAAAAGGATATCGATTATGTGAGGCAGGAGATCTTGAATACGTTTGAGCTTTATGCAAGCGAGTTGGTGCCAAAAGATAAACTCGATTCAACGCGATCACGACTTCGGTATGGCTTTGCACTTTCGCTGGACAGTTCGCAGGCTATTGCGGCAGCCCTCGCGCAGTATGTCGCATTGCAACGAACGCCAGAAACTATCGATAGGCTGTATACACTCTACGACTCGATTACTCCTGAAGATATTCGTGCTATTGCCGGGCGTTATTTTGTAGAGAAGAACAATACAGTAGTGACCCTTTCGATGAAGAAAGATAGTTCTGAGGGGGCAGGACGATGAAAATATTAGCCCTGTTACTCCTTTTTTCAACAAGCTATATCCCGGTATCTGTATTTGCCACCCAACAGCGACCGCAACCCGCTAGAACCACCGTCAGAACCGTGCTGTTGCCGGGCAAAAGCCCTCTTATCAGTTTTCGCATTCTATTTATGACTGGCGCAGCAATGGATCCAAAAGGGAAGGAAGGACTTGCTTCGCTAACGGCGGCAATGTTGGCTCAAGGCGGCAGTCAGAAGCTTACTTACGAACAGATCATTAACGCTATGTATCCGGTGGCAACTACTTTCTCCTGGCAAGTAGATAAGGAGATGACCGTGTTCAGGGGCACTACTCATGTCGATAATCTTGATACCTATTACAACCTAATTAAACAGATGCTGCTCGAGCCAGGTTTTCGTGAAGAGGACTTCAAGCGCCTGCGCAGCGAAAGTGTCAACTACTTAAGAATATCGCTTCGCGGTGGCAACGATGAAGAGTTGGGTAAAGAAGTTCTTTACAACATGATCTATCCAACATCCCACAGTTATGGACATCAAAACCGCGGCACGATTAGCTCCCTCGAAGCCCTGACAGTAAATGATGTGCGTGAGTTTTACCGAAACAACTACACCCAAGCTAATCTCGTTATTGGAATTGCTGGTGGGTATCCCGCTGCTTTCCCGAAAAGAGTAGAGGCAGAATTTGGGATGCTTTCAACGGGAAAGCGGCTAGATATGAAGGTGGCTGCTCCCAAGCTTTCTTCTGGAGCAGAGATCGAGATCGTTCAGCGTGAGACTCGATCAACTGCCATCTCGTTCGGCTTTCCAATTCAGATCAATCGGTCCCGCAAGGATTGGCCCGCACTCGCACTTGTCACCTCCTACCTGGGACAGCACCGATCCAGCAACGGCTTGCTCTATCAGCGTATCCGTGAGGCTCGAGGACTTAACTATGGCAACTATGCTTACATCGAGTATTTTCCGCGCGGCATGTTCCAGTTTGAACCCGACCCAAATCTTGGTCGACAACAGCAAATCTTTCAGATTTGGATAAGGCCGGTCGAGCCCGAACATGGGCACTTTACCTTGCGGGCTGCGCTTTATGAATATGACAAGCTTATTCGCGAAGGAATGACTCAAGAAGCTTTCGAGGCAACCAGAACATTTCTAACGAAGTACGTCAATGTACTCACACGAACGCAGGATGCGCAGCTCGGGTATCAGATTGACAGCATGTATTACGGGATTCCGGAATTCACGTCCCATATGCGGAAGGAGTTGGCCAGATTAACTCTCAATGATGTCAATCGTGTTATTCGTCAGTACTTAAAGGCGGACGTTATGAGGGTGGCAATCGTAACAAAGGATGCTGAAAGCCTTCGCAAGTCGATCATCAGCAACGAACCCTCTTCTATCAAGTACAACGCTCCCAAGCCAACTGAGATTCTCCAAGAAGACAAAGTTATTCAATCTTACAAGATTAATATCAAGCCCGAGAATGTTGTCATTGTTCCCGTAGAGAAGGTATTTGAGTAGAAGGTCATTCAGCGGGAAGAATCGTCATTTTGTAGGGTCATCTCAACCGCTCATTTGCGCTCGATTGCATCCCTGACCCTTCGTCGCTAGAGTAGCCTGAGACATGAGTTCAATTAATACCGCAGCATTGATTAACCTCCTCGGGTTTACCGTCGGGATCGCGCTCTATGCGATGTTGTTAATCATGGTGTTGCGGCACCCACCGCGCGCAAAGTCAGTAGCCGATCACACTGCCGCAGATATTTCTGAGAACTGGTTACTTATCGCCACAGCAATCCTTGGCCTGGTGTGGAACACAGGCGCGCTTGCCACCTACGGAGTGCAGGATTTTGGAGTCAGCCAGCCTTTTCCCATCATTGTCGCTCTGTCTTTCACGGCGCTTGGTTTCCTGCCTGCTGTTGTTGTGAATGCTGCTTTGCCTCGAGCGGATGGTCAAACGAGAATTAAAGGCGCCCGTTTGATAATGATTGCAGCGTATGGTCTGAGCATCATAGCAGGAGCGATGCATTTCTACGGTGGGTTAATCGCTAGATCTGGTCCATCCAATGCCGCCCTCCGCTCTCTTACGTTCGGCTACCTCGTTATTGTCATAGCCCTATTTTTCACGACGCGGCGCCAACCAGGCTGGAAACGTGCCGTGTGGGCTAGCGCCCTCGCTGTCTTTGCCGTATCGGCCCTCCACCTAAGTGGGCACACTGGTGGCGGGGAGGAGAGCTGGTTCATCGAGCTCCTTGGTCATCACGCGTCACTTCCGCTCGCGTTGGCTATCCTTTACCAGGATTATCGGTTCGCTTTTGCTGACATCTTTCTCAAACGAGCCTTGGCACTCTTGCTTCTGGCAGCCGTCACATGGGGGCTATACCTGTTTGCTGTTTCGCCGCTACTCACAATCCAGGGTGCAGGTAGTCAAATTAATCCATGGGCCATAGGTGTTTTGCTAGGCTTATGGATGGCTACAGCATTGCTTTATCCGCAACTCTGTCGTGCCGCGAACTGGTTTGTGGAGACTATTGTGCTCGGCCGAGCCGATTATGCCGAAATGCGAGCGCAGCTCGTCCGCACACTGGGCGACTGTGAATCCGCGAGTGATGTTCTTGACGAGATTTGCCGTGTACTTGCGCCCGCGTTAACCGCCCGGGAGGTACGTTGGTTAAGGGCTGATGACGAACAGGCTGGAAGTCCTGTTGAAGACACTTCTGACACTGAAAAATTCGTAGCGGCGATGGCTGCGCGAACTTCTGATTTGGCGCAAGAACAAGTGGTGACTCTGCTAGAACGGTCTCCTGGCGCGAGCGCGGTTGTGTTCGTGCCAACTGCCGAGCCGCCGTACTTTGCTCTTGTAATTGGACCCCTCGTCGGTGGGCGACGGTTGTTGTCTGATGATACGGAGTTGCTCGAATCAGTAGCGTTGCTAGGGGCGCGCCGCATCGACGCGCTACGGATTACACATGAGCGTTGTGAGCAGGGTTTACGCGAACAAGAGTTCAGTAAATTGGCAACTGAAGCCCAGTTGCGAGCCTTGCGAGCTCAAATCAACCCCCATTTCCTCTTTAACGCACTCACAACTATCGGTTATCTAATCAAGACCTCCCCTGATCGCGCACTCGACACGCTGATGAAACTTACTGATCTATTGCGTCGGGTGCTTCGCTCCACAGGAGACTACGTGACCCTTGGTGAGGAATTAAGACTCATCGAATCCTATCTTGATATCGAGCGTGAACGTTTTCAGGAAAGACTTCGTGTCAAGTTCGATATACCACATGATTTAATGAACCTTCGCTTGCCTTCATTGCTGATTCAACCGTTGGTCGAGAATGCAATCAAACATGGAATCGCTCCGTCCCGTACAGGAGGCGAGGTAGCAATTTCGGCCGGACTGGAATCAACATCTCTCATGGGCAACGAGGCAATGCTGCGTATCACTGTAAACGATACCGGCATTGGGGTGAGTGAGATTGGACTTGTTCGCGGCCGACGTACTGGTGTGGGTTTGAGCAACATCGATGAGCGATTGCGGTGCTACTCAGGGCAGTCGGGATCACTCAACATCGCGAGCTCACTGGGCAAAGGCACCACCGTTGAACTTAGAATGCCGGTGCAGCTTGCCGGAAGAATGCGACGCGAACCATTTCCAGCGGCTGGAGAAAGGAAGGGCGCTTGAGTGCAAAGCTTCGCGTAGTCATCGCCGACGATGAGCGGCCTGCACGTTCCTTCCTTGTAGCAAGCCTGCGTGCTTTTGATGATGTTGAAATTGTCGGAGAGGCCGAAAACGGTACCGAAGCGGTTGAGCTCATTGAGAAAGAACATCCTGATCTGGCTCTACTGGACTTGCAGATGCCTGAGGTCGATGGCTTGGGAGTGGTTCGTTTACTCAGAAAGAATTCGATGCCGCTCATAGCCTTCGTCACAGCTTATGACGAGTATGCGGTGCGCGCCTTCGAGTTAAATGCAGTCGACTACTTGCTTAAGCCTGTTGATAGCTCGCGTCTGCGCGAGACTCTTAATAGGGCTCATGATCGACTTGAACGCCAGGAGACTGCTGGTGAGGAGGTGTCTAAGCTACGTGCGGCTGCCGCTGATTATGAAGCTGCGACCCAGAGAGGATTCCTTGAACGCATACCGGTTCGGGAGCGCGATGAGATCATCATCCTGCCGGTGCGGGAAATAGCATCGATAGTTGCAGACGGAGAATTGCTTTATCTGACGAATCAACGAAACGAAAGCTATTCGATCAACTTTCGCTTAAAGGAGTTGGAAGCTCGGCTCGATCCTTCACAGTTTGTTCGCTTGTCGCGCGGGACGCTTGCCAACATCGAGATGATTACTCGAGTTAGCCCAATGCCGGGCGGGACCTATGTGGTAACGCTCTCCAACGGGCAGCAACTAGCGGCAAGTCGTTTACAGTCGCGCGTGCTTCGGGAGCAACTCCTCAGGTTGTAACAATCGACAATCGACAAAAAGAGGTCAGAAGCCAGAAGTCAGAAGTCAGCGTCAGACCACCTGAAGGTGGTTGCGAGAACCAGAAACTCTTGGCACCCATTTGTCATTTGTAACTTGTCATTTTCCATTTTTCATTTGCCAGTCTTCATAGTTTTCATGGTCGTTTTGCCGGCCTCAACTCATGCTCAGCGAGCGTTCAAATGGAAATGTACGAAGTATCAAAAAATGAAAAACGAAAAATGACAAGTTACAAATGAAAAATGGGACCCAGGGAGTTTCTGGAGAGAAGCGTTTCGACCTGCCTCCTGCCTTCTGCCTTCTGGTTCCTGCCTCCTGCATCCTGACTTCTGACTCCTGACCCCTGACTTCTGAGTTGTGAATCGTCAATCCTCACTACGC
>CAZNPP010000048.1:0-24950 GCA_964574785.1 uncultured Chloracidobacterium sp. | reverse complement strand
ATCCAAAACGTTTGCCCATTCACCACCTCACTTCGTAAGCCCATTTTTGCTAGGTCTCTTTCTTTCAATCCCAGGAAGGTGAAGTGTGGGAGATCACTGAGCACGGTCTGAAACCAGCCATTATTAGCCAGGAGTTCACGCACTCGAGAGTTATCGAACTCAGCTACGTCGAAGGCGAGCATAGCGATGTGTTGCGATGTTCCAGGCGCTGCAATTGAGTAGAGAATCGATTTTGATAAATCCTTGCTGAAGAAGATCCCATCTGTTTCCAGGTTCAAGACCTCTTTAACCTGTTCTTTCAATGGTAAGGCTTTTAATCGCTCCACCTGCTCAGAACTCAACCGACCCTGGCCTATCCAATGGTCTAAGGCTGGAAGAAAGCGTGTGTTCCACAAGCGCAAGCTATCGTGGAAATTGCGACGTCCCGCCTCTGTGCCGCCCCGTGGGGTAATGTCCAAACCTTCCTTCAGGGCTTCTTCTCGAGCGCATAGAAGAGTTCTCATAGCCTCAGGTTGTAGCTCAATCTCAGTATCATCAATAACTTGGCGACGAAAACCAGCCCGCTCTTGAAAGCTCAAAACTTCTTCTTCACTTGTGAATATACAGACTGGGGGTGGCACTACTTTCGTACTTGCTAAAAAAATAGCGCCGTAATCTTCCAGTATTCGGCGGGCCACCGAATCGCCTCCTGGGCAAATCTGATCGATCGAAGAATTTCTCCTCTTTAATGCCTTCTGAAGACAAGCATAAAAAGATGCAGATGTGCCCTCAAGATTCTTCTTCTCTTTTGTGACTATTGCCATTAATTGATTGGTGAATGCAGCTACAGGATGTGACTAACAGTCCCCGGCGTCAAGATGATAACCGCTGGGACATGCCTTTATGATATTGCGGCTTTGAACTATGTCAACCAAAGGTGTTCATGGGAACATATATAGTTCCAAAGAGGAGCACTAAGATCGATGGAAGTGGGTAGCCTCCTGCAAGAGATTACGGCAACTTATAAGAAGCACGGGTGGAAACTAGAACGCGTTCTCCTAAGATCAGGAACGTACGCACATCTAGAGGAAAAGCCCGAGATTTCAAACGTTCAGATTACCGAAGCCCCAATTGATGCGGCTTGGTTTTCACGTCCTTCTCACCATGGCCGGGAAGCCTGGGAGTTACGACTCCTTACGGAAACGCCGTATGCATTGTTCGAAACGTTTGCTGCCACTGACACTGAGGAAAAGCGAAATGAAGTGCGAAAGGGAATGGAAGAGAGAATGGCTCGTGAATCGTGAATAGGAATCGTAAATCGTAAATCGTGAATCGATTTCCGATTCACGATTCACTATTCACTATTCACTATTCACCATCATTGCTTCCCCAACTTTACAGGGATCTCAATCTTCTCGCCACTGCGTATTACCACAAGTTTGATTGTAGAGTACGGCACCGCACGGCGAACTCGAGATGCAAATTCCTCAGGAGTTCGAATTGGCACTCCGTCAAACTCGATAACAATATCTCCCTGCTTTACACCAGCGAGATCTGCAGCGCGGCTCTGCGAAATTCTGTCGAGACGAACTCCGTATATGTTCATGCCGGGCACCAGAACTCGGACACTGCGATCGTCATCATACCCAAACTGCCCTCTACCCTCGGGTCTGTTGCGAAACTCTCTTCCTAGCCTGTCAAGCTCCTGCTTCGAGATCGTCGTTAGCTTTGTAGTTTTAGTTTCACCATCTCGGATGTAAGCGACCTCCACAGTTTTTCCGATCTCAGTCTGCCGCATCAATTCATTAAGTTGTGATTCCGAGCGGACAGGCTGGCCATCGAAAGCAGTAATGATGTCACCTCCTACAAGTCCGGCTCTGTCGGCGGGTGAGCCAGCGGGTTCGACATTGGCGAAACTCACTCCTCCTTCAGTGTTCTTGAACGAGTTAACCCCGAAGTACGAACGAGGCGCCGGTGGGGCAGGAACGCTAACATTGATTGCGCGACGGATTGGCGTAATTATTGCGGTCAAAACACCACCAGCCAGAAAAAAGATGAGCAAGCCCAGGAAAATCCAAGTCATCCCACTCATGCGACGGCGTCGTTTCCTGATTTCGGATCCGGGGCGTGCGACTGGCGTTCCGCCAAGGTTATAGGTAGTCGCAAACACCTCTTGAGCCTGTGCTCCGTTTTGACCGGGATGAAAACGTACTGTTTCAGTGTACTCGGCGGGCCCTTCACCTAAGCGGAAGCCACAGTTTCGACAGAATCGTAGTCCTGCAGGCATTGAAGCTTGGCAATTGGGGCAACTGGTAGTTGTTGGTTGGCTGCCCGCGTTGAGCGGCATTCCGGGATTCTGTGCCATAGCAAAGTCCTTAGGATTCAGGGGATTCTATTGGCTATACGTCACAAGGTCACATCTGGTTGCAATGGAAGAAAGCCTAACGTATGCGAGCTTTACAATCAACTGAGTGACTCCGACCTTAATACCTAGACGTCCAAAGCAATCAGAGGATCCGCGTGGCAATTGGACATATTTGCAAGTTAGGTGCAATATCTTCAGACCCAATCTTTCCAGTAACTTGAGGAGACCTAAAGAACGTGGAAGTAACTAGAGCTCTTGCAGCGCTACAGCCGCTGTACGGTAAGGACAATGTCGAGATCGTCACCACCGACGGGCAACGCTTCCGGGGAAAAGTCAGAAGCATGAAGATGACTCAAGCGTTAACGACTCCAAGCGTTAAGATCGAGCGCGCCGATGGTGAGATCATCAAGATCCCCTTTCGAACCATCGCTGAGATCAAGAATCATAATCAATGATATTGGGTCTTTGGTCTTTGGTCTTTGGTTTTTGGAGTCAATCGTTAAGAAAGTATAGGTCAGTCAGTCACTAGCCGCGTTTCGACTAGATAACCCTTGGCTTCAGATGGCCTCGGCTTTAGCCCAGGGAGCTTTGATTTCCGCCTAACTCCAGGCACCTCTACACAAGCTACCTCAACTGACGTACCGATACATTCCTGGCGATTGACAATCAAAGATCCAAAACCAAAGACCAAAAACCAAATTACTACTCTCCCCTCGTCTTTCTCGCAGCGTTAGCGTATATTACGCCGTTCGAAGATCATTAGGGCATTTATTCTCAGATAATGATTGAAGATTTTGGTGATCCCATTGCAATTGTTTGGTCAGAAATCCGGCCGTCTACGCGCGGACTCGTGGAGCGGGCCCTCCAAACTACCAATCTGCCTAGAAAAGCAAGGAAACTCCCTTACGACCAACGTACCGACTTCGAATTAAGCAGGTTGCTTACGGCACTTGATGATCGAGTCACGGATCCAATAAATGTCGAACAGGGCAACGCACTGCGTCATGTAGCTGATACATGTGCGGCTGTGCTACAGGAAAAGACTCAGTCTGCCGAAGTTTTTGTGCAGCTTGTCCTTCGTGCTGAAATGCAACGTGATTACAAACGCATCGATTCACTTGCCGATGCGTTGACCGCCCGATTCGCGCCTACTGAGATTTGTGAACTCGTGCGTTCTCAGGAAGTAATCGTGCGTGCACTTGCCCAGGAAGCCCTCGCGCAGTTTCCAACACATGTGCTCATCGGGATCTTAAATGATCCAGTCGACTCTGAAATCGGCCGTGATGCGCTTCGTCGTCAAGCTTTTGAATATGGAACGGAAGAGGCTCGGCAAGTTCTTTCCTCGTTGAGTCAGATGGACATGTTGGGCGAAGATTTTTAAGTAAGCGCATTGAGTCTGATCTTGCGACTGTGTCTTGCCTTAAGTGTTGTGTGGACCATCACCGCGGAAATGATTATTGCTCCTCCTATCAAAGCCCATCGAGAAGGCTTCTCACCTAGCACAAGGAATACCCAGACAGGATTTAGCACTGGTTCGACATAACCAATTATGCCTGCATCCAAGGATCGGATTCCCTGCGCCATGCCCAATGTAAAGAGGGTATAAGCTACGCCAATTTGTACTACTCCGAGATATAAGACCATTAAGGCGTCTTGGACGTTCAGTCCAGGAAGGGCGCTGAGGCCCGCAGGCGCCGCTATTAACACGACTAAGAGGTTTCCATAGATGACTGAGGACGCGCGATTTACGTCGCGTGCCTTGGCGTGCCGAAGCAGAAGAAAATACAAAGCAAAGCAGAGACCGGATCCAAGTGCGAGAAGGTTTCCAGTAACATCTTGTGGTCGCAACTGTCCAACAAAGAATAGCGACATGCCACCAAGACAGATCACCACCGTTACGAGATCAGACGATCTAAACTTCTCTTTGTACAGCAGCGGTTCGAGAATCAGAACATAGGCTGGCGCCGTGTATTGAAGAAAGATTGCATTGGCCGCGGTTGTCTGTTTAGTGGCGAGAACGAAGAGGAGCAGTAGGCAGGCATAAAGCAGCGAAGCAATTGCCGTTACCCGGTTAAGACCGAACCCTTCTTTCCAGGTGAAAAGAGCCACCGTCACTGCTGCCAGTAAAGAGCGTCCAAACGAAAGCTCAAGTCCGGAAAGTGAAGTCCATTTTATGAAGAGTCCGCCCGTGCTCCAGATGATTGCGGCTGCCAAGACCAGCAGTAGAGGTGAATAGGAGGTCTTTTGGTGGCGCATCCTGTTAGGTTGCGTTAGTACTCAATATGCGCGGCTCACGAAGCATGAGTGATTCCAACTGCGAGTTTCTGTAGCCCAACGAACGCAAGCTGACAGCATGCGCCACATCGCGTTACGACTTTCGCAGGTACTTACCAAACACACCATTCCATGGTGGAATCACAATCGACACCGCACCGTAAACCTTAGCTTGACATGCGAGTCTAATTAGAGGATTTGGTTCTTCAGATTTTCTGTACCCAAACAGCTTAATTTGAGTTCCTTCACGAGCAGCAACCTCCGAGAGTTTTTCTGCGCCACCGAGAACACCAACCCAGCATGTCCCACAAGATGCTGACCGACACTCGACCGGGATTGGCCCTTCGATGCGTCGTGGGTCCAGAGCTCGCCAGTCGCGCGAAGAATCGCCGGCTGCGCCCGACGCAATGTCCTGCATATGATTCATTTTGAACTGGGCAGTCGGGTCATGCTCGTCAAAAGTGACGGTCCACTTCTTATCAACCGTTTTCAGGAAACCCAGGAGACCCTGGCTATTGTCCCGAGCACGTTTTTTCAAGATCTGTTCTGGTGATTTTCTTGCTTGCTTTGCATCGATATGAATCTTGCCTGGCGAGGCTTTGAATGCCTCAGCGCCCGATTGTCTTAGTGTCATGAAAGCTACCGCTACGATTCCCGCGATTAATGACGCTTCAACATTCAACTCATTACCAACATTACGAGCCACCGCAAGAATTTGGTCCTCCAGTGTTGCGGCATCGGCATTAGTCCCATCAAAGGAGTCCATCAGATCAGTCACAGCCACTTTGACGTTGGGCCAATAGCGATGACCATAAAGAAAGCGGTGTGATGAATCGATCTGGTTCGCGAGCCGGAAGTCGCCTTGAATTAAGAGTTGTCGCGCAAGCTTCTCGGGATCTTCTGCTCGTTGCAATGCTAAGTGCAAACCGAGCGGATAGAAGTGGAACCAGATCTGGGTTGCGGTCTTATCGACCTCGTGAATGAATGGCAGAAGCTTTGTCAGAGTTTCCCCCCAAGCGATCTCGTCATAACGCTCAAGAAAGCTCTGGAAATGAGTAATGGAACTACCTTTAGGAACAGTTGCGCTCATTATGGACCTCAGCCGATCAAATAACTTCTAATCAAAAGGCGATACTTTACCAGTATCCCTGCCACTCTCAAAACGACGGCGTATAGGGCGTATAGGGCATTGAAAAGCCCTGTCCACGAACTAACACCAACAATCACAAATACCATTTGGAGATTTCCATTGAGACGCCTGCGAGCAAACGTGGCAGGAGGTGTTGCAAGTCGGCGTAAGCAATTTTTAATGGCTTAAAGGTGCCCTTGACACGACGATCAGCAGGTGTAGAATCCGATTGATTCTCAACGCACAATTTTCTTTCTCAATTGTCCTCGATTGAGCAAGGTGTCCGGTTATGCTTCTCGACGCCCCTAAACCAGAAAGCGAATTTGCCTTTCGAGGTAATGCCATCAGGTTCATTTAGGCCGCAGCGTCCCCGACTGATACGTGGATTCCGTGCCACTGTCAATGCAGAACAGCCATGGGCAATCCTGAGACAAGGAGAGTAGTTATGAAAGGGACATTGAGCCGGTGGAAGTGGGTATATGTGCTTCTGTTTCTGTGCTTTCCGTTAGCTGCTGCGATAAGGTTTGGGCCTGTCGCTCCCGAAGCCAGTGCCGCAAATGCGTCCGGTTCTGGCGTGCAAACGACGCCGACCCCGACAACAAGAGGCCAACACAACGGCAGACTAGTCTTCATTAGCAACCGTCATAACTCGGCCTTGAGCATCTGGTCAGTGAACCCTGATGGCAGCAGTCCTACACGTTTGACGGACGACAGCTCGCGCACTGAAAGACTGCCGAGTTTTGTGCCCGTCTACGATGGTGACCCTGCATGGTCGCCAGACGGAATGAAGATCGCATTCACTAGCAATAGAGATTATACGTTTGCTCTCTACACGATGAACGCAGACGGCAGCAATGTTCAGCTTGTAACGGACCAGGTGCAGGATCCTGGGCGTCCCTCCTGGTCTCCGGATGGCAGAAAGATTGCTTTTTCTGGGGGCGTCCGCATCGTGATAGGACTGAACCAACCATCAGCCGATATTTACTTGGTCAACGTGGATGGAAGCGCACTAACCAAGCTAACCAGCTCCGTTTACAACGAGTCTCCCACGTGGTCACCTGACGGCAGACAAATTGCTTTCAGCAGCAATCGCGATGGCGCGCACAAAATCTACGTGATGAATGCTGATGGAACCAATCAACATGCGATCGCCGAGCGTGGCACTCAGCCGTCATGGTCGCCCGATGGATCGAAAATATTGTTCGTTGGTGGACCGGGAGACGCGACTCAATGCGGCGCCGTCAGCGGCAGTCTCTATTGTGAGCAACTCTATTCCGTCTCGCCTGATGGCAGCGATTTAACGCAACTGACCCATTATGCGGCGAGCTACGAGAGGCCGAAGTGGTCGCCGGATGGCACGAAGATCGTCTTTGCGCGGAACCTTACGATCATCACTATTTATGATGACCCTCTTTTTGGTGGTAGAGCAATCACTCAGCACGGTTACACGATTTTCGTGATGAATGCCGATGGTACAAACCAGACAAACATCTCGAATCGAGAGGCTGGCCCGGCTGTGGTTGATGCTCAGGCGGACTGGCAACCGCTTCCTGGCGCTGCAAATCAACCGTTACCGAGTGTCCTCAGTTTTAGCGCATCGTCCTACAGCGCTTATGAGGATTCGGGAAGTATTCAGATTATCGTCAAGCGAACCGGCAATCTCAACGAAGCGGTTTCATGCGACTACGCGAGCGTAGCCGACAGTACGATAGTTCTTCCGTACTTTGCGCCCGCGTTTGGCATGCTAAGTTTTGCTCCCGGTGAAACAATGAAAAAAATCGCTGTCCCACTTACCGACAGTGCTTACGCGCAGGGCGACGTGTCATTCAAAATCAAACTCATTAACAACAAAGGCAATGCGACTTTCGTCGGCGGCATCCGTGAAGCAACTGTCACCGTCTTGGACAAAGACAGTGTGCCACGGGCCAACAACCCGATTGACGACGCGCAGGCGTTCGTGCGCCAGCACTATGTTGACTTCCTCAACCGCGAGCCAGACCCCGAAGGGCTGGCTTTCTGGACCAACGAGATTGCCTCTTGCGGCACGGATGCGCAGTGCCTTGATATTAAGCGGCAACACGTTTCGGCAGCCTTCTTCCTCTCGATAGAGTTTCAGGAGACCGGATACTTTGTGCTCCGCTACCGGATTCTTAATCCCTATAACTCGGAATATCCTTCTGAAGGATTTCTTGGCTTCGCGCGCTATGCGCAGGAGGTGGGTCGTGGTGTGGTAGTTGGGCAACCGGGGTGGCAGGATCAGTTAGAGGCAAATAAGCGCGCCTTTATCCAGCGGTTCTTTGACGATGACCGGGTAGTGCTGGATTTTGGCCGGACGGACCAGGAATACGTTGACCTGCTCTTTCAATACGTCAGAGAGTTCACTGGGGTAACGCTGCCGCAGTCTGAGCGCGACCTGATGGTAGCGGGACTGGAGGTAGGAACCGAGACACGACCTACCGTTTTCCGCAAGGTCTTGGAGAACGAAGATTTTCAGCGCGGCTTCTTCAATCAGGCCTTTGTCCTGATGCAGTACTACGGGTACTTGCGCAGAGAGCCGGATGAAGCGGGCTTCAATTTCTGGTTGAACAAGCTGGAACAGTTCGGCGGCAACTACATTGCGGCCGAGATGGTTAAGGCATTCATCGTCTCTGGCGAGTACCGCAATCGTTTCGGGCCAACATAGCAAGAGCAACTCCAGCTAACAGCTTTATCAAATGCCCTTCTTAAGTTAAGCGGGTGAGTGGATGTTTAGCGGATCACTTTGCAAACTTTCTGCCTGGCTGATCATTGGGATTCTAAGTTCCACTGTCAGCGCTCAAGACAGCGCCTCTCCTGTTTCAAAGAAGCTATAAACGAAGTCCCGAGTTTTGGTTGGATAACACAGGTTACTCTCAAAATTCCTGACGAACTTCAAAATGCTGGCGACGTCTGGGTGAGCATTTCTTTGCGCGGTGTCGCTAGCAACAGAGCACTAGTGCAAATCGACTAGGCGTCAAAGAGGCTCAAGAGTGCCGGTGTACGTATTAACCAACTCTCGTCCCGCTTTTCCAGAGCTTGGGTGACTATACCGGTCGAAAACGTCCCGAATATGCCACCGATACCCGCTGTGACGGCGTGCCATGGATGAGTGGCCCGGCGGAATCAGTTGAGTTCTTGTTTGAGACATGCCGTCCGGGATTTAAAGATCACGACAGTCAATGGCTGGGATTCGTATTCGATGTGATCAAAGGCTGTGTCATCGGGGTGGTTGCCGAGTGACGGGGCGCAACGATCTTACTCGATTGCGCAAGTCATAGCTGCGAAGCTCAGGTACACTGCTGTCCAACGTTACGCAACGTCCAGTGAAGTTCCTGCCATCGCAGAGTTCCCATATGCCTCTTCCGATCGTTACGCTGCGTGCGCGTTTGTTAACGTTCGCTTCTGTTCCTGTGTAGTTCGTTGGATTACCTCGGTAAGATGGCTGTTCGAACAGCACGATGTACCAATCGGATGTTGGTGGGCGTGTCCCTCCTGGTTGAACCAGACGAATCGACGAGACACGATTGCGTAAGTTGTATGAGCGGAGGTCAGGTACGCTTCGCTCCAACCTCACACAACGACCTGTAAAGTTTCTGCCTTCGCAGAGATCCCATACCCCTGTGACAATGGTCACACTTTGCGCACGCCTGTCAAAGCTGCCAAGATCAGATACTGTCCCATCGTAATTCGTGGGATTCCCCCGATATTTGGTTTGGTCGTGGAGAACTATATACCAACTGCTCTCTGTTGGAGGCCTTGGGGGAAAAGTAGGTCTACCCCCAACTCTCCGGAAAGAAGAAATAATATCGTTCCAGGAATTCTTTCTTAAATCGGGTTCGTCTCCAGACAGTACGACACACCGGCCCTGATAATTCGCATGCTCACAAACCTCCCAGCGTTCTCCTCGTCCAACTCTTATACTTGAGATCTTGTCATTAAAACCCAGCCGGTCGAGATTGGGGACGTCTTCGCGATAAGTAGCGCTCTTGCCCCGGAAATTGCGGTCAGTAAAGACAGTAATTCCGACTCCGCCCATCTGGCGTTCCTGTGCAAAGCAAATCTCTGTTGTCCCCATTGCTAGAATAAATAAAACCGAATATACGAAAGCCGAGTGCATTTTCATCTTTTATTCCTCCCTCCTATGGTTGTTGGGCAACTTAAACTGTCGTTACAAAAGCTCCAAAGACGTCGAGTTGTGACAACGTTGTGTGAACATGATCTGCTACTGAGATGAGGACCAGACCTACTCACTTGGGAACTGCCTCCACAATAATTTCTAACCCCGCGTTGGTAAGGTGCGAACCATCAACTCGGCACCACGGTCCAACTTTAGCTCCTTTGTTCCATCGACGACGAGTGATCCCGCGCCAGCCGCTCCTCCGACAAGAAGTCCAATAGCCACCCCTCTACGCCCACCAATTAAACCACCTAGAATACCTCCAACCGCGGCTCCGATTGCTGTTCGCCTGATAGCCTGCGAGCCGCGACTTCCGCTATGAATGGTGCCCTCCTCATCAACAACTTGCACTGCTTCGGATTGTCGTAGCTCCACAACTTCCGCCCTGAATGGAGCAGTTCGCCCATCCCGCAAGCGTATGCGATCGAACTCAAGGCCCATCTCGGTCTTTCCCTCGAGCCTTCCCGACTCTCTGAGATGAGATATGTGTCCCTCAACAATTGCACCGTTGTATGCGCGCGGTGATAGGACTCGCGCGGTAAAGCGATCACCGCGCTGACTTTCCTTGCTGCTCAAAGGAGTTTCCAGGCTTAATAAAACCCGCGTATTAGAAGCTACAGGAAGCCGCTGAGCTGCCGCTATTTGCAGCGTCGTCAGAAGTAGTACCCCCGAAGCAAAATAAGCTAGTACTTTTCGCGATCTATTTAACATCGATAAATCTCCCTTCGTAGTAATAGTCTTAGATTAAGATATGAGCCTTCGCGGCTTCTACACCTCACGTCATGGGGGCTCTTTGCACTGGAGTCTTGGAGGTTTTATCGCAAACCGTTTGCAATAAAAGCACGGATTGTCTCGGAAAATGTTATTTCATTTTGCCGTCACCAGGTGAATCGTACCTTTTCCTTTCTCAAAAGCAGTGATGTTCGCCAGAGTGGTTTCAGCAATATTCTGCAACGCTTCTTGAGTGAAGAAACCCTGGTGACCAGTGATAATTACATTCGGAAAAGTGAGCAACCGCATGAAGACATCGTCCTGGATAACACGACTTGAAAGGTCTTCGAAAAAGAGGTCGGACTCTTCCTCATAAACGTCCAAGCCAAGGTAGCCTACCTTCCCGGACTTCAAGGCTTTTATGACAGCACGGGTATCTATGAGCGCTCCACGACCTGTGTTAATCAACATCACTCCTGTTTTCATAGTCTCCAGAGTGTCAGCGTTTATCAGGTGGTAGGTCTTGGGCGTCAATGGGCAATGCAACGTAACAATGTCAGCGTTACTCAAAACCTCTGACTCGGATACGTATTCAACACCAAGGCTTACACAGTCTTGATTTGGCCGCAGATCAAACGCCAAAACCCGACATCCAAAACCTAACATGATTTTTGCAACAACGGCTCCGATCTGCCCTGTTCCCACGATGCCTATTGTGCGACCATGCAGATCGAAACCCAACAAACCTTCGAGCGAAAAATTGGCTTCACGGACGCGGGCATAAGCGCGATGAATTTTACGGTTGAGAGCAAGTATCAGCCCGGCAGTATGCTCGGCAACGGCATGAGGCGAGTAGCCTGGAACTCTAACCACAGTTAAACCAAGTTCCTGCGCGGCCTCAACATCCACATTGTTAAATCCCGCGCACCGCAAAGCTATTAATCTTGTGCTTTGTGCCGCAAGCACTGTCAAAACGTCTGCATCCAAGACATCATTGACAAAACCACAAACCACTGGAAAGCCAGCAGCAAGAGGGGTGGTCTCCTTTGTAAGGCGTGGCTCCAGAAAAGAAAGCTCGTGACGATAAACCTTATTCGCCTCCTCTAGAAACGTCTGGTCGTAGGATTTAGTGCTGAAGACTGCAATTTTCATTTACCGTTAGTATCTGTAAAAACCGCAAAGCGGCGAAGCTGTCGCCGCTTTGCTTGAACTCTATTAAGTCGAAGAAGTGACGAACTCCGTCCGCTGGAGCTTAGATTAACTTCAAGACGACGCGGCCAGTGATCTTACCTGCTTTCATCTGGCTAAACACCTCGTTTATATCTTCCATCTTTGCTGTGCTGTAGTCACATCTAACGAGACCCCGTGCAGCAAGATCCAACGTTTCCTCCAAGTCTTTGCGCGTACCCACAATCGACCCAAGGATGCTGATGCCTTTGAGAACCAGCTCGAATATCGGCACAGGCAACTCTTCCGGTGGCAATCCCACAAGAACCAATTTGCCGCCTGGTCTGAGCGCGTCAAATGCTCCACGGAAAGCCTTAGCCGAGACAGCCGTCCCAATCACGATGTCGACGCCGCCAAGTTTCTGAGCTGCGTCACCAAGATTTACTGCCGCTGCATTTATGACCTCATCGGCGCCAAGTCTCTTTGCCAGCTCTAACTTTTCCTCAGCAACATCTACAGCGATAGTGCGAGCGCCGGTGACTTGAGCATACTGCAACGCCATGTGACCTAAACCGCCGATACCAGAAACCAAAACTGTCTTATCAGGAGCGGAACCGGAGGCTTTAACAGCCTTATACGTGGTGACACCAGCACAGAAGTGCGGTGCTACATCAGCGAAACTGAGCGCTTCGGGAATCTTTCCAACATAGCGTGCATCCGCCAAAACTAACTCGGCGAAGCCGCCGTCGACAGAGTATCCTGTGTTCTGCTGGCTTTGGCACAATGTTTCCCATCCAGAGAGGCAGTAGGAACAGAGTCCACAGGTAGAATGTAGCCAGGGTATGCCAACTCTATCTCCGACCTTCACATTTGTTACGAATTCACCTATCGACTCGACCACACCGACACCTTCATGGCCCGGTATAAAGGGAAGGGTAGGCTTCACGGGCCAGTCTCCTTCTGCAGCGTGTAAGTCCGTGTGACAAACACCGGATGCATGAATGCGCACGATCGCATCAAAGGGACCTCTTATTTTTGGCTCGGGCACCTCTTTTACTTTAAGTGGGGCTCTGAAATCCTCAACTACAATCGCTCTCATTTAGTCTTTACCCTTTCTAGGAAGTCGGGCTCTGCTCAGCAACGCTTGTGCCGAGTAATAACTGTGGTGAATCTGCTTAGGTGTGTCTGGCTTGGTGGGTAGACTTACGCACGCTTAGTTGAAAATTCCACTTTGAACCGATGTTGCAGTTGTTATGGCCTTACTAAGGACTTTGCTCGCCTCTGATGTTCCACTCATACGCTCTCAAACCCAGCAGCGCGACCACTGCCGAGATCCAGAAGAACCACCAGAACGCATGGATACCTCCGAATAACCACCGGCTGGGACGGCGCCCTTCCTGAACAGCAACAGCTAGTTGTGCTTCAGGATTACGAGCGCGAGCCTCGAGATTAGTTTTCGACTGTTGCAGAATTGAACTGAGATTACTTACGGCTTCATTTTCGACGATTCTTCGCTTAAACCCGCTGAATGCGCCCTGTAATCCATCAACGCGAGAGCGATTCTCATAGAGTAAATACAATTCTGGACCTTCGTTCTGAACGTTTAGAACTGCGGTTAAGCCTAATGAAGAATTAAAGTAATGGTTGGCATAAATCTGTTTTGAAGCAATCAGAACCTTTGGCCCAGTCTCTCGCTCCGATTTGAGAAGAATGGTGTGGTTTACAGCGATTACTGGCTTCAGACCGAACTTCACTTTAGACCAGACAATTGCATGCTCAACATCTTGTCGTTTGATTTTGGGAAAGCTTCTCAGATGATCTGCAAATTCCGAATCAATACCGCGCAAGTATCGCGACTCCGCAAGAAGCGACTGGTGTTCATCAATCAGCCGCACCTGTTTAGATTTATCACTGTATTCAAGAAGTGCGTGATCACCGCGTTGCAGATAGTCCTGTACGTACTCGAGCAGCATCAATTTCATCAGCTCACTTGCTCGCAGCTGATAATCCGGAGCCTCCCAGTTAATTTCTCTATGGAGCCTTCCGATCATTGCTGCCGAGAGCTTCACATCACAATTGCCCACCACACAATTCCTCATATCCTCTATGTCTTTAGCTTCAATCGTAAGTGAACGGAGGTCATCCAGCTTTGGTGGGTTACTAAACTTGCCCATTTCAAGGATAGCGGTGTTGTTTTTTTGGAACATTCCTTTGCGGTAGAACTCAAGAAACAGCTCGGTAGGCGCATTCAAGCGCACCAGCCCAGAGACAGCAACTTCCCTTCTGTCGTTAACAGGCAGTAGTTTCACTACTGTATGGCCGTTTTCCAGTGCAGTGAAATCAGTCGATTCAAATTCAACCTGTTCACTTAAAAGCTTATGAAGCTCAGTAAACGAATTCTGGCCCCGAATCACGGTAGACGCAGAGCACATCGCAATAAGGAAAACTGTGAAGGCTAGGAAAATGATGCGACTTGGCATGTGCGAATCTTTACCTCTAACGACTGGGAGCCCAATTTCTGGTGCTTGGCTTGTGTTTCCCACTCGTTCGAATTCCTGCACTCTTTCGCTACACAAAATGTGCGGGAAATTCGTAGGGCATAAGGTGTGCCACACGCAAGGGACTGACCTGCTCTATCACTCGCACTCGCAAGAGCAGGTTCTCTATAGTTGTCAGAGACTCTGAAAAGTGCGCTCCCCCTCTCTGGTCTCTTGGCAGGGAATGCACAGAGCTACAGCAGGATCGGCGCTGAGTCGCCTGTCCTCGATAGGCTTGCCACAACTACTGCAATGGCCGTAGAAGCCCGCCATTAAACGATCGAGAGCGTCATCGATTTGACGCAGTCTTTCTTGCAGAGCTTCGCGACGACTCCATTCGAGTTCGCGAACAACATCCTCTATTGAACGGTCTGACTCAGCTCGGTGACCTGAAAGTTTTTTTAACGCCTTACCCTCTTCGAGAAGCGCTTGACAGACGTCTTGTCGTTCAGTGTGAAGTCGGCCCCATGCCTCACATGCTCCTGGCATGAAGGGTGTAGAGAAAGCGTCTGTGGATTTGACTGTATACATTTCAGCTACCTCCAGTGGATGACCACCGATCAAGTCTAAGCAATGAATGTGCCTATTCATTTCCAGTCTGATTCGGTGCGCCAGAGGGATTTGGGCTGGGTTGATTTACTCAAAAGTGAGGAATATCTCGCTTTGGAAAGGTTTACGTTTTCTGTTCTGAGCAGCACCTAAATGGTAAATGGTTAGGTGTGAACCATTTTACCATTCACCATTTACCTCGCCTGGCATGTCGCGGCAGATCGGCTGCGCTATCCACCATGAGCAATTTCCTCGTATTCTTCTTCGCAATTCTCGCAGACAAACGGATTATCAGCACCGGCTTCTATCGCCGTTCTCACCCCTTCCAGAGTCTCCTCATCAACATAAGCGAGCCTGCCGCACATACTACAACGCAGCTCGTATTCATTCTCTTTGGTTCTGAAGGTAGACGGTCCAGACTTGTTCTGTTGATCTGGATCGAGCTGTGATCTCAGTCGTGCCATACCTGCCTCCTTCTTGTTAGTTAGAGAGTAGTAGGAATAAGCAACCGTTATGCCGAAATCTATGCTAGAAGGGGGATCCTTTAAGAATAACGGGGCGAGCACGTTTATCTCCCCCCAAAGAGAAGTCACGACAGCTGAACCCGGCCCGTTTCAATACGATTTAAGAGATACTTAACTTGATTCTGATGTATCAATTCGCGCGTAAAACACTTGAGTCTGCTTAGTTTTGGAATCTGTAGCGACGACGATAGCAAGGCCCTCTTCCTTACCTCCTTCTTTGCGAGTAAAGAGACAGACTGCTCCTTGACTTTCTGCGCCTTCAACATCTCCGATGCAGCCTTTTTCACTCGGAGTCCAGCCGGCAGCCTTCATTCGATCCTTTGTATAAAAGTTCTGGACTTCCTGCGCGCTTTTTGAAGTCACGAACGCAATGAAGTTCACTCTTCCCTGCATTGCAGCCCTGATAGCCAAGCGAGCAGCAAGAGGTATTTCAAGATCAGCTTTTGTGGCGCCCTCAATTGGGGGAACATCGGACCACAATGTGGTAACGGTACCAGCAGTGGTACCACCAGTTAGCGTCTCTGCCATTCGACAGGAGAGAACAACTGACATAATCAGAATCAAGGCAAGAATAGTAGTTGGCTTTTGCATCATCACCTCCAGAAGGCTTGGGGTTTCTGTTATGGCGGCCTTTCGGCGCGCTTAGGCGTCGTTTCGTGTTAAGGAGAGGCTTGCACGATAGACAACTGAATTCGGCTTCTTAACCGGCGCGGGAAAAATATGCGAGGTTAACGTCACAAGTCAATGATCTTTCGTCAATGGTCCGACTTCTCTCTTAGCGTTAAGACGTCAAAAGTAAGCAAAACAGCTTGAACATTGCTTCCGGCATCATTGGATGGTAGATAGAGACTCGAAGCTCCGACTAATTCGAACTATGAGGCAGAGCCGATGACCGAACACAAAAGCCCGATTCGCTGGTGGGTCCTGCTTGCCGTTACCGCGATTGCACTCTACTTATGCTGGTTAATGGTTGAGCCTTTTGTCGGCGTGCTGGGATGGGCCACAGTCCTGGTCATAGTCTTCTATCCGATTCATAAACGACTGACACGTGCGACCGCCAGACCCAGTATCAGCGCACTTCTCTCCTGCATCCTTGTAATCATCACGATTCTAGCGCCAGTGGTTTTTGTCACCATAGCAGTACTTAATGAGCTTTCTGGCGCAATGCAGAACGTGAATGCATTGATTGCAACCCTTCTGGATCCAAATTCACCGGTGACCGGACCACTATTGCGATGGGCTTCGCAGTACGTGGATATCAATAACCTGCGTTCCGAAGAGTACCTGCTAGAGCAGCTCAGAGACCGAACGGGATTGATTGCCGGGCAGACCCTCGGTTTGCTTGGTGGGGTGTTGGGGACAGTCGTTCAAATTTTCTTCGTGATTTTTACGATGTACTACCTCTTTCGGGACGGTGATAAAGCTTTGGCTGCAGTGAGAGATTCCCTGCCGCTTGAAGACGATCAAGCTGACGCGGTCATGTTACGAACCCAGGAAGTAATCGGCGCCAGTGTATATGGTGTGTTTGTAATAGCAATTGTCCAGGGCAGTTTAGGAGCACTTGCCTTCTGGGTTTTGGGACTACCCTCACCGCTAGTCTGGGGCGTTGTGATGACATTCCTTTCGATGATTCCGATGGTCGGTGCATTCCTGGTCTGGATCCCGGCAGCAATTTACCTCGCTGTATCAGGGGAGTGGATCAAGGCAATTGTGTTAGTAGCTTGGGGAAGTCTCGTCATTGGCACTGTCGATAATGTCCTGCGACCTAAACTAGTGGGCAGCAGAACGCGTTTGCACGAACTGCTCATCTTCTTTTCCGTCTTAGGTGGTCTAAAAGTCTTCGGAGTCCTTGGGCTGGTCCTTGGACCAGTTGTGTTGGCTATCGCGTTGGCACTGGTGGAGGTGTTTCGCGTAGCCGATCGCGCAGCTCGAGATGAATCCCACCACAAAACGGTGACTGAATCAGGAATGTGAGGCGAAAAGATCTATGTCTTTTCGCCGGCTTTTCCATGGATCCGAGTGATTACGTTCTTGAGAATTGCCCGGTCGCTCCAGAACCTTGAGCGACTGGACCACAGGAGAGGTGCTGGTCTCAAACTCTGCTACGCTGCCACAGAATTCAATTCTCCCACGATCAAGCACGATAACCCTTGTTATCGCCCTTTGTGCCGGAGGTACTGGGACAACTTTTACGTTCCCCTGATTTTCCTGAGCGGAGTAATTCGCCAGATAAGGGATCTCGTAGAGCTTCTTTGTTACATAGATCGAAGAGATTCGGTTCAGGTCCCTGGTGCGAATAATGAGATCCAGTATCTGCCCAGCGACGATAGGATCAAGGCCGGAAGTAGCCTCATCAAACAGCATTATTGATGGCCAGCCAATTATGGAGCGAGCAATTTCAACACGTCTTTTCATGCCGCCTGAGAGTTCTTCGGGAAGCTTTTCTTCTTCACTTGAAAGTCCAACAAACTGCAGCACCTCGCCCACAGCTACATCGATTCGCTCGTCGTCCCATCCGTGCTCTTTGAGGCGATATGAGACGTTGTCATAGACGGATAAGCCACTAAAGAGCGTATCTTCCTGGAAGACGAACCCCAGTGAACCGCCGCGCACCGCAAGCAACTCTGATTCACTCAGTGTGTCTATCTCGTAGCCTTTAACAAAGATCTGCCCCTCATCAGGCTTTAACAACCCAATAGCTAGTCGAAGGAGAACAGATTTACCTGAACCTGAGTTGCCGGTTAGGAAAATCATCTCACCTGACTCAAGCCGAAAACTTACATCGACTAAAGCAGGGGTGTCATCAAAGCTTAACGAGACATTGCGGAATTCGATTGCAGCAACATTAGTATCGTTTTCTTGAGTACTCATTTTATTCCTTGATTTCCTGGTCCTGTTACCGAGGGCTGTTTGGGCCTTCTTACCACTTCTACCGAGCAGTGTGCGCGCGCTACAACGGCAGCCGACGTACTTCCAAGAACAAACCGTTCCAAGCGATTACTAAATCCTGTTGAACCAACAAAAATACAGTCGGCTCTCCACCTTTCAGCCACATCTACAAGAACTTTTTTTGGCTCTCCTTCACGCACTTCAGTGGTAACTTTGATGTGAGCATTGCTGAGGAGCGACGCAGTTTCAGCCTGCATTTTCTCTACCCATTCCCTATCTGCTCGATTGCTTTCTTCAATCGTCGCTGACAGTGGCGGAATCAGTCTACCTATAAGTGTGGGCGTCAGGGGATCGTCAACCGTAATAAGGCGAACTTCGCTCCCTGCAGGCCACGAGCGATCGGCTACTGCTCGTACGGCTGCCTCACTCGGCGGTGAGCCATCGATGGCTACTAGAATGCGAACTGGGTTATCAGGTTCTTCGACGCGCCCGCGAGCCACTCGCACAGAGCATCGAGCTTCGGTGACAGCTCGCTGTGACACACTCCCAAGTACAAAACGAACGATTCCCGAACGACCGTGAGAGCCAACCACTATTAAATCAGGGTTCCATTGATCAGCCTTCAGCACTAACTCCGATGCTGGTGAGCCGGCTGATGCTTGAGTGCTTACTTTCCAACCTGGAAAGTTCTGTCGCAGACGCTCTGCTGCGCGGGAAGCAAGGGTTTCAGCTTCTTGCAGTGCTGAAGATGCCTTTGCGTACACCCGCTTCAAATCGGCGGGAACCTCAACTTTCATCGCCTGTTCGACAATTTCATCAATAGATGGTGGAGGCGGAGGCAACCATACTTCTGCAACTGTCATTACCAGGGCCTCAGCCACTCGGGGCAAACCAGCTCGTTGCAGGTCATCAAGTGCGGCTTCAGCGCAATCTGAGCCATCGTATCCGATTAGTATTCGCATAGGCTCTCCCTGAATCGTGAATCGTGAATAGTGAATCGTGAATAGTTAATACTCAACGGTGGATGCTCAAGGCTCAACGATTCACAATTCACGATTCACAATTTACGATTCACCACTTACCAGCAAGAGGCAACAGGCATACCGTGGTTTCAGATAAGTTCCTAAGGGCAAAGACTAGATATGACTGTGGATATTCACACAACCGACGCGCAAGTTTACGCAATAGAGTAAATGGTGAATAGTGAATAGTGAATCGCAAATCGTGAATCTGAGCCTCTAGCTCCCCGAATTCCGACTCACTATTCACGATTTTCACGATTTACGATTCACGATTTACGATTCACGATTCACTGCACCAAACCCTTAATAAACATTCCCGTTGTATAGGCAAGAATTCCAGCTATCGCTCCCACCATAAGAGTCGACAGACCCGAGCTCCACCAGGACGATGTTGACCACCGACTCTTTACCGATCCGATCACAAAGAACACCGCGCCGGTAATAACGGCCGATAGCCCGAGTGAATTATCCAGCCCAAACAAAAATGGGAGTAGTGGCATGAGCCCACAAACAACGAAAGCACTGAACGTACTGGTGGCTGCTAGCCATGGCGATCTGACCTCCTGTGGGAGACCATATTCCTCGGTCAGCATTGTCCGCACCCAACGATCCCGGTCTGCAGTTACAAGATCTACAACCCTTTCAAGATCGTCTCCTTCAAATCCTTTATTTAGAAATATTTGTCTTATCTCTTCGCGTTCTCCTTCTGGAGCAAGGTCGATATGGCGATGCTCAATTGCCTCAATGCGCTTGAGGTCCTCGTGCTCAGCTTTTGTCCCTAGAAAATTACTCGCCGCCATTGAAAAGCCGTCGGCAAGAAGATTAGCAAAGCCCATGACCATGATTACTAGCGGCGACAACTGGGCACCCGCAACACCACTGACCACTGCAAAAGTGGTTACGGAACCATCAATACCACCGTAAATCCAATCGCGCAGGTAGTTGTGGTGCGGACCGGCCGCCAATCGTCGCTCAATTGCCTCTGACGAATGCTCGTGTTCCATAAGCTAAGCTCCTCCGACTGGCCCACTTGGCCGCCGATTCAGAACCTGTCGATAAGTATGAGTATGCCGATGACGATGAAAGCGAAAGCAGCCACTCGCTTAACCCAGATCAGTGGCACATAGTTTCCAATCACAGTTCCGACCAGAACACCGAGGGCGGAGACGCAGGTGAGAGCAACAGCGGCTCCCAAAAAGACGGCCCAGGGACGCTGTGATCCTGCCGCCATAGTCATAGCGGCAAGCTGTGTTTTATCACCCATCTCAGCAAGAAATATCATCCCAAACGTCGTTATAAAGATACGCCAGTCCATCTCTGTCCCCTTTCTCTACTGAACCTGCTCTGGTCTATTACCTCATTGTAAGCCATGTGAAGTAAACTCATCCTAGGATTGAAACGCTCAAGAGCAGGAGGAAAGCGGATGTGCCTTAAGCTAATAAGCTTTCGCAAATTATTACAGATCGAAAACAGGATACAACCCGCACCACTCAAAACCTGCTCAAAAGTCAGAGGTGAACGACATGTTTTCACGATTAAGTGAAGAGGAATCGCGCAATATTCTAAGTGCAGCGCATGTCGGCAGGTTGGGCTGCATCGTTGACGGTGAACCATACATAACGCCAATTAATTATTATGTCGAAGGTGATTCTGCCTACAGCCATTCGCTGCCAGGTTTGAAGATTCAAGGACTCAGGGAGAATCCGCGAGCGTGCTTACAAGTTGATCAGATTGAGAGCGATGTTAATTGGCGCAGCGTTCTCGCCTTTGGAACATACGAAGAGATTGACAATCCAAGCGAGCGAAAGGAGATCCTCGGCCGCATTCTCAGGCAGTTTCCCATGTTGACACCAGTAGAGTCATCTCTGGCTCACGATGGTGGCCCGCCCCCAGTGATTGTGTTTCGAATCAGAATTGAGAGGATAACGGGCGTTGCGGAGGAGTGAGATGCTGTTATTTCAAGATCTCCGCCAAAGCTGTGAGTAACTTCTCGGCGGTATACGGTTTATTAAGGAACATTCGCACTCCTTCGATCGCGGCTTCGCCCGCTTTGTTCTGAGGCGTCAAACCGCTTGCTGCAATGATCTTGAGCTCGGGACTCATTTTGTGCAGCGCGCGGATGGTGGCTGGGCCATCCATGAAGGGCATTAACATGTCTGTGAGCACCACTTCGATCTCGTTTCGGTGTTCGGCATAGAGGGCTATTGCCTCTGTGCCATCGCTCGCAGTTAAGACGCGATAGCCAAAAGCCTCAAGCGTGCCGCGGGTTATCTGACGGATAGCGTCTTCATCGTCAACAACTAGTATGAGTTCCCCATTACCTGAGGGTAAGTTGGTTTGGGGAATGCCACTCTGAGCTTCGAGCACCTTTTCATCGGCAGGAAAATAGACCGCAAACTGAGTGCCCTTATCTTTCTCGCTGTAAACATTAATAAAGCCACCGTGGCTCTTGACTATCGTCAGAGCCGTCGAGAGTCCGAGACCGGTTCCCTTGCTCATTTCCTTCGTTGTAAAGAATGGCTCAAATATCCGGTGCAATAGTTCAGGCGCCATGCCCGTACCGGTGTCAGAGACCGTGATCATAACAAAGCGCCCGGGCTTTGCCTCGAGATGCATCCGCGCATAGTTCTCATCCAGGTGAACGTTCTCGGCCTTGATGTTAATAGAACCACCGTGGGGCATTGCGTCGCGCGAGTTTACACACAGATTCATCAATACCTGGTGCACCTGCGTTGCATCAGCCGAAATGATCCAGATGTCATCAGAGACTTGAAAACCTACATCGATCGATTTTGGCAGAGTCTCGCGCATGATCTTGACGATGTCTTTGATAAGGTGCTTAGGTTGCAAAGCAAGGCGTTCGCCTTCGACACCTCGAGCAAAGGAAAGCACCTGCTTGATCATGCTGGCGCCACGCTCTGCATTCGTGCGCAGGATTTCGAGCATCTGACGACCAGAATCATCTTTCACCTTAAGTTGCAGCATCTCAACAGCCATCAAGATAGGCGATAGAACGTTATTGAGGTCGTGAGCTATGCCACCTGCCAGGGTACCGATCGACTCCATTCGCTGCGCCCGCAGAAATTGTGTTTCGATCCTTTTGCGTTCCGTCACATCGGTGTTTATTACCAGAATGGAATGTGGCTTTCCGTTTTCGTCCCGCACTAAGGTCCATCGGCTCTCAACGATTATCTCGGAGCCATCGCGGCAAACCTGGTTTAGCTCACCGTTCCATTCACCCACTTCAAGCACAGATTTTTTGGGAATATCAACTGCTGCAGGTTGGTCCTTGAACATCACGTCCAACCCGGTCGTGCCAACGATCTCTTCTGCCGTCCATCCGTAAATGCGTTCAGCACCCTTATTCCAAAAGAGTATCTTGTAATCGAGATCCCTTACCAAAATAGCGTCTTGCGCCTGATCAAGTAGAGCTGCTTGCTGCATGATGCGCTCTTCAGCCAGTTTGCGCTCCGTAATGTCATAACGAATCGAGATATATTGGTAGGGTTTTCCCTCTTGATTAAGAAACGGCACGATGGTGGTATCAACCCAATAATAGGTGCCATCTCTGGCACGATTTTTTATCTCGCCACGCCAAACCTTGCCGCCAGCAATAGTCGTCCAGAGATTTCTAATAAACTCTTTGGGATGATAAGCGGAATTGATAATCCGATGGTCTTGACCAAGTAGTTCTTCTCGCGAGTACTTCGAGATCTCGCAAAACTTGTCGTTTACGTAGTTAATAATTCCCCGCCGATCAGTAATTGCCACGATAGCAGACTCGTCCAAGGCAAACTTAATGTCAGCGAGTTCTTTTAAAGAACGCGCAAGGGCCTCCTCAGTAGTAAGTGTTAACGATTTGTATTCGTTCAGAGGTAAGGAGGTAGTCATCGTGAAAATCTATAAAGACTCTACTGTTACGCTACCAATACTTTCGAGTTTCTTCAACCGGTAGCGCAACTGATCGCGAGATATGCCCAGAAGTTCGGCAGCGCGGGTCTGATTGCCTTCGCTTCGCTCGATGGCTTGCCGAACAAAGGACATTTCAACCTCATCAAGAGAAATGCCGTCGGGCGGAAGTAAAAACTCTGAAACCTCGTGAATATCCGAATGGGCGCTGACGCCAACATCTGGACGCAACAGATTTAATGGCAGGTATTCTGTCGTGATAAGTTCGTTATCTTCGAGAATCAGAGCCCGCTCGATCACATTTCGAAGTTCCCGAACGTTTCCGGGCCACGCATATTTCTTAAAAACTATGATCACCTGGGGTGATAGTCCGGTGATTGGTTGTCGCAAATGCAAGCGCGAACCAATGGTTTTTATGTAGTGATCAGCAAGGAGAAGGACATCGTTCTCCCTCTCACGCAAAGGAGGAATGTCGATTTGGATGATGGAAAGACGGTAATAGAGATCGAGCCGGAACCGTCCGGCGTCACTCTCAGTCTTAAGGTCACGATTGGAGGCGGCAATCACTCGCACGTCAAGGGGGATATCTTTCAAACCACCAACGCGACGAAAAGCTCCTTCTTCTAGAACGCGTAGGAGTTTCGCCTGCAACGACAATTCGAGCTCGCCAATCTCATCAAGTAACAGGGTTCCTCCCTCAGCTTGCTCGAACAGACCTTCTTTACGGGCTTTGGCGTCAGTAAATGCTCCTTTCTCGTAACCGAACAACTCAGACTCGATTAATGTTGCAGGGAGTGCCGCGCAATTGATCGCTATAAAAGGTCGCTCGGCGCGGCGCGAGCCATAGTGAATCGCCTTTGCTACGAGGTCTTTGCCGGTACCGGATTCACCTTGCAGTAATACCGAGGAGACTTCGCTTTCTGCAACTTTGGTGGCCAGTGCCAGCATCTTCTTCATGGCTGGTGACTCGCCTACGATTTGGTCAAATGCAAATTTCTGTGCCCGCTCTTTCCTTACCTGATCGACTTCACGCCGCAATTGATGTGCTTCGATTCCATTGCGAATCGTTACTCGCAATTCCTCGAGATTTACAGGTTTTCCGATGAAATCGTATGCGCCACCCCTAAGCGCAGAGATGGTGTTATCAATGAGCACATTTCCCGTAATCATTATTACAACAACCTCGGGACGTTCCATCTTAATCTGGCGCAACACATCGAGTCCGGAGCCGTCTGGCAGATCAATGTCTAACAAAACCGCCACTGGGAGCTCGTTTTCGAACTGAGTAAGCGCCTCGGCAACAGTTCCCGCTTCGAGGGGCGAAAAACTCCAACCGCGAAGGGCTTCACATAATGTCCAGCGGATCGCCCGATCATCATCAACTACAAGAATCTTTTGCTTAGCTAGCTTCAGGGGAACTCTATCCTTTTAGGTTCGAATTCTTGAGGTATTTTAACAGGGACTATATTCGCATTATCACCATGACAACTCAACGATGTTTAGCTGATTCCGAAAAAAGTGTGACTCTAATAATAGCATCAACAGTCTCCACCGTAGTAGATGCGTAATATCACGTTATAAAAGCGAAAACTTACGCAGCAGAAGTCCAGAATCTTAAGCAGGATTCTACTGAAAAGGGGGAAGTACCGGGGAACAAGCATTGCAGAAGGCGCGATTGGCGGAGGAGAGCCTTTTAATGC